>JAEWBS010000139.1 GCA_023391005.1 Bacillota bacterium | reverse complement strand
CTGCTCTTGCCGCCAAAATAGCCCTTGGCAAGCTTTAATACCTTTTTTCTGCGCTTTCTAGTCATCATAGCGCCCTTAACACGAGCCATATTTTATACCTCCGTTGGGTTGTTATTATTGTAATGGTTTACTTATAAGGAATCAGGAGCTTGATGGCCTTGACGTTGGTCGCGTCGGTCATGGCGCCCTGGCGCAGTCTGCGGGTACGCTTGGTATCCTTCTTGGTCAGGATGTGGCGCTTGAACGCACAGGCGCGCTTAACCTTTCCGGTTTTGGTCAGCTTGAAGCGCTTTTTGGCGCCCGAATGGGTCTTGATCTTCGGCATCTTATATTTCCTCCCAAATAATTTTACTTCGCAGGTTGTTTTGAGGCGACAAACATCAGCATGTGGCGGCCCTCAAACTTGGCGGCCTTTTCTATATTGCCGCAGTCCGAAATCGCCTTTGCAAACCGATCCATGACCCCAAGCCCGATTTCGGGATGTGCCATTTCTCGGCCGCGAAAGCGGATCGAAACCTTCAGCTTGTTACCCTCGGCAAGGAACTTGGCCGCCTGTTTAACCTTTGTATTGAAATCGCCGATATCGATGTTAAGCGAAAGGCGGATTTCTTTTGTTTCAATAATCTTTTGGTTTTTACGGGCTTCCTTATCTCTTTTAGCCTGCTCAAACCGATATTTGCCGTAGTCCATAATGCGGCAAACCGGCGGCGTGGCCTGTGAGGCAATCTTAACCAGATCAAGATTTTGCTCGATAGACAGCCGCTGCGCCTCACGGATATCCATGATGCCCAACTGCTCGCCATCTGCGCCGATCACCCTGACTTCTTTATCCTTGATATCCTCGTTTATGAGTAGTTCCTTAACGCTAATGTTCAAGCACCTCCGTTACAAATAAAAAGTGGGTGCGAAACGTTTTGTTCCACACCCAATCAAAGACAACAAAAACAGCTCTAAAGCTGTGCCGTGCTGCTATTGACCATGTACGCATCAGGCGTACAGGTGAGAACATTTAATGTTCCGCTTTGTTGTACCGATATATAATAGCAGCTCGGGTTATAGAAGTCAACTGTTTTTAAAAGAAATTTGCCGACACCGCGCTTTAAAATAAATTTTATATAGCAAAAATTTATGCGCAACCGCATGCGACACGCCTTTAATGCCGCGCCAGACGGCGAAAAGCCGGACGAAAATTCCCGGGCGCAAAATGAGGATTCTTTAAAAAGCCGCGCAAAATTGCCCAACGTCGATCTCGCAGCCGAGCGCGAACGACCAGATAATGCATTCGGTGACAGGCACCGGCAGCACCGTGGCGAGCATCTCGCGGTAAAGCGCCAGCTGCCCGGCGTAGCGCGCGCGCAGCGTCTCAACGTCCCCGACGCGGTCGGTTTTGTAATCAATGACCACCGCGTGATCAGCTTCAAGCAAAATGCAGTCGGCTATGCCCTGCAGCATTGGCGCTTCGCCGTTTTCGGCGGCGAGGTCACAAGTCGAGGCGCAGGCTGCGGCGCTGACCATGAAGGCAAATTCGCGCAAAATCTCTTTAGCGGCAAAAATGCGCTGTGCCAGTGCGCTTTCAAAAAACTGTTCTATTTTGTCCAGCGCCACCAATTCAGCCTGCCGCACGGTCAAAATGCCCGCGTTTCTAAGCCGCGCCAGCTCGGCGGCAGCGTTTAGCTTTGCCGCCGCATAATCGCAGTACTGCATAAAGGCGTGCACCGCCGTACCCCGCTCGCTGCCCGAGGCGGCCGATTCGAGCGCGAAGGCAGGCTTTTTGGCAAAACGGAATGCGTCATGCGCGGGGTGGGTCAACTGGGAAACTGCCAGCTTGGCAGGCGTTTTGACCGCTTTGGCAAACGGGTATTCAAACGCCAGCCGCCGCGACAGCGCGTCGGTCAACGCATCGTCGACGGGGGGCAGCGGTGCTGTAGCGACGCTGAACAGGCTTTGCTGATCCGCCTGCTCAGCGGGTAGCAATGGTGCGCTAGCCCCGCCCTCTAAAAAATCAAAATGCAGCGCGATTTGCCCTAACGACTGTCCCGAGCGCAGCGCCTGCGCCGCGTCGCCGTAGCGGCCCAGCGCCAGCAACAGCCATTCGGCGTAATTTTTGCAGGCGCGCACCTGTGCGGGGGACGGCACACTGCCGTCGGGCGAGAGCGCCTCCGCCGTCTCGAGCGCTTTTTTCATTGTACCGGTGATCATCAGCCGCTCGCGCGCGCGGGTGGCCGCAACATAGAGAATGCGCAGCTCTTCCGAGAGCATGGCGCGCTCGCTCTCGATGCGCACCGCGCCGAGCGGCACCGAGACGAACTGCTGTCGGCGCTCGGCGTCGCGCCTAACGCAGGCAAAGCCGAGCTCGGAGTGCAGTAGCGTCGGGCGGATTAAATCGTTGCGGTAAAAGCTGTGGTCCCGCCCCGACTGGCACAAGAACACGACCGGCCACTCAAGCCCCTTGGATTTATGAATGCTTGTGATAAAGACGGCGTTCTGCTGCTCGCCCACATAGGCGGGGGCAAGATCGCCGCCTTGCGTCGCGCGGTCGATGATGCGCAAAAAGGCCGAGAGGCCCCGGTGGCCGTTCTGGTGGTACTGCTCGGCGTACTGCGCGAGCAGCAAAAGATTGGCAAACCGCTGCGCGCCCCCCTGCATGGCGCGGCAGAACAGGTCAAAACCGGTGGTTTCGACCGCCTCGGTGATCAGCTCAGCGGCGCCTACTGTTAAAGCCCGCCGCCGCAAGTGCTCAAACGTCTCTAAAAACATGTGGCAATCAGCGTCGGTTTCCGCCGCTTTTTTGACGGCGGGATAAAAATGCCCCTCGGGCGACCGCAGGCGGATTTTAGCGAGCGCGTCGTCGTCAAAGCCGAAGATCGGCGACAGCATCGCGCCGATGAGTTCAATATCCAGCGTCGGGTTATCAAGCGCACGCAGCAGATTGAGCGCCGCCGTGATCTCGAAGCTTTCTAAAAAGCCGCTTTCGAGCTGTGCAAACGCCTCGACACCCGCATCTTCAAGCGCGCGTCGGTAAATATCGGCCTGCGACTTGGGCGAGCGCAGCAAAATTGCGATATCCCCCGCGCGAATTTCTCTAAGAACCCCCTTGTCGGTTACCGGCGCGCGGCTTGCTATCAGTCGGGTGATTTCGCGCGCCACATACCGCGCCTCGGCCTCGGCGGCGTCACCCGCGTTAAGTCCACCCTGCTCGAGCAGATGGAATTGCGCGCCCGCGCCGTCTGCCGGCGGATAGGCTGCCAGCGCGTTGAGCCGGTGCCCCGCGTCGTAGAAAAGCTCGCCGATCCGCTTTGAAAACAGCGGCTCAAAGATGCGATTGACCGCGTGGGTAATCTCGCCGCGGCTACGGAAGTTGCCGCTCAGCGTGATCAGCTCGGGGGCTCCCGGGTCGCTGTTTTGGGCATATTCGGCGCTACGGCGCAGAAAAATATCGGGCTGCGCTTGACGGAAGCGGTAGATGCTCTGCTTGACGTCACCGACCATGAACAGATTCTTACCGTTTGAAAGCGCCGTGACAATCATATCCTGCACGGCGTTGACGTCCTGATATTCATCGACCATAATCTCGTCAAAGCGCGCGCCGATCGTCTCGGCCAGCGGTGTTTTATGTAAATTTCCCTGCGCGTCGCGCGCCATGAGCAGCCCGGCCGCAAACTGCGCGAGGTCGGAGAAGTCGAAGATGCCCGACGCGCGCTTTTGTTCGAGCAGGCGGCTGTCGGTATCCTTGACCAGCGCGAACAGGCGGCGCAGCTTGGGCAGCAAGTCGGCGATATCCTCTGAGAACTCCAAAAGGCTGGCCGACAGCGCTTTATCGCGCAGCGTCTCGACCATCTCCTTGTGGCGGGTGCGCAGGCGCTGAAAATGCGCTTTGCGCTCAGGGTCGGCGTCGCGCTTAGCCGCCTTGAGCGGCACAGCTTTAAAGCCGCGCAGCAGCGCGGCGGCCTCATCCCAGTCGCCGCGTTCCAGCACGGGGCAAAGGGTTGTAAAAAATAGCGCGTCGCCCTCAAACGCCGGAAGGTAATTGACAAAATCGGCCTCCTGACGCAATTCTTCAAGCGTCACGTGCGTATCGCGCAGGCACTGGTGCGCCGACTCGGCTGCATATTGCAGCAGGATATCCCCCCACACGCTTTGGGCGGGATTCTCACCGCCTTCGTACGCTTGAAGCTTTTCATCGAGCCAGTCGGTGTAAAATGGGTGGGTGCGCGCAAAATCAAGCACCCTCAGAACGGTACCCGCCAGACTCTGGTCGCCCCGCTTTTGTGAGAGCAACTCGGTTAAGTCGCCAAACGCCGCGTCGCCGCGGTCGGAATAGGCGGCTTCAAGCGCTGCATCCACCGCCTGCTCGCGCATGGCGTCGAGCTCCTGCACGTCTCCGACACGAAACGCCGCCGGAAGCCCGAGCAGCTGCCAGTTTTCGCGCAAAAGATTGAGGCACAGCGCGTCGAGCGTGCCGATGACCGCGCGATCTAAAAGCTGGCGCTGGCGGCGTGCCGCCGTATCAAGCGGATTCGCGGTAATGTATTCGGCCAACTTTTGCAGCATGCGCTGCTTCATCTCCTGTGCGGCGGCGCGGGTGAAGGTGACGACGAGCAGGCGGTCGGCGTCGATGGGTGCTTGTGCGTCGAGCATGCGTCGCACCGCCCGCTCGGTGAGTACGGCGGTCTTGCCGCTGCCCGCGGCGGCTGAGACTAAAACGGTATGCCCGCGCGCTTCGATGGCGCGGCGTTGCTCTTCGGTCCAGTTGGTGCTATTCGCCATCGGCGCTTCCCCCCTCTTTTAAAATGTCGGCACGGTCGAGCTTTAGGAGTTCCCGCACCGGGTCACCCGGCTCAAAGCCGCAGGCCGTGCGGTAATCGCAGAAATCGCAGGGGGAATCGTTGTCGCGGCAGCAGGGCAGCGCGGCAATATCGCCCGAATACAATTGGCGAGCCATACCCTCAATCTTTTCCCCGACCAGCCGCCAGAGGCGGGCTAGCTCCTGCATCGTATAGAGCGCGTCGGTCTTTTTCCCGCCTTCGGCATAGGGAATGTAATCTCCGTTGAGATTACGTTCCATACCGCGCAGCACATCCTCGTCGGACAGCAACAGCCCGTTCATCGCGTACTGCTTATGCCGCTGCTTTTCAAGTTGATACGGGTCGGTGTGGCGCGCGCCCGAGAGATATCCCCCCTGCGCCGGGACATAAAGCGCCCCTGCCGGGGACGCCCCCTGCAAGGCATCCGCGCCGTTTTGGCAGATTGAAAACAGATAGATGAGCATTTGCAAATTCAGCCCGTAATAGACCTCGTCAAGCAAAAAGCGCTTTTGTCCGGATTTATAATCGAGCACGCGCAGATATTTTTGGCCATTGATAATCGCCGTATCAACGCGATCGGCCGTTCCCTCAATGAGAATTTCGATACCGTCGCCGAGCTTAAAGACCGGCGGCAAAACCGCCTTGCCCTCACCTATTGAAAGCTCAAAGGCGACCGGCTCAAATTCGCTTTGCAAAAGCTCCTCAGCCAGATGGCGCACCATGTCGAAAAGCCACTCCCCCAACCGCTCGAAGTTGCGCAGCAGCCGTGCGGGCAGCCCCGCCGAATCGCCCGCGCACTCATTGAGATAACGCGCCGTCTCGTCGGCAATCTGCCGGCGCAGCTGTTCGGGCGGCACCGTTGACAGCCCCTTGCCGCCGTGCTGCGACAGCAAACGCTGCAGCACGCGGTGAATTAGCACACCCGCCTGAATCGGCGACAGTTCGGCTTTCTGGCGTTTTCGGGCCCCCAGCCCCTTTTGCATAAAATATGTAAACGGGCAGCGGTAATATTGCTCTAAACGCGAGGGTGAAAGCTTTAAGCGCCTGCCAAATAGCCCCGCCGTAACAGCGGGGTCAGACAGGGTATGTATTCGCTTTTCTCCCGCGCGCAGCAACCGTGCCATACGTTGCTTGTCCAGCGTTTTTTCACCCAGCGCGACGAGTGCGGACAGTCGGATGTCGGGCGTTTCTCGGTGCTCGGCGATGGCCTTTTCAAGCCCCGATACCGTCCAGACGCGCCAGAGCGCGGGGCGTTCTTGTTCGGCGGTCAGTGCCGCGGCACGCAGAAAAATGGCGGAGGGCAGCAGCGTGCTCCCCGCCGCGTCGGTGCGCGGGCAGCAGACAATAAGCCGTTCGGCGGGCGCGGTAATGGCGCGGTAGCAGAACATCCGCTCGGTGGCCTGAGAACGGTCCCCCTCGGTGAGCAGATCTAACCCCCCTTCGACAAGCTGACGCCGCTCGTTTTCAGACAGTAGGCCGCCCGGCATCGCGGCGGAAGGGAACACCCCCTCAATCGCGCCGAGCAGAAATACGGCGCGAACATTCTCACACCGAATTCGATCGGCGGTGCCGACGGCAATTTCATCGAGCGTGCGCGGCACTGTTGCCACCTCAAACCCGCCGAACGACAGCTCGATCAACTCGGCGACGCGCTCTTTGGTGACGGTTATTTCCTCAGGGATGGCGTCAAACAATTCGAGCATGTCGACAAGCTGCTGCCAGAGCAGCGCCTGCTCCTCTAAAAATAGGCTTTTCTCGTCAGGCGGCATCGCCTCGGCGAAGTCGGCCATGTGCTTGGCGGCATCGGTCTGCTGCAAAAATTGCCACAAACCCCGCGCGATCCGGCCACCCTGTCCGCTTTCAAACGCCTGCCGCAGCGCCTGTGCCGGCGCGGTGATACGGCTGCGGGCCTCTTCGAGCATTTGCAGTGCTCTGGCGGCACGAGGGCTAAACCCCTCGACCATGCCGTCGGGGTTTTTATAGAAGGGCCGCTCCCACTCCGAGCGGCGCAGCGACCAGATAAAGCTGTAATTTTCGAGCGCGCCGACCAGTTCAGGGGCAAGTCCCAAGAGCGGTGCGCGCGCGACGTCGAGCCAGTCACCCTCACGCATGCCACAGGCGATCAGCACCGCTGCCAGCACGCCCTGCGTCAACGCTGAGCAGCGCGCGTCGTGGCGCATATCCCAAAAAAACGGGAGATCAAAGCGGGCAAAGACCGACGGCAACGCCGTCTGATACCGCCCCATGTCGCGGGCGATCACCGCGATGTCGCGGTAACGGTAGCCCCGCTCCTGCACCAGCCGCGCGATCTCGGCGGCGGCGGTTTCCAGCTCGTCGTAGGGGTTAGCGCAAAAGAGCGCCTTGACCACCGTGCCGTCTGTGCCGTCCTGTACCGGCAGCGTCTCGGCTCGGGTGGCGCGCTCGAGCGCCAAAAGCGCGGGCGGGCGCCAAGTTGGCTCGGGCAAAACGGTCTGCACCGTTTGAATCCCCCTTGCCTGCGCCAAAGCGGTAAGCCGCCGCGCCGTATCGGCGGCCAGCACGAAGGCAGGCTGGGTCGTTTTGGGCGCGTCGCAGCACAGCGCGACGGTCACCTGCCGTGCCTGCGCCATCAGCGCCGAAATAAGCGAAAGCTCAGGGGCGGTGAAGCCGCTGAAATCGTCGATGAAGATGTCGGCGTCCTTTAGAATCTCGCTGCCGTCCAACCGGTCGGCGGCCAACGCCAGCACATCCTGCGGCGACAGGCTGCCGCGGTGTAAAATAGCCTCGTAGCCGTCAAAGATCAGCGACAGCTCCTGCACCTTGTCGCGCAGCGAACCCTCGGGCATAGCCTGCGCAAAGGCGGCCAGCCGCTCGGGCGACAGGCCGGCATTTTTGCATTCCTCCACCACCGAAAGCGTCTGTTCAATAAAGCCTCGGCTGCGGTAGTGGCGGCCATAGACGGCAAGCAGGTCGGACAGTTCATCGAGCGCGACGCTCATGAAAAAAACCTGTGCGGCGCTGGTCACCGGCTGGCGGTCGCGTCCGCCCAGCTGTCTCAACAGCCGCTCAGCTAAGCGTGAGAAGCTCAGCACCTCGGCCCCTGCCGATTGCCGCCCTAAAAGCGTCTGCAAGGCGCGTTCGTTATTAAAGGAAGCCTGCTCGGGCACAATGAGCACCGCATGCCCGCCCGATTCGACGACCGCCTGAAGCTGTTTTTTAATTAGCGTTGTTTTGCCGCTTTGGGCCACGCCTGCGATGATATGCAGCATGCCATCCCCCCATTTTTGTATCGGTTTATTCCTTGATTATTATAATTAGAGCATCAGCCAAGGGTATAATCCTCGCCGACAGCATAGTTCATTAAAATTAAAGTAAAATAGCGTGTTAACGGCGGCAAGTCTCGTTCCGGGGCGAACCGTACGCATCAATATCTTACCACAAATCAAAGAGCTCCGCCATCCCTCGGTGAGGATGGCGGAGCCTTCATGTACAATCAATCTCTAGGACAAGCGGTGTTACCGCGCTTCCTGCCGGAGCTTCAGGCGCAGCTTATCGCTGATCATCGCGATAAATTCGCTGTTGGTCGGCTTGCCCTTAGTGTTATGGATGGTGTAGCCGAAGTAGGAGGTAAGAATATCGACATCACCACGGTCCCAAGCCACTTCTATGGCGTGGCGGATGGCGCGTTCCACGCGGGAGGAGGTGGTCGAAAACCGCTTTGCTACCGCGGGATAAAGCTGTTTTGTGACCGAATTAATAATCTCGGGATCGTTGACCGCCATCATGATCGCCTCACGCAGATAATGGTAGCCCTTGATGTGTGCGGGCACGCCGATCTGGTGGATGATATCGGTGACGGTGACTTCCAAGCTTGGAGAACGCTTGGCGTCGGTGATGCGCGAGACGTTGTCCGGCCTTTTGGAACCCGAAAGCTGTACAACGCGCTCCACCATCATATTAACGTCGAATGGGCGTAAAAAATAGTACGCGGCGCCGGCAGCCAGCAATTCTCTCTCGAGAATACCGTTGTCAAAGGTGGACATCATCATAAATAGCGGCTTATAGGCCTGCTCGTCCTCCCGCACAGCTTTCATGACGCCAATGGCATCCAGACGCGGCATAAACACGTCGATCAATACGACATTGGGGCGCTGATCGAGAATTGCCTGCGTCACCTTAATCCCATCCTTCGCCACAAAAACAGTCTCGTAGCCATAAGTGTGCAGAAGTGCTGCGGCCTGCGCGCAAAATTCCTTATTATCGTCCGCGATGAGTACCTTCATTTTCTCTGCCATGGGTTACTTACCTCCTGTTATAATGTTGGTTGCGCTGCTTGACTTCCATAGATTACCATATTTTGTCATTGATTGCAACCCTTTTCGCGCAAATAAATTCTATTATTTTCCATTTATTCCAGAATGCCGTATCCCCCGAGTCGATTCGTTTTAGATTGGAGATTTGCATCGCTTTTTTTGCTTTTGTCCATAATATCGTAGGTACAAGTTCAATTTAATAACATTATATAACAAAATAGATTCGGGAGGGAAGCCAACAAACAACGATATATGGTTGATTTTACGTGCAATACTGTGACTTTTGTTAAGTTATATGTATAAAGTAAAAAATAGTTCGTTTCTTTTGCGGGAAATTCATGTTATGATTTTATTTGTTGACTGCTGTTGTTTTAACGGGGTCTGATGTGAACTGTGCGGTATCTCCGCACCTATGATCGGAAAATTCAAACATCCGATCGAAAACTTGAATTGCCCTCCGACGGTGTTTTGGTGGATAATAACTATGACATAGGTCCTGCTGTTGGCAAGTCTTGTGTAAGATTAAAATTCGGAGGAGATTTAACATGAAAGAAGTTTGCGTCGGTCTCGTAGGCGCCGGTTACGCCGCCTATCTCCATGGAAATGGCTATGAAAAGGTCTCCGGTGTGCCGCTGCGGCTTAAGACCATCGTCGACACCAATCTCGAAAAAGCGAACGCCGTCAAGGAGCGCTATGGCTTTGAACAGGCCATCGCAGATTTTGACGCTCTGCTTCAGGACCCCGAAATTAACCTCGTCGATATTGTGACGCCGCCGTTTTTGCATCCCGACATGGTCGCCAAGGCGTTGGCCGCAGGCAAAAACGTCATTTGCGAAAAGCCGCTGACCGGCTATTTCGGTATGCCGGGCGACGCTGAGCCGATCGGTGAAAAGGTGCCCAAGAGCAAAATGTACGCTGAGGTGCTCAGAGCCATTGACGAGCTACGCGCCGTAGTCGAAAAAAGCGACGCCAAGTTTTTGTACGCTGAGAATTTTGTCTATAGCACGCCGGTGCGCCGCGCTGCCGATATTATCGCCAAGCGCAAGAGCAAAATTCTGTTTTTAAAGGGCGAAGAGAGCCTTAAGGGCTCAAGCTCCCCTGTCGCGGGCGAGTGGAAATATACCGGCGGCGGTTCTTTGATCCGCGTTGGCTGCCATCCGCTGGCCGGCATGCTCTGGCTCAAGCAACAGGAAGCTAACGCGCGCGGTGAGGTTATCACGATTAAAAGCGTGCTGGCCGATACCGGCCGTGCCACCACCTGCTTAAACGAGCATGAACACCGCCACATCAGCGCAAGACCGCAGGACGTTGAGGATTTTGCAAACGTGACCGTCACTTTCTCGGACGGCACCAAGGCGGTTGTGCTTGCCTCGGACACCGTGCTGGGCGGAACCAAGAATTATATTGAGATATACTGCAACGACAACGCCATGACCTGCAACATCACCCCGACCGATCTGCTCAACACCTACTTCCTTGACGAAGAAGGTATGGAGAATGTGGAGATTTCTGAGATGCTGCCTGCCAAGCTGGGTTGGAATAAGGTCTTTGTTTCTGACGAGATCATCCGCGGCTACATGGGCGAGCTTCAGGATTTTGCCGAAACGGTCTATTATGATAAAACGCCGTCGAGTGATTTTAACCTTGCTTATCAAACCACCAAGGTTATTTACGCGGCGTACCTGTCTGCCGAGGAAGGCCGACCTGTTGAATTTTAAAAACTTCGATTCACTTCTTAATCCAAAGCAAGAACGGCTCTCCCTAAACCGGGAGGGCCGTTCTTGTTCATTTCGCCGGGTCCCAAGCTGCCCACATAATCTTCCCAAAGCTTTAAGACCATGCGCGCCGCAATGCGATGCGACATAACGTTCAAATGATTTTAAGAAGCCATTTTTTCGCCGGTCACACTATAGGAATTGCGCATATTTTCAACAAAGATGCCATAACCCCGCGCGGGGTCGTTAACAAACACATGGGTAACCGCACCAACCAGCTTGCCATCCTGAAGGATTGGCGAACCGCTCATGCCCTGTACAATACCGCCGGTCACCTCGAGCAGGCGGGGATCGGTCACGCGAATCACCATGTTTTTTGTGGGGTTCGCATCGGTGGTAGCAATGCGCTCAATCTGAATGTCATAAGCCTGCGGCTGCTTGCCCTGTACCGTCGTATAAATGGTTGCGGCGCCCGCGTGAATCTCGCCTCTTGTCGCCAGAGGAACCGGCTCATGCTGCACAGGCGGCATGCTGCATTGGCCGTAGATGCCTGTTTCGTTGTTTTTAGTTAAGCTGCCTATCACTTTGCTGTTACCGAACACGCCGCGCAGCTCACCCGGAAAACCGCTTGAGCCGCGATTGACGCCAGTGATGGTTACCTCAACCGCTTCACCGCTCGAGAGCGGCATGATCGCACCGGTGTCCACGTCGCAAATCGCGTGTCCGAGGCCTGCAAAAATACCGTCCTGGGGGTCGTAATAGGTCATTGTGCCGATACCGGCCGAGCTGTCGCGCACCCACATACCAGCGCGGTAGCTCTCGTCAGAGGGCGACTGAATCGGCGTCAGGGATACCTTTTTGATAGTCCCTTCCCGCCGCAGCGTCACCTGCATTTCGCGTCCTTTACTCTCACCGACGATTTTTCCGACATCCTCGTTGTAAGAAATTTTCTTTCCGTCAATCGAAAGAATGATATCGCCAGTGCGAATGCCCGCGTTCTTTGCGGGATTAACGGCCTTGCCTGAAAGGTCAAGGTCACTTAACCCCACCACCATGACACCGTCGGTAAACATTTTAATACCGAACGGTGTTCCGGCGGGAATCACCATGTCTCTTTCGACAACTTTGACGCTGACTGTTTTAATGACCGCTCCACCCGGCAATGATAACCGCATGGCATATTCGTTACCCGCGCGGGAGACTAGCTCGGATGGCATATCATCGACCCACCCGCTGCTCTTAATACCCAGCCAGCCGCCGTTGAGCGAAAATCGTTCACCCTGCGCGACATAATAGCGGTCGGGCAACATCGTTTGCAAACAAAGCAAAACCGCCAGCAGCCCGAGCATGACGACCGACACGATGGTCGCCGACACCTTGAAAATCCTCTTCATCACACCGTTACACCTCCTTTGCCTG
The DNA here is from genome assembly GCA_023391005.1 of Bacillota bacterium. Taxonomy (GTDB): domain Bacteria; phylum Bacillota; class Clostridia; order Oscillospirales; family Ruminococcaceae; genus Yanshouia. Next base: position 7,198 of record JAEWBS010000139.1, on the reverse strand, counting down.
TGCTGTTTGAGAACAAAGCATTTTGTTCTCCCCTATATCATGTCAGGCAACGGTGCGATTAACAGCGGCAAAAAGTTGACGCCAAGGCAACGACTGTGTCTGCTTCCAATCGATCCGGCTCTCAAACCGCCGCTTTTGGCGGCAAAGCAGATGTGGTAATAAAAAACGCCAATATTTGGCACACGTTGCATCGTTTCAGACGATTTTATTATGCGCCAAAAAGGCAAACTATATTTAATACCGATATCTCATAAAAAAAATAATATCTTCATCTTACGAGCAGATTTTTAAACCTTGTCTTATCTCAGAATCAGCGGCGACCCTGCTGTCTGTGCCGGTGCAACAAAAATCTGTTTGTTAAACTATTTGCACTTTTTAATGAATGTCGGTATAACGATAAAATTTAAAATGGGGCGTTTTGTATGTTCATTTCTCTTTGGCGTACATTGATACTTTTTTTGGTGGTATCAATCGCGCTGCGCTTTATGGGCAAACGGCAGCTTGGCGAGCTTCAGCCCTCCGAACTGGCTACCACTATTATGATCTCCAATATCGCCGCGATTCCGATTGAAAACATCGGCTCACCAATGATCAACGGTATTCTATCCATCGGGCTGTTGGCCTGTCTGGAGATTCTTCTTTCGGTCGTGATTTTAAAATCACGCAGGCTGCGCGGCGCTGTGATGGGGCATCCGCGCTGCGTTATAAGGGACGGCAAGCTCGATCAGAAGGAGCTCTCAGACCTGCGCTGGTCGCTTGATGATGTAATGGAGCTGCTGCGCGGCAACGGTATTTTTGATATCGATGAGGTGCTGTTTGCCATTGTGGAAACCAACGGCAGCCTTTCGGTCTACCCGAAATTTGAAAAGCGCCCCGTTACAAACGAGGCGCTTCAGATTCCTATGCCGTCGTGTGAGTCGCCGCCGGTCCTTATCATCAACGACGGCGAGGTAGACACACAGGCGCTTCAATATTGCAATCTTGACAGGGCGTGGCTGGATAAGGTGCTCAAAGAAAAACAGTTGTCTGAAAAAGATGTTTTCGCGATGAGCTGCGACCGTTCGGCGCGGTATATTCTGCTTAAAAAGGAGAAGAAGTCATGAAGCGTTTTTTTATTGCTCTTGTTTTTTTGGCGGTTATGTCGGCCACATGCCTTTTTTTGGTCAATCATCTCGATAAAAACACAACGGCAATAAAGGATGAGATCGGTCGGATTCGGGACGCTATTGCAAACGATGATCAGACTGCCGCCGACGCGGCCATGCAACAGCTGATCCGCCATTGGGAGGATGAGAAACAACTGTTTCATGCCCTTGCGGGTAGCAACTACTGCGACCCGTTTGAAAGCGCGCTCGACCGCTCGCAAGTGTGGCTTGGCCAGCGGGAAAGCAAGGAGCTGTTTGCGGAGCTTTCGGAGCTCTACTCACGCATCGACCAGCTTTGGGACACGCAGGCGATACACCCGAGGAATTTATTTTAGAGAAAAATTTTAGTAGCGGTGCGCCTCGCGGCGCATTTTGTGCTTTAGTAAAATTTTAATTTTTGCCCTTCTTTTTAAATGCGCAAAATCGCCCACAGAATATTCTGTGGGCGATTTATATACACAAAAATGTTTTATCGGCTGGGGCTATTTTTTATCCAGCAGCAGCTTAAGCTCGTCCATGAAGGAGCCGATATCCTTGAACTGACGATAGACCGACGCAAACCGCACGTAGGCCGCCTCGTCGATGCCCTTGAGCTTTTGCATGGCCAGCTCGCCGATGCGGCTGGTGGGGATCTCACGCTCCATCGCGTTTTGCAGCGCGGCCTCAATCTCATCCACAGCCTTTTCAATCTGAGAAAGAGACACCTGCCGCTTCTCACAGGCACGCAGCATACTGTTTAAAAGCTTGTCACGATAAAACGGCTCCATCACGCCGTCTTTTTTCAGCACCATGATCGGAATCGTCTCTACCGCCTCATAGGTGGTGAAGCGCTTCTGGCAAGAGAGGCATTCGCGCCTGCGGCGAATGCGTTCGCCGTCGTCCGCTGGGCGGGAGTCGATCACCTTGCTTTCGGTGTAGGAACAAAACGGACATTTCATCGAATGAACCTCCTTATCACGGCAGCACCGTGCTGCATATATGCAGGGCGCCTTTTATAAAAGTATAGCACGTCCGGCACAAAATGCAATGCTCAGGAGAAGATTACCTTGCGACCCGCATGCTGTCCGAGCGCCTGCGCGATGTTTTCTTCAAGTGCTTCAAGCGGCGGCTGCTCACAATTAAGGCGCAGCGCCAGCGCTTCAAGTGCCCGGTGGTCACAGTCGAGATCCGATACCATTGCAACGACCTGATCACAGGCATCGCAGGCGGCCAGCCCGCCCACAATCGACGCGCCCTTTGCGTCGCGCACGACCGTGAAGGTCACATGATAAGTCAGCGGCAGATTTTTGACGAGAAATAGCTCCAACGGCGTCATTTCTTAATCCTCCTTGTGGTTTTGTTTATTTTATCTCAAAAACCACAAATTGGAAATACCATCAATTCGACAGCCGCGTGGCCCTTTCTGCGCCGCCCGTCGGCGTTTGACAGCGCCGGTCTGTTTTTTTGACGTGCACCGGCAGTTTATGTCGCCGGTTTTGTCTAATAGTGATAACGCGTTAAAGGTGATCAAGCGGCTGATTTTTCACCCCTTAAATTAGAGGCATCCTTTTGCAAAGCTTTGGGACACTCAAGCGGCAAAATAAATCGCCATATCAAAATGGCTGAAATACCTTGCATTCCTGCGCCGCCATTTGCTTGTGCCGAGCGCTTTTAGCGCATTTTACTGAGCCTTGATTTCTCAGAAGCAAGCTGAGTGGACGGCCGCCCGATCCACCCGCGTTCAGATATGGGCGGACACTTCGCGTAGGGCATACCGTCATCCATCGCACAACACATCAAGCAGCCGCAGGCACTCGGCAAGCTGCTCTTTTCGGGCGAAATTCCAGCTGTAGAGCTCGACCAGCGCCGCGCCCTCATAGCCGGTTGACTTTAACCGCGCGACGAGCTCAGCGAGGTCAAAATCGCCCTCGCCCAGCGCCAGACAGTCGCAGCCGCGGCAATGGTCGCTCAAATGCAGGTGCGCCAGACGCGCGCCCATGGCGTCGAGCATCTCAAAGGGCGTCACGCCCGCACGCACCGCCTGCTTGACATCCAGCACAAAATCCACGTCGGGTATGGCGCGCGCCATGCCTTTGATAAACCTCGGTGCGCCGCTGTGGCAGCGCGCCACATTTTCTTGGCACAGGCGCACGCCAAAGCTGCGGGCAATGTCGCGCAGGCGGATAAAACGTTCAAAATAAAAGTCCGGCTCAAGCGGCATAAAGCTGCGCGCGCCGTGGAACACCAAGAGCTGCGCGCCAACAAGATTGCAAAACTCAAAATATTGGCGATAGGCCTCGGCCTCGTCGTCAAAGCGTCGGGCGTAGCTGCTAAAAAAGCTGACACCCTCGGCCTCTGAGGAATAGGGGTGCACCGAGACAATCTGTGTTTTGGCGGCACTCGCAATGCGGTTGAGCCTATTAGCGAACTCCGGCGTCTTTTCTGAGGGAGAATTCAAAAATACCTCCACTGTGTGAATCCCCATACCGGTCAGCGCAAGCAACGCCTCCTCAGTCAGCATTGGAAACAGACAGGACGTCGATACCCCTGTTTTCATAGAAATTCTCCCTTTCAGATTCCTGTATGCGATTTATATTGATATCCCATTAAAAGGCGGTATAGAATGGCACTCAGATATTATGTTCTGCGGGGCATAAAATCCGCTGTCATAATACCCACTTTTAATAGAACATCAAATCAGCCCAACGCCACGTCGAGCACCATCATCACAATAAAGCCGGTCAGCACGCCGACTGTTGCAACCTGCTTATTATCTTTAAACGATTCGGGAATCAGCTCGGAGCAAACGACCGAAATCATTGCCCCCGCCGAAAAGGCCAGCGTAATCGGCAGCGCCGAGCGCATGGCAAGCGCAAACAGCACCCCTAACACACCCGCTACCGGCTCTACAAGACCGGACGCCTGCCCCACCAGAAAGCTCTTGAAGCGGCTGGCGCCATCCCGGCGCAGCGGCATGGCGACACAGGTGCCCTCGGGGAAGTTTTGCAACCCGATGCCCAGCGCCAGCATCATAGCCGTGAGCAGCGAGGTGCCCTCAATACCGAGCGCCACACTGCCAAACGCCACACCGACCGCCAATCCCTCGGGTATATTATGCAACGTAACCGCCGAGGTAATAAGGATTGAACGCCGTACCCTGCTCTCATTTTGTTTGGAAAAAAGTGCCTTGGACAAAAACACATCCGATAAAACGACAAACGCACCACCCGCCGCAAAACCGATGGCCGCCGTCAGCCAGGCGTTGCGGCCCAGCTCAGTGGCCAACTCAATGGCCGGCGACAGCAGCGACCAGAACGACGCGGCGATCATAACACCGGCGGCAAAGCCCATCATCATATCGAGTACTTTTTGATTTACCGACTTAAAAAAGAAGACCAGCGACGCGCCCAGCGCCGTGACGCCGTATGTAAACAGCGTCGCTAAAAGTCCCTGATAAACCGGGGACAGCGAAGCAAACCAAGACAATTTCATCCCTCCGAACGTAAAGCTTTTCATGTTAGCTTATGCGCACAGAGAGGTTCTTGCTACGGCGTCCCCGGTCACTTAGACGTAACAGCCCGACAACAAAACGGCAGAGCTGCGAGATCATCTAACGCAGCCCTGCCGATTTTTTCCGCTACCTCACAAAAATCGACCTAAAGGTATTAGGGCAGTTTTTATGGAATGATAGACACATTAAGCCGTTTTTTTCTTCTGCCAGATCACCCACAGCAGCGTGGCGATGCACAGTGACGAGTAGCAACCCGAGATCATGCCGATGATCATGGGGACAGAAAAGGACAGGATCGAGGTAACATTATACATATAGGCAATAATCGAGACGACGACCATCGAGCAGACTGTCGTGATGCTGGTCATCAACGAGCGCGTGAACGACTGGTTCAAGCTCAGATCCATCAGCTCTTCAATCGGCATAGTACTGCCATAGATGCGCTTATTCTCACGCACACGGTCGTAGATAACGATGGTATCGTTAAGCGAATAACCCAGAATGGTCAGGCACACCGCGATGAAGTTTGCGTTGATAGAAATGCCAAACAACACAAATGTTGCAAAGACCATGAGCAGGTCGTGTATCAGCGCAACCACCGCGGTGATGCCCGCCGTCCAGCCGCCGATCTTTTTAAAGCGCAGGCTGATATAAACCACCATGAGCAGCGACGCAAACGCCACAGCCGTCAGGCTCTTGATCAAAAACTCCTTGCCAATCGTGGGGCTGATGACGCTGACCGAAGCGGTGGCAAGGTTATAATCCTTGTACTTGTTGGTCAGGACTGTCGCCAACTCGGCCTGCTTATCGGCGTTGAGCCCCTCGCTCGTGGGCAGCGAGATGACAAAATTCTCGGTGCCGGTGGTGATGTCGGTCGATTTCTGCAGCGAAACCTTCTGGCCTAAGACCGATTCGACCTCCTGCTGGAACTCGTCCTGATTAATCTCGCCGGTGTAGGAATAGGTGATGAGCGCGCCACCCTTGAACTGAATGTCCAGATCAACGCCGAACAATACGGTGCCAACCAGCATAATGGCAATTAGCACCAACGATAGTCCAAAATAAATCTTGCGGTGCTCGTAGAAGCGAATATTCCACTTTTTCATCAGTTTTTACCTCCGTACAGCGCGGGATTACGCAGGGCGCTGAAGCGTGAGACCGACTTAAGCAGTAGCTTGGAGACGAACACGCCCATGAGCAGATTCAAGATAACGCCAACGAGCAGCGTGTAGCCGAAGGAATAAATGGTGCCCGAGGCCGAAACGCCGAACATGAAGAACACCGGTGACAAAATGCGAGCAAAGAGGCTGTCAGGCGGGCCGAAGGCGCCCATCAAAATAATTGAAACGATGATGACCGTTACGTTGCCGTCTAAGATGGCCGTAAAGGCGCGCTTAAAGCCCGAATCGACCGCGGCGTCGATGGAGCGGCCGTTGGCCAGCTCTTCTTTGATGCGCTCAGCGGTGATGATGTTGGCGTCAACACCAAAGCCGATGGCCAAAATGATACCCGCGATGCCGGGCAGCGTCAGCGTAAAGGACGGGAACACCGCAAAGAAGCCGGTGATCGACGCCACCATAAGGATGATCTGACCCGCCAGCGCGATCATTGCGACAAAGCCCGGCAGACGGTAAAGCGACAGCATAATCAGACCGACAACGGCAAACGCAACCGCGCCCGCCATCAGCATGGCGTCCTTGGCGCCGAGGCCCAGCGTCGGCGAAATGGTGTTGTAGTTCTCGGTGACCAGCGCAAAGGGCAGCGCGCCGCCGTTGATTTTGTTGGCAAGATCCATCGCGCTTTTAGCGTCAAAATTGCCCGAAATGGTGGCGACCCCGTCAGAAATCTGGTCACGCACGACCGGCGCTGAGATGCGGGTTTCGTCCATCCAGATCGAAATCTGCTTGCCGATCAGCTTTTTGGTCGCCTCGGAGAATTTCTCCTTGCCGGATTCCTTGAGCTTCAGCTCAACCATATGCACGCGCGCGCCGCTCTGGTCCTGCGAATAAACCGCGGAGGCCGAGGCCACGTCGGCGCCGGTGAGCACAATGTTATTCTTGGTGTCCCCGGTGGGCAGGCCCAGCGCATCGACCTCGTCGAGCTCACGGAAGGTCAGATTCGCGGTGGCACCCAGCTCGGCAATCGCCTGCTCGGGGTTGAATTCGGTTTCGTCCGCCTTCCACGGGAAGCGCACAATAATGCGGTTCTTATCGTAGTCGGTGTAGACCTCGCTGTCGGTGATGTTCTGGCTCACGAGTCGAATCTGAATAATCGACTCCGCGGCGGCCATCTCCTCTTTGGTTGCGGTCACACCCTCGGGCGGGGAGAAGGTGACGTCGACGCCGCCGCGGATATCAATACCCCAGCGCACGTCGTCAATGCCTTTGATTTGGGTGGTGGTGATGTCACCATAGGTGCTTGAAACGCCTGCAACGGTCAGATAGCCCATTGCCGCGATCAGCAGCACGATGATGAAAAATACCGGTTTTCCAACCTTTTTCACAATCTTGCCTCCAGTTCGTGTTTTATACGGTTATCCCATTAAAAAGTGAACAAAATCCGC
>JAEWBS010000083.1 GCA_023391005.1 Bacillota bacterium | reverse complement strand
AAGGTTGACGGCGTGCTGGTGCACTACAACCGCAGCTGCAAGCCCTGGAGCGGCTATATGGCCGAGATGCAGCGCCGCTTTACCCGCGATCTTGGCGTACCCTGCGCGGGCTTTGACGGCGATCAGGCCGACCCCCGCAACTTTAACGCCGCCCAGTACGAGACCCGCGTTCAGGGCCTTGTGGAAGCGATGCAGGAAAACAAACGCATCAAAGAGGAGGGCCGTGCATAATGGGTATCGAAGCTTTACTGAAGGAATTTACCGATATCGCTGCAGCGCCCGGTCGGCAGCTGCACGATTTTAAAGCCGCAGGCAAAAAGATTATTGGCGTACTGCCCTACTTTGCGCCCGAAGAGCTGGTCTACGCCGCCGGTATGGTGCCGATGGGTCTGTGGGGCAGCAACAACAAGACCATTGTCAAGGCCAAGGAATATTGCGCCACCTTTTACTGCACCATCGCCCAGATCGGTCTTGAGATGCTGCTCGACGGCACCTTAGACCAGCTCGACGGCATCATCACCCCCACCATCTGCGATACGCTGCGTCCGATGTCCCAGAACTATCGCGTGGCGATGAGCGACAAGATGAAGGTGATCTTTTTGGCGCATCCGCAGAACCGCGTCAAGGAATTTGGCGTCAAGTTTTGCATGAGCCAGTATGCCAACATCAAGCGCGAGCTTGAAGAGGTATCCGGCGCGCCGATTACCGACGATGCTATTGCCAACGCCATCAAGGTGTATAACAAGAGCCGTGCTGCTCGCCGCAAGTTTGTCAAGCTGGCAAACGACCACTGCGACGTCATCACCGCCACTAAGCGCAGCGCGGTGCTCAAGGCCTCTTACTTTATGCTCAAAGACGCCTACACCGAGAAGCTTGAGGCGCTCAACGCCGAGCTTGAGACGCTGCCGGTCTGTCAGTGGAAGGGTACCAAGGTTGTCACCTCCGGCATCATTTGCGACAATCCCAAGCTGCTGGCGATCTTTGAGGAAAACAATATCGCTATTGCCGCTGACGACGTCGCGCATGAGAGCAGAGGTATCCGCGTAGACGCTGCCGAAACCGGCGACCCGATCCGGGCGCTGGCCGAGCAATTTGCCGCGCAGGATTATGACGTGCTGCTCTATGATCCCGAGTCGAACCTCAACCGCCGCGGCGAGTATGTCGCCCAGCTGGTCAAGGACAGCGGCGCGCAGGGTCTGGTGCTGTTCATGCAGCAGTTCTGTGACCCCGAGGAGATGGAGTATCCCTCGCTGAAAAAGGCGCTGGATGCGGCGGGCGTGCCGCATATCAAGCTGGGCGTCGACCAGCAGATGCGCGACTTTGGTCAGGCCAAGACCGCGATTCAGGCGTTTGCCGACGTTCTGTCGATGAGCTAAAAAGTTTATAGCTAGTTATAAAGCGCCGCGTGAAAACGCGGCGCTTTAGCTTGTCAAGGAAAGTCATGTGTTTTATCAACCGTGCCAAAACGACAGAAGTGCTTAACGCTGACGCGTAAGGACGGCCCCTACCTCCGGCGCTTGCATGTTCTACGGAACATGTGGGTCTTTCACTGTAGAGCAAAGCGCCTTGTGTAGGCCGTATGCTGTTCCCCACGGCCCCCGGGCCTCTTTGTAGGGTCTTGAAATTATGGGGGTTAGGGGCTTGAACAATACGACTCCTGACTATAAGCGCAACGTGAGGAGGTTACCTCCCCCCACGTTCGCGGGCGCGCATTCAAGCCTGTAACGCGATTATGCGCGCAAATGAGTTATCTGGCTTCTTGGGGCACGGCAGCGCATGCCAAGCAGCGCCATGCGGGTAAGGGACATATTTTTTGAAAAAAAGAAGGCAAGCCCAGCGCTTTTGCGCCGGGCTTGCCTTTTTAAATTATGGCGTGCGCGAGAAAGGTATTCCCCGTCGCCTTGGTTCAGATTTGCTATTGCAACAGTCGTTGAAAAAAGCGGGGATTTTTATCGTCACTGTAAAGATCAAACTGTGAGGAGGCACGGATGAGATCGACGCGTGCGGTCAGAACAGGCTGATCAAGCCCTTCAGCGGCAATGCCGTCGCGGCTGCGGCTGGCGGCGCGGGGCACATAGATGCCCGCGGGCGCCGAGCCCGAAAGGCCGTAATGTCGATTGGCAGCAAGACCGGGAGACAAAATGCACAGCCCCTGCTCCTGCGCGCGGTAACGCGTCAAGGTGTGGTCGGTAACCCCAAAGGGCGACGCGCCGGCCACAGCGAAGGCACAGCCGCCGGTCGCCGCGATTAAAAACGGCTCGTAATGCTTTAGCGCGAGGCCGTCGAGCATGGCGATGCGGCCAATATGGGTGTCGCCGGGCGTAACGTGGCTGCCCGCGGTGACACCGGCCTGTTCCTCCCACGACGAGAGGAAAAGCTTATCCTGTATACCGGCTACTTCACCTGTTTCAGAAAACAAAAACTGCCGGTTGTAGAGCTGCTTGTCCTCGAGCTGATAAAGCCCGCCTGCGGCAATGATAATCCGATGGCTTTTGGCAAGCTGGGAGAAAGTATTGTGAAAAATCTCGCCCACAAAACCCTGTACCGTTTCACACACCGTCACCAGCGCGTCGCCCTGCGTCTCTATATCAGCTTCCTTAAGCTTTTGCAGGTCGGCATAAAGGGTCGCAAAACCGGGCATCACCGACATGATGACCATGCCGCACAGCTCGGGGAAGGCGACGAGCTGGCTGCCCGAGGCGGCGGCCGCCGCAACATAATCGTTCATATCCGAGATGTAATCGCGCATGTTTTTATACAGCTTTGGCGTAAAACAGACTGAGCTAACCTTGATGCCGCCCGCGCCGACAAAGGGGGCGGGCTTTTCGGTATGAGGGTGCAGGTCGCGCACCTGAGCGCGCACCTTTTCTTCGTTTGAAAGATAACTCATCGCAAAGGCGGAGGCTTTTAAACGCAGCTTATACATGGGCCTGTTCCTCCCTCGCTGCGGCGATCAACTCCTTGTGCGCCCACAGCAACGCCTGCGCCGTTTGCATCGCACCAAGGCCGGACGACGCAACCGCCGTTTTAAGCTGAGCCGTCACCGGTAGATCCTCAGAAAAACCGGCCATTTCATCCCCGTTCGCGTCTGCGACGACGCCGCCGAGCCCCGCAGCGGCTATAATCGGCACGCCATTTGAGCGGGCCGCGTTTAGGATGCCGTAGCGGATGCGATCCTCAAAAAAGTCATAGATTTGAATGAATTGGCTCGAAATGAGCAATGTCGCGCCGCCCATGACAGCAGCGCGGGCCACCTGCGGCATGTTGATGTCGACATCGACCAGCAAAGCGACCCTGCCAAACGGTGTGTCGAGCACCTGTATTTGGTCGTCTCTGAAAAAGTTGTGCTCGCGCAGGCCAAGATTAAGATGGGTGGCGCGCTGCACGCCGACAACCTCCCCTTTTGGGGACAACAGGCAGAGGCAAAGGTAGTTTGCCGCGATAAAACGCTCCGGCACCAGATAGACGCTGTGGCGTATCGCATAACGGGAAGCGGCGGCGAGCATCATCGCGGAATCTATTTCAGCCACGTAGTTGCGTTGGTCTGAAAAAACAACAAGCTGCGCGCCCAGAGGCGGCGGGGTCAGCGTGGGTACGATCGCTACCGAGAGCTGTTGCAACAATAATCCCTCCTGTGTCGTTAAACGTCATCTTTGCCGCAGATTGCGAAAAAAATCGCGCAGCAGAGCGGCGCACTCGGTTTCCATTACGCCGCCGCAGAGCTGTGGCGCGTGGTTGTAGGCAACCTTTGAAAGATCGACCAACGACCCGAATGAACCGGCCTTCGGGTCGTAAGCGCCAAAAACGACGCGAGTAATGCGGGAATTGATAATAGCCCCCGCGCACATTGGGCAGGGCTCAAGCGTGACGTAGAGCGTACAGTCGGGCAGCCGCCATCCGCCAAGCGCTTTGCAGGCGGCGTCAAGCGCGACTATTTCGGCATGGGCCAGCGCGTGGCGGCCCGTCTCGCGCAGGTTGTGCCCGGTGGCGATAACCTGTCCATTTTGAGCGATGACCGCGCCGATCGGTACCTCGCCAAGCCGGGCTGCTTTTTGCGCTTCGTCAATGGCGCGCGTCATCATTTGCAGATCCAGCTCGGTTATCATGTCAAATACGCCCCCGCCCGAAACAAAATTAAAATTAAAAACGCGATAAAAGGCAGCGTGCAAAAAAAGCAACGCAGCTTCTGAGAAGAACGGTTAATGGTATCGCTATGCTTTAGCGCAAACATATTGTCATAGCCGCGCAGCAGCAGCACAACGGCGATGATGCCCAGCACCATGTAAACGGCTTGAATCGATAAAAAGATGATGTTTGCAACGCCGTGGTCAAGCCACCCGAGCTGCGAAATCAGCAGTGAGAAAAGATTGTGCACGAGATGGATAATCATGCCGGTGTAAAGCGAGCCTGTGAACAACACAAAATATCCGATAACCAGCCCCATCAAAAAGGCGTTTGGCATTGACAGCGGCGAGGTATGTACCAGCGCAAATAAAATGGCGGAGGTCAGCAGCGCAAAGCTGTCGCCAAAACGGCGCAGCGACTGCATCAAAACACCCCTAAAAGCCATTTCTTCAAAGATGGCCGGCACAACGGTCAGATTTAAAATGTAAAGGGCGGTACTGGCAGGGTCCTCGGGCAGCCTCAGAATCGGTTCATAAAAATAGATGCCAAAGACCGAAAACAGATAATGCATCGCCTCAGAGGCATAGATGCCGATAACCGAGACCGAAAGCGCCATCATAACGACGACCGAAGCCAGCTTAATCGGAACCCGCCGCAGCGGCAGCGCACTCTCAAAGGGAATGCGAGTATGCGCCGCATATAGCGCAAAAGGAACCGTCAAAGCGCCGATTGACCCAAACAGCATGGCAAATTGCCTGCCGGGCTCGGCAATGGCGACATAAAGCGAGGCGGGCGTTAGGCTGTCGATCAGCTGATTGCATAGCTGTGTCAAAAAAGACGAGAAAAATAAAAAGCCGATAAGACACAACGAGGTTGCCGCGCTGCAATGGGCAATCAGTTTTTGTTCGATTAAAAAAGGCGGTTTTGGCGAAAAGCCATAACCGGCAATGTAAATATGTTCGTTCGGGTTAATCGGACGATACCAGCCCCGGCAGCCGTGGTCGGCGTTGCCGCTGTTGGGATCAAACGTCATTTTCGCACCCCCAGCGCTAAAATTGAACCACGCTATCATGATTCGATGGCGTCATGGTAATAAATATCATAACACAAATTAAAAAAGAAGAAAACGAGGGTTTTGTAAATAATCTTTTTTCGGGCTCAGCAGATATTGGCAGCGCGGAAAAGGCATTATAAAGCGAATAATCAAAAAGGCCACAAACAAAAAGCTTGATTTAAAAGTATCCTACAATTATACTGGTATTTAAAAGTCTGTGCACAATGCAGAGAGGGTGCTGTTTGCCGCACGAGTACAGCACAGAAGGGGAAGATAAATTATGAAGATTTCGACAAAAGGCCGGTATGCACTGCGGCTCATGGTTGATTTGGCCATGGCCGAAAACGAAGGATATGTCTCGTTAAAGGATATTGCGGATCGGCAGAACATATCCGCTAAATATATGGAGCAAATTATCGCGCTGCTCAAAAACGCGCGGCTGGTTGGCAGCGTACGGGGACCGCGCGGGGGCTATCGCCTCTCGAGAGATGCGGGCTCCTATACGGTGGGCGAGATTTTGCGGCTGACCGAGGGCAGTCTGGCGCCGGTGGCCTGTGTTGACAGCAGCGATCCGGTCGACTGCGAGCGCTGTGACGGCTGTGCCACCGTCGAGCTGTGGCGAAAGCTTGATACGGCTATCTCTCAAGTGGTCGACAACATGACGCTTGCCGATCTTGTCGTGATTCAGCGCGAAAAGAAGCGTGGCCTGGCATGAAGAAAGTCATGGTTGCGATGAGCGGCGGCGTCGATTCCTCGGTCGCGGCGCTTTTGCTGCAACGGCAGGGATACAGCCTGTGCGGCGCGACGCTCGTCTTATACGCCAACAGCGATATCGGTCTGTGCGATACGAGAACCTGCTGTTCGCTGGACGATGTCGAGGACGCGCGCCGGGTATGTACGCGGTTAGGCATAGACCACTTTGTCTTTAATATGAAGGCGCAGTTTAAGCAGGGGGTTATCGATCCGTTTGCCGAGGGCTACCGGCGCGGAGAGACGCCAAACCCCTGCGTTGAGTGCAACCGGTCGATTAAATTTTCCGGCGTACTTGACCGGGCGCGGCAGCTCGACTGTGACGCGATTGCCACCGGCCACTATGTGCAGCGCGACTATGATGCCGCCACGGGGCGCTGGCTGCTTAAAAAGGCAAAGGACCCGGCGAAGGATCAAAGCTACGTGCTTTATGTGCTGACACAGCAGACGTTGGCTCAGACGCTTTTTCCGCTTGGCGGGTTAACCAAGCAAGAGGTGCGCGCGCTTGCCGAAGAGGAAGGGCTTGTCACCGCCAAAAAGTCGGAGAGTCAGGACATCTGCTTTGTCCCTGACGGGGATTACGCGGGCTTTTTGACCAAAACGCTCGGCGTTGCGTCCGAGCCGGGCCGTTTTGTCAGCCCGCAGGGCGCGGTGTTGGGGCAGCACGCGGGCATGATTCACTATACGCTGGGGCAGCGCCGGGGCTTGGGCGTTTCGGCCGACCGCCGATTGTTTGTCGTCGAAAAGGATATGCGGCAAAACACCGTCACCCTTGGAGATGAAGCGTTGCTGATGCAGCGTCAAATGGTGGTGGACGCGCTCAACTGGGTGTCGGTCGCGGCGCCACAGGGCAGTATTCGGGCGCAGGTCAAATCGCGGTACCGCCAGTCGGCGCAGCCGGCGTGGCTGCACCCGCAGGAGGACGGCAGCCTTGTGGTGGAGTTTGACCTGCCGCAGCGCGCCCTAACCCCTGGGCAGGCCGCGGTTTTTTACGCCGATGATATTGTTTTGGGCGGCGGAACCATCCGTAGCGGCAGATGGGAGGACCACGGCGTATGAAGGAACAGTTTTGCCGCAGCGCGATGCTGTTGGGCGAAGAAGCGATAGAGCGGCTGGCTAATAAGCGGGTGGCGGTATTCGGCATCGGCGGCGTGGGCTCTTTTTGCACCGAGGCGCTGGCCCGAGCGGGCGTTGGCGCACTGATGCTGTTTGATTCGGACGAGGTTGCCCTCTCAAATCTTAACCGGCAGATTATCGCGCTGCACAGCACGGTCGGGCGACCCAAGGTTGAGGTGATGCGCGAGCGCATCCATGATATCAACCCCGACGCGGCAGTGGAGGTCTATAAGGTATTTTATACCGCCGAGAACGCCGATGAATTTGATCTCTCGCGCTGCGATTATATTGTGGACGCCATCGATACGGTGTCAGCCAAGCTCGAATTGATCGAGCGGGCGACACGGTTGGGTGTGCCGATCATCAGCAGCATGGGTACCGGTAACAAGCTCGATCCCGCGCATTTTAAGATTGCGGACATTTATAAAACCAGCGTCTGTCCACTGGCAAAGGTGGTGCGCTGCGAGCTGCGCCGCAGGGGCATTCGCTCATTGAAGGTGCTGTATTCAACCGAGCCGGCTATAACGCCAAAGACGCTTGAAGCGTCCGCGGCGGGCCGCCGCCAGACCCCGGGCAGCATGTCGTTTGTGCCCTCGGTTGCGGGCCTGACGATTGCGGGCGAGGTTATACGCGCATTAGCCACGGAAGAATGATGCGGAAATAGGGTGCAATATTGCAAGCGGTTTTGCAATATTGTACCCTATAATTTTTGCTTGTGAAGGATTTGGTGCGTGATAAGATTGACATGGTGGAAAAATTTGATATGATGGAGACAGAGGTTAAAACATGATTTGTGCACAAAATTCTATTGTGAAGGGAGACTTTTGTTATGGTAAACAACAACCGCCTGCTTGAGACCTTTCTGGAATATGTCCAGATCGACAGCGAGACAGGCAATGAGAAGGCCTTTGCGGATCGCATGGTGCAGGAGCTCACGGCGCTGGGGGGGCTTGTGACCACCGATGAGGCCGGAGCGGCGATCGGTTCAAACGGCTACAACGTCTATGCGACCTTTGAGGGCACGCTGCCCGGCGAGCCGATTCTTTTTTCGGCCCATATGGACACCGTCAAGCCCGGCATCGGCATTAAGCCGGTTGTGGTCGACGGCATTGTGCGCAGCAGCGGTGATACGATTCTGGCCAGCGACGACAAATCGGGCGTCGTGGGAATTATCGAGGCAATCCGCAGCATTAAAGAGCAGGGTGTCCCCCACCGTACCTTTGAGGTGATCTTCACCATTTGGGAAGAGGGTGGTCTGCATGGTGCAAAGCAGCTTGATTATTCGCGCATCAAATCTAAAAAGGGCGTCGCGCTTGATTCGAGCGGCAATGTCGGCAAGATTATTGCGCAGGCGCCGGGGCAGATTAAAATTTTTGCGGATGTGATTGGCAAAACCGCCCACGCCGGCATTGCGCCTGAGACCGGCATTTCGGCCATTCAGGTCGCGGCGCACGGCATCGCCAAAATGAAGTTGCTGCGCATCGACGAAGAGACGACGGCCAACATCGGTACCATCAACGCGCAGTTTGCCACCAACATTGTGCCTGACAAGGTTTCGATCATCGCCGAAACGAGAAGCCGCAATTATGACAAGCTGCAAGCGCACGCCAAGCATATGGTGGACTGCCTGCAAAGCGCCTGCGACGAATTTGGGGCCAAGCTGGAATGCCGCTGCGACACGTCTTATGTCAGCTATAGCATCCCCCATGACCATGCGCTGATTAAGGAGCTGTCGGATGTTCTGGCCGATATGGGTATAGAGCCGATTGTCGGCAGCACCGGCGGCGGCAGTGACGTGAATATTTTCAACCTCAATGGCATTGATTCGGTTGTGCTCGGCACAGGCATGTCCAAAGTGCACACCACCGATGAATACATAGAGGTTCGGCAACTTGAGTTGACGGCTGAGATGATGTACCGCCTGATGACTGTCGCCAAGTAGTCTAGGCGGGGGCACATCTCAACGGCGCTTATTGCAGCTTTCATATTTAATTCCTGCAAATTTTTTTGTGAGCCATCGGGTTTTGGCGACTATGAGTAATTGCCATAAAAAAGCCGGTAAATTATAGGCAGATTATATGAAGTGATAAGCTTAGCAGGATAACGTTGATTAAAATATAGACAAAATATTTCTATCCTGTTATAATATCATTAAGTGACCATAGATTTATATTGAATGCGGATGATATTCGGAGGTGTGTAAATGAAGGCAAACAGCCTGAAAGCGTTAAATGCCATCGACCGGCAGGCCCAAACGCTGTGCGCAGTGAGCGATGCTATTTGGGAAACACCTGAGACCGCGTTTTTAGAATTTGCTTCGGCCAAAGCATTAATTGACGCCTTAAAAGAGTTCGGGTTTTCGATTACCGAGAAGGTTGCGGGTATTGAGACTGCATTTTCCGCACGCTATGGATCGGGGAAACCGGTCATTGGCATTCTGGGCGAGTTCGATGCGCTGTCCGGTTTAAGCCAAGCGGCGGGATCGACTGAAAAAGCCCCGATTTTACCCGGCGAGCCGGGCCACGGTTGCGGGCACAACCTTCTGGGTGTCGGCGCACTGGCGGCCGCGGTGGCCATACGCGACTATCTTCAAGAGAACAACTGCTCCGGTACGGTCGTCTATTATGGCTGCCCCGGTGAAGAGGGCGGCTCGGGCAAGGCGTTCATGGCGCGTGACGGCGTTTTTGACGAGCTTGATTGCGCCTTGACCTGGCACCCCTGGGATATCAACGCCGTGAGCAACGAGACCTCGCTGGCCAATTATCAGGTAGCTTATCGCTTCAAAGGGGTCAGTGCCCACGCGGCGGCAGCGCCGCATATGGGGCGCAGCGCACTCGACGCCGTTGAGTTGATGAATGTTGGCGTACAGTTTTTGCGCGAGCATATGATTGAAAAGGCGCGCATCCATTACGCCATTACCAACGCGGGCGGATTTTCGCCCAACGTGGTTCAGCCTGAGGCCGAGGTGCTTTATCTGATTCGCGCACCAAAGAACGCGCAGGTTGAGGCGCTGTTTGAGCGGGTCAATAAAATCGCGCAGGGCGCGGCGCTTATGACCGAGACGACAATGGAATGTGACTTTATCAAGGCCTGCTCCAACGTGGTTGTCAATTCGGCTCTGCTTGAGGTTTTTCAGCAATGCTTTGAGGCGCTTGCGCCGCCTTCTTATACCGATGAGGAAATAGCGTTTGCAAAACAGATAATTAAGAGCTACGAAAATCCTGAGAACCCCTATGAAGCGGAGATGGAGCGCTACACCAAAGAGGCGCAAGCCTTTTTACGCAGCCAGCTTGAGAAGCCCCTCTTTGACGTTATTGCGCCGCCTGCGGCGGTTGAAGGCTTTATGGGCGGCTCCACCGACGTGGGCGATGTCAGCTGGGTGTGCCCTACCGCGCAGATTTATGTCACCACCAAAGCGATGTTGACACCGGCGCATTCCTGGCAGCAGGTCGCGCAGGGCAAAAGCAGCGTCGCGCATAAGGGGATGCTTTATGCGGGCAAGGTGATTGCCGCAACGGCGATTGAGCTGATTGAACAACCGGCGCTGATCGAAAAGGCCAAGGCGGAACACAAGCTGCGGCTCGGCGGCGAAAGCTATCGCTGTGCGATTCCAAAAGATGTGAGGCCCCGGGCTATAGCCCCTAAGAAATAAGGTTGGGCTCAAAATGGTTCTTATGCCGCTCGCTGCGTGCTGCAACAACGTAAAGAACGGCATAACATAATTATTTTATAAGGAGGATTTTTCTATGAGCGCATCTACCCCTGCTGCCCAGAAAAAGAGTGCGGTTGATCGCTTTCTCGACGGTATTGAGAGAGTGTGTAACAAGCTTCCGCCGCCCGCAATCCTATTCTTTTGGCTGTTCCTGATTGTCGCTGCTGTCGGTGCCGTTTTCACCTTTGCCGGTGTCAGTTTGGTCAACCCGGCCACTAAGGAAGCCGTTGTTTCTCAAAACCTATTCTCAGCGGTCGGCATTCAGTGGTTTTTGGATAATCTGGTCAAGAACTTTACCGGTTTTGCGCCGCTCGGTCTGGTTATCACCATGACCCTTGCGATCGGCATGTGCGAAGAATCGGGCATGATTCTGGCCATGCTGCGTAACAGCCTGCGCAATGTTCCCGCCGCAATCGTTCCTTATGCGATCGCGTTTGTCGGTACCGTGGGCAATATCGCTTCTGATACCGCGATGGTTATCATCCCGCCGATGGCCGCTATTATTTACATGGGCGTACATAAGCATCCTGTTGTCGGTATGATCTGCGGTTACGCGGGTGCTCAGGCCGGCTTTACCGCCAACCTGATGATCGCGGGTACCGATACGCTGCTGCAGGGTCTGACCAATGAGGCGCTCAAGGGCTTTTTGCCGCCTGAGATCACCTTTGCGGTTGACGCGAGCTGCAACTGGTTCTTTATGTTTGTTTCGACCTTCCTTTGCACCATCGTTATCGGCATGACCTGCGAAAAGCTCGTCGAGCCGCGCTTTGGCAAGTATGAAGGCGAAGCCGGCGGCAAGCTTGAAGAAGTTTCTCCGCTTGAAAAGAAGGCGCTTAACTACGCCGGTATTGCAACGCTGCTTTATGTGGCGCTCGTGCTGGTCGGCTTCTTCTTTGGCCCGCTCGCCAAGGTCAACGCGGACGGTAGCCGCGCGGTTGTCGGCTCTCCCCTACTCAATGGCCTGATTCCGATTCTGTTCATCTTCTTCTGCATCCCGGGTCTGGTTTACGGCTTTACAAGCAAGTCCTTTAAGACCACGACCGATGTCAACAAGGCGATGGTTAAGCAGATGAGCGCCATGGGCGGCTATGTGACCTTCTGCTTCTTCTGCGGACAGTTTAACTCGCTGTTCAACTGGACCAAGCTGGGCACGATGCTCGCTATTTCGGGTGCGGACTTCCTGACGAAGATCAGAATGCCCAACATCATCATGTTTGTGCTGTTTATCCTGCTCTGCGCGTTCGTTAACCTGTTTATCTCGTCGGGTTCGGCCAAGTGGGCCATCTTTGCGCCTATTTTCGTCCCGATGTTCATGATGCTTGAGAACCCGATTCACCCGGGCTTTACCCAGCTGATGTACCGCTTGGGCGACTCCCCCTCCAACTGCTTTACGCCGACCAGCCCGTACATCTGGATGGTGCTCAGCTTAGCGCAGGCGAAGTACAATAAGGATATCAAGATCGGCACGCTCGTTTCAAACCTGATTCCGATCGCGGTTATCCTCCAGGTTATCTGGATTGTGTTCTTCATCATCTGGTATCTCGCCGGCATTCCGATCGGCCCTGGCGTCACGCACGTGCTGCCCGCCGGTATTCTGCCCGCGTAAAAGTCTTATTAACTTTAAACGGCCTTGGCCCTGCGGCCGGGGCCGTTTGAATTCAGGCAAAGAGGAGAACGTGATGGGATATACACTTTCGGCCCAAGCGTGGAATTATGTAAAAGCCAACCATCAGGCGCTGGTTGATTTGACGCGTACCCTTTGCGGCATATGCGCACCCTCTAATCATGAAGAAAAACGTGCGGCATTCTGCAAGGACTGGTTCGTAAATTTAGGCGTTAAGGATGTTTATATTGATGAGGCGCAAAATGTCATCTGGCCTCTAAACTGCGAGGGCAGCGATAGTATCACCGTATTTATGGCGCATATTGATACCGTCTTCCCCGATACTGAGCCGATGCCGATACGTGAGGAGGATGGCAAGCTGTTCTGCCCGGGTGTTGGCGACGATACCGTCAATGTGGCAATGCTGATGCTGTGCGCCAAATATGTTTTTGAAAATAAGCTGCTACCCACACAGGGTATGCTGTTCGTCCTGAACAGCGGCGAGGAGGGACTTGGCAACCTCAAGGGTTGCCGCGCATTGATGAAGGCCTATGAGGGCCGAATCAAGGAGGTCTACTCCTTTGACGGCGGTTATGATATGGCCTGTAATGCCGCTGTTGGTTCAGTGCGCTATCGCGTCGAGGTCAAGACTGAGGGCGGGCATTCCTATGCCGACTTTGGCAACCGAAACGCTATTTTCTATCTTTCGGCGCTGATTCAGACGCTTTATAACGCGCCGGTGCCGCGCACAGGCGCCCGAAGCACCTTTAATGTCGGTAAAATATCGGGCGGAACCTCCGTAAACACGATTGCGCAGCAGGCTGAGATGATATTTGAATACCGATCTGACTTGCGTGAGAATATGGAAGCCATGCAGCATATGTTTGATGCCGCTGTCGAGGCGACCAGAAGAATGGTGTTAGAGGTCAATGTCGAGATTCTCGGGCTGCGCCCCTGCATGGGCGACGTTGATCCGATCCGCCAAAAACAGCTTGAGGATAAGCTTGCCGCGCTGCTGATACAATACTGCGGCAGAACGCCGCAATTTGCGCCTTCCTCCACCGATTGCAACATTCCGTTTTCGATGGGTATTCCCGCTATCTGCTTTGGCGGATATTTAGGGCATGGCGCCCATACCCGCGAGGAGTATATCGAACTTGAGAGCCTTAAAAAGGGCTTTCCGCTGCTGCTGGCCTGTGTGCTTAGCTGCATTTGAAAATAGCGTTATCTAACAGCAGAAAGGACACACGCCTATGCTCTTTCAAAACTTTCAGGCATGGAAGCTTCACACATGGCAGGACTACGTCTATTTCTTCTCTATGGCGTTTTCGTGCTTTGCCCTGTTCTATTTTATCAGCAAAGCCATTATAAAGCGGCGCAACGATGCCGCAGCGCTAAAGCGCGTCAAAAAAAAGCTAAAGATCAAGGACGGTAAGGTCTATCACGATGCCACCTTCAATTTTGGCGGCCGACAGCTTCATTTTGATCATCTGCTTGTTGACGCGGCGGGCATTGTCGCGGTGCGGACGATCGGCTGGGGCATTCGAGTTTATGGCTCGGCCGAGGACGCAACCTGGAAGGTCGAAGACAACAAGACGAAGGATGTACGGATTGAAAACCCCATTCGCGCCTTGGAGCAGTGCTTTGAACCGCTGCGAAGAGGACTGGCGCAGGGCGATATCTACGGCATTGCGATTGAGCCGCTGGCGGTTTTTGCCGACCCTTTTGCTTCGCCCGAGCTCTATTTGGGGCGCGATTCCGGCTGTATTGCGTTTGAGCAACTCGGCGCTTGGCTTAAGAACCGGAAAATGCGGGCACAGGGAAAGCCCGACAAGCTCGATGTTGCCGGCGTCATCGCCTATCTGGACAAAGCCGTTGTTCCAAAACAGACGGAATGAGTCATAGCGCGGTTTTGCCAAGCGGAATTTTTGTAAGGCGGGAAAATGCAACGGCGACTATGCTATAATTGGCTTTAGACTATATAACGCAAACGCGCACTATTTAACTTTACAATACGAAACTTAGAATACGGAGGAAGCTTAATGGGAAAACGGGGAGATGGTTTTGTAGAAAAATGGCACTCTGTTTATTTTTTTATGCCCGTATTCGAACAAATGGTGGAGATGCCATCTTTGGAAGAATTTCAAAAGGCGCTGTCCCAAAAATTCGGGCAGGTCGAGCCGCTGTCCGATCAGCCGCTGATGCCTCAAGGGCCGGCTGATTTACTGGGCTTTGCGCTGTGGGATCATCCGGCTTATTACAAGAAGGAAGATCGTTTCTACCCGAGCCAATTGAATCTATATGGATTTGATGCCTTTGAACAGGACATGTGGGATGAACAAATTATCGCCCAGTTTTGGGACTGCCAGCCAGATCGGCAAGGCTTTGCCGCGCGGTGCAAATACAACATGATGGCCAGCAATATGATGGCGGCCATGTTGCCTGTTATGGAGCAGTATCAGATTATAGCGGATTATGCAGATCTGATTTTAGAGCTTTTTCCGGATTGCATTGGCATCTACTGGCCACATAGCCAGCGGCTTGTGCCACGAGAGGTGTATCAAAGACCTCATTGGAATTCTAAAGCGTTGCATTTTTTGGATGGGGGTCTGAATATTCGCTTTTTTAATCTGGCAGGCACAAACGAAATGCTTTTTGACACATTAGGCCTTACCCCTATCGGCCTGCCTGACCTGCAATGCCACTGCAACACGCTGGAGCCAAACGATGTGGTGGTATTTTTAAGGAATTTAGGCGCCTATTTATATCAGAAGGGCGACATCATTGAGGATGGAAACACGGTGGAAGGGATCGACGGCGACAAGTGGATTTGCCAGCGTGAAGATTCCATGGTTGGACCCATGCGCATAGTCCTTGACATCTGCCCAGGCGCCTATGCGGGCGGAGGCCGCACAAAAAAATAATGTTACCGTCCGATAATAAGCAGATTGCGCGTTTAACTTAAGCAAAACAGCCGCCCCGCGCGCTTTAGACGCATGGGCGGCTTTAAGGCCCGCTGTTTTTATCAGCGGATGCTTTTGCGGGTTGATTGTTTTGAGGTGTACAGGCAACAAAATGCGGCAGGGTGCGCTTGTTTAAGCGTACCCTGCCGCGCCAATTAATCGAGCAGCATGCGGTCGTTATCCAATTCCTTGGCCGAGACGGCGCGAAAACGCTCAAGCAGGCCGTTGACCGTCATATTCTTGCGCTCTTCACCGGCGATATCGAGAATAATTTTACCCGAATCCATCATGATGGTGCGGCTGCCCAGCGCCAGTGAGGAACGCATGTTGTGGGTGATCATGATGCAGGTGATGTGGTTTTCAGCCACAATACTGCGCGTGAGTTGCAGCACCTTTTCAGCGGTAGCGGGGTCGAGCGCGGCGGTGTGCTCGTCGAGCAGCAACAGCTTTGGCGTAATCAGTGTCGCCATCAGCAGGGTCAGCGCTTGCCTCTGGCCGCCCGACAGCAGCCCGACCGGTGAGGAGAGGCGGTTTTCAAGCCCCAGATCCAGCGTGGCGAGCCGCTCGCGCAGGTAGCGCCGATCCTTTGCGGTGAGGCCAAACGGCGAAGTGTGCGCGGCTGTGCGCATATAGGCCAATGAAAGGTTTTCTTCAATGGTCATGCTCGGCGCAGTGCCCGCGAGCGGGTCTTGAAACAACCGCCCGATCGATTGGGCCCGGCGGTAATCCCTTTTAAAAGTGATATCCTCGCCGTCAAGAAGAATGTGGCCCGAATCGATCAAAAACATGCCCGCAATCGCGTTCATGACGGTGGATTTCCCCGCGCCGTTTGAACCGATGACGGTCAGGAACTCTCCTTTATCGAGGTGCAGGTTAAAGCGGTCGAGCGCTCTTTTCTCGTTAACCGTTTTGGGGTTAAAGGTCTTGGTCACATTTTTAAGCGTCAACATTTTTCTGCGCCTCCTTTCTCAGGCGATAGAGTCGGTATTGGTCCCGTACCGCCGGATAAGAAATCGCGACCATAACGATAACGGCGGATACGAGCTTCAGGTCGGATGTCGAAACCGACGCCGAAAGCGCCATGGCGATAATGACGCGGTAGATCACCGCACCCACCACCGCCGCCGAGATAGCGCGTGCGACCGAAGGGCTGCGAAACAGCATGTCGCAGAGTACCTCGCCGATGATCAGCGACGCGAGGCCGATGACGACCATGCCGGTGCCCAGTGTAATCTCAGAAAACATCTGGTACTGCGCAAGCAGACCGCCCGAGAGCGAAACCAGCGCGTTGGCAAGGCACAAACCGACCGTTGTGGTAAAAGCGGGGTTTATCGACGAGGCGCTAACCATCGTGCGGTTGTCGCCGGTGGCGCGAATCGAAAGGCCGAGGCGGGTGCGCAAAAAGAGGATCAGGGCCGCCGCCGTCAATACAGCGAAAAGCAACGAGAGCATCAGCTTGGAGTAGCTCTTCAGCGCGACGGGCAGCAGCTTTGAAAAGAGCGTAAAAATCGTCTCTTCACGCAGCAGCGGCAGATTAGAGCGGTTGCCCATCACGCGCAGGTTGATGGAATAAAGCGCCGTCATCGTGATGATACCGGCCAGAATCGGCTGCACCCTAAGCTTGGTTTGCAGCGTGGCGGTCACCAAACCCGCCAGCGAACCGGCGAAAACCGCAAAAATCAGGCCAACTACCGGGTGGCCCAGCAAGGTCAGCGATGCCGCTGCCGCCGCCCCCAATGTAAAGGAGCCGTCCACCGTGAGATCGGCAATATTCAGTGTCCGGTAAGAAATATAGAGGGCAAGCGCCACGAGGCTATAAATAAAGCCCTGTTCGGCGGCGCCGCGCAATAAAACCATGCTCATTCCCAAAACCTCCGCTGATTGCTGCGGCCACGCATGGCGCGACCGCAGCACATTATAACCCTGTCAATAAAATCGTGTTATTTAACGTATTTTGAAACGTCAACGCCCAGCGCGGCAGCCGTATCTTTGTTCGCGACGGTGCTATACTGCGTCAAAACCTGTACCGGCACGTCGGCAACAGCCTTGCCGGAGAGGACCTGCGCCGCCATCTGCGCGGTTTGCACACCCAGCTGGGTGTAGTTGACGCCCACGGTGGCGAGGCCGCCGTCGTTGACCATCGAATCGGCCGCGACGTAGACCGGCAGCTTGGCTTCAATCGCGATCTGCGCGAGGTTGGGCATCGCGTAAGCGACGGTGTTATCAATCGGGCAGAAGATGGCGTCGACCTTGCCGATCAGCGACTGTGCGGCGGAAGTGACCTCGCCCGAGTTGACCACGCTGGTCTCAATGTATTTCACGCCTTTGGCGTCAAGTGCTTTTTTAGCGTCGGCAATAACCGAAACCGAATTGGACTCGCCCTGATTGTAGAGGAAGCCATAGGTTTTGATGCCGGGGGTCAGCTCGTCGGCCAGTGTAAAGATCTGCTCGGTGGGAATGGCGTCGGAGGTACCGGTGCAGTTGCGGTCGGGCGCTTCAAGGCTGCCGACCAGACCGGCGCTCACCGGGTCGGTGACGGCCGAAAAGATGATCGGAATATCGGTGGTAGCGGCTGCGGCGGCCTGTGCTGCCGGGGTGGCGATCGCAATAATCAAGTCGACGCCGTCGCCGACAAATTTCTGCGCGATGGAGTTGAGTGTGCCCATGTCGCCCTGACCGTTCTGATAATCGATAACGGCCTTGGTGGTATCAAAGCCCTCGGCGGCCAATTGGGTCAGAACCGCTTCGCGAATTTCGTCGAGCGAGGGGTGCTCCATCATCTGCACAAGGCCGATCTTGATCTTCTGGGCGTCGGGCGCGGCGGAAGAAGCGTCACCGGTCGAGGGTGCGGCCGAAGAGGGCGCGGCGGACGGGCTGCCGCAGGCAGTCAGCAGGGTCAATGTGGCGACCAAAAGGACGGCGAATAACTTTTTCATCTGTAATCTCTCTCTTTCATACATAAATAATGAGGTTCAAATGGTTGACGGCAAGTTTATGGGCGTC
This sequence comes from Bacillota bacterium, assembly GCA_023391005.1. Classification (GTDB taxonomy): domain Bacteria; phylum Bacillota; class Clostridia; order Oscillospirales; family Ruminococcaceae; genus Yanshouia. The sequence continues at coordinate 4,723 of JAEWBS010000083.1, read as the reverse complement.
GCCATCGCGTGAACCGAAAAATCTGCTGCATTAAAAGTCCACTCCTTATCCGGCTGCATCATTTGAGGGGTGACGGGCTTATAAATCAGAATAAAAACAAAAAACCTGTCCTTGAAACAATATTATTGTTTCAAGGACAGGAAAGAATCATTCCTGCGGTGCCACCTTGATTGCCGCATTTAAATTTAAACTGCGGCCGCCTTATTCGGGATGCGAACACATCCCCTGCCCTTTAACGCCGGCGTGTGCGTCGCAACATACTCAGGCCTTCGCCCTTTCCGTGCGCCCTCTGCGGTCCATCCATACCGACTCGTGTTGCTGTCGGGGTCTCAGCATTCCCCGGCTCTCTGTGAGCGCGTCATCGGTTTACTCTCCGCATCAACGGTTTCTTGTATTAAAACACAGACAAACAGTGCTGTCAAGTCCCCTTTGCTAAAAATAAGCGAAGGGATGCTATATCCTATGCGCTGTGCAAGAAGGATGACACCAAAATAAGGTCGTTGATCGCGTCGGGCTTATTTGCTGCTTTTTAGGCGCTTCATGCGCAGGTCGTGCGAGAGCTCGCGCTTTCTGATGCGCAGGCTCTTGGGCGTAACCTCAAGCAGCTCGTCGTCGGCGATGAATTCGATGCAGGCCTCCAGCGAGAGCCTTCTCGGCGGGGTCAGGCGCAGCGCGTCGTCCGAGCCGGAGGCGCGCATATTCGAGACATGTTTGCGCTTGCAGACGTTGACGACCATATCCTCAAGCTTGGGCGATGCGCCGACGACCATGCCCGCGTAGACCGGCGTGCCGGGCTCAATGAACAGATCGCCGCGCTCCTGCGCGTTGTAAAGGCCGTAGGTGACGGCCTCTCCCGCCTCGTGCGCGATCAGCGAGCCGCTCTGGCGGCTGACAATCTCGCCGCGGAAGACGTCGTAGCCGTGGAACAGCGTCGCAATGATGCCCTCGCCGCGCGTGTCGGTCAAGAACTCGCTGCGGTAGCCGAACAGACCGCGAGAAGGAATTAAGAATTCCAGCTTCATGCGCTCGCCGACAGGGTTCATGCTGATGAGGTCGGCTTTTCTGGCGCCAAGCTTTTCCATCACGCTGCCCACCGCACCCGAGGGGACATCGATGATCGCGGTTTCAAACGGCTCCATCAGGACGCCGTTGTCTTCATACATCAAGGCACGGGGTGCGCCGACCGCGAATTCAAAACCCTCGCGGCGCATTGTCTCGATCAAGACCGAGAGGTGCATCTCGCCACGGCCCAAAACACGAAAGCTGTCGGTCGTAGCGCCCTCTTCGACGCGCAGCGAGACATCCTTCAAAAGCTCGCGGAACAGGCGGTCGCGCAGCTGGCGCGAAGTGACAAACTTGCCTTCCTTGCCCGCGAACGGGCTGTCGTTGACCGAGAAGGTCATCTCGACGGTCGGCTCGGAAATTTTAGTAAATTCAATCGCCTCTATCTTTTCAGGCGCGCAAAGCGTGTTGCCGATCGTAATGTCCTCAAGACCTGAGAACATCACGATGTCGCCGGCCTTCGCCGACTGCACCGACGCTCTGCCGATGCCCTCGAACTGATAGATGGCGGTAATTTTGCCGCGCAGGTTCACCGATTCATCGTGAAAATCGCAGACGGCGACCGACTGGTTGACCTTCATCTCGCCGCGTTCGATGCGGCCGACAGCGGTGCGGCCGACAAACTCATTGTAGTCGACGGTCGAGACCAGCACCGACAGCGGGCCCTCGGGGTCGAGGTCGGGACAAGGGATATATTCGAGAATCGTCTCAAACAGGGCGGTCAAATCAGTGCCCTGCTGGTCGGGCGAATAGGATGAGGTACCCGCACGGCCCGAGCAGAAGACCATCGGGGTGTCGAGCTGCTCGTTTGAAGCGCCGAGGTCGAGCATGAGCTCAAGCACCTCATCGATAACCTCGTGAATGCGCGCGTCGGGCTTGTCCACCTTGTTAACGACCGGTATGACGGCCAGACCCAATTCCAGTGCCTTTGAAAGCACAAAGCGGGTCTGCGGCATCGGCCCTTCGGCCGAGTCCACAAGCAACAGCACGCCCGAAACCATGCCGAGCACGCGCTCGACCTCACCGCCGAAATCGGCGTGTCCCGGCGTGTCAACAATGTTGATTTTAGTCTCTTTATAATGGGTCGAGGCGTTTTTCGCCAGAATGGTGATACCGCGCTCGCGCTCAATGGCGCCCGAATCCATGACGCATTCCTCAACCTGCTGGTTCTCGCGGAAGGTACCGCCCTGTGCGAGCATGCCGTCGACCAGCGTGGTTTTGCCGTGGTCAACGTGCGCGATAATAGCAATATTGCGTAAATCTGTTCTCTTCAAAATGATTCACCTATTTTCCGTGCCAACACAGGGCACAACATTAATGATAATTTGTTTTTAACCTTAAAATTATACAGCTTATTGTGCCGCCACGTCAAGGAAAATGTTATAAAATGTAATAATGTGGATGAAGGGCGCGGCTGTAAGCTTAAAAGCTCTGTTACGCTTTAAGCTTGTCACATATCCAACCGGCCAAGGCGCTTTGCCAAACAACGCTTGATGAACAGAAAACGGCCATGGGACAGATATTTATCCCATGACCGTTTGAATTATGATGCAATGCCTGCGAAACGGTATTGTTGCGCCTCAAAGGCTGGCGGGCCGTATGAAGCGGCGAACCGATTACGCAGGGTTCTTTATTCGCGTCCCGATAAAATCATGGCGGCAACGCAGCTGAGCACAAAGCATACGCACCCCGCGCACACCATGACAATACCCAGCACCGAGCGCCACAGCACTTTTGACGAATCAATCTTTTCAGAAATCATTTGCGTTGCCGACCCCTTTCATATTTATCAGCTCAGACGGGTTTCAAGCGCGGCGAGCTGACGCTTCATCTCTTCGGGCAGCTTGTCGCCAAACTTGGCGTAAAATTCCTTAACGGAGGCAGCGTCTTCACGCCAGAGCGCGGGGTCTACATCCAGCAGCGACGCGATCGTCTCATCCGAGAGGTCGAGTCCTTCGATGTTGATATCCTCAGCGGCGGGCATGTAGCCGATCGCCGATTTTTCGGCGTGGGCGGTACCGTCGGCGCGACCGAGAATCCACATGATCACGCGCATGTTGTCACCGAAGCCCGGCCAGATGAAGTTGCCCTCATCGTCCATTTTGAACCAGTTTACATTAAAGATTTTCGGCGCTTTATCGCCCATCTTCTTGCCCATCTCAAGCCAGTGCTGCCAGTAGTCGCCCATGTTGTAGCCGCAGAAGGGCAGCATTGCCATCGGGTCGCGGCGGACCACACCCACAGCACCGGCTGCCGCTGCGGTGGTCTCGGATGCCATGATCGAGCCGACGAATACGCCGTGGTTCCAGTCAAATGCCTCGTAAACGAGGGGGGCTGTCTTGGCGCGGCGGCCACCGAAGATGATGGCGTCGATCGGCACGCCCTGCGGCGAATTAAATTCGGACGAGATGACCGGGCAATTCTCGGCGGGCGCGGTAAAGCGGGAGTTGGGATGCGCCGCCTTGATGCCGCTGTCGGCATCCCAGGGGTTGCCCTTCCAGTCCAGCGCGTTCTTGGGCGGGTTTTTATCGAGTCCCTCCCACCAGACGGTGTTGTCGTCAAGGTTTTGGGCCACGTTGGTGAAAATGGTGTTGCGCTTGGTAGTCTCAAGCGCGTTGAAGTTCGACTTGGCGTTGGTGCCGGGTGCGACACCGAAGAAGCCCTTCTCGGCGTTGATGGCATAGAGGCGGCCATCCTCGCCGATGCGCATCCAAGCGATATCGTCGCCGACGCACCAGGCCTTGTAGCCCTTCTTCTTATAAATCTCGGGCGGAATCAGCATGGCGAGGTTTGTCTTGCCGCAGGCCGACGGAAAAGCGGCCGCGACATAGCGCACGTTGCCCTGCGGGTCTTCGATGCCGAGGATCATCATATGCTCGGCCAGCCAACCCTCGGTTTTGGCCTGATAGGAGGCGATGCGTAGCGCAAAGCACTTTTTGCCCATCAGCGCGTTACCGCCATAGCCGGAATTGATCGACCAGATGGCGTTATCCTCGGGGAAATGGCATATGTAACGGTTCGCGGGGTCGAGCTCGGCCTTGGAGTGCAGGCAGCGAACCCAGTCGTTGGAGTCGCCCAGCTCGTCAAGCGCGCACTGGCCCGCGCGGGTCATAATGAGCATCGAGAGGGTGACGTAGATCGAGTCGGTCACCTCGACGCCAACCTTGGCGCTCGGGGAGCCGAGCGGGCCCATCACGAAAGGAATAACATACATGGTACGGCCTTTCATGCAGCCGTCATAAAGCTTTGTGAGCGTTGGATAGGCAACTTTAGGATCCAGCCAATTGTTGGTGGGACCGGCGTCCGCTTCGTTGCGGGAACAAATAAAGGTTCTATCTTCCACACGGGCAACATCATTGGGGTCGGAACGGTGCAGCACACATCCCGGCAGCTTATCCTGATTTAAAGCAATGAGCTCGCCTGTGCCAAGCGCCTCTTGACGGAGGGCATCGGCCTGCGCCTCGCTTCCATCCACCCAAAGCACCTTTTCCGGCTTGCACAGGGCCACTGCCTCATCAACCCAAGCAAGCACCGTTTTGTTGGTCGTCATAATACCATATCCTCCCTAAAAAATGATGAGTCTAAACAGTAATGATATCATTATACACCTATTGGCGATAATTGCAATCCATTTCCATGTTAATTTTCATATATAAAATTC
>JAEWBS010000090.1 GCA_023391005.1 Bacillota bacterium | reverse complement strand
TCTTTATGAGGTGAATCAAAACTATGGCAAAGAACCGCATGGCGAAAAAATCGCCTATGTCCTCCATCGTCATTGTTGCCCTTGCGCTGCTGATATTTATCGTAGCCGTCAGCATTGGGGTATCGCTGCTGAAGAAGAGCGATGTTAGCGAGGCGCCCTCCTCGAGCACATCCGAATCGAGCAGCGAGCCTGAGTCTTCGTCCGAACCGTCCGAGAGCGCGCCTGAATCTTCTTCCAGCTCGTCCGAGAGCACGCCGGCCTCCTCCTCTTCTACGGCGTCTTCTACGGCAACCTCCTCTTCTGCGGCATCGTCTTCCACGGCAGCCTCCTCGACAGCGGCCTCTTCGGTCGCCGCCTCTTCAACCGCAGCGGTTTCCAGCGGACTGCCCGCCAAATTTGATCCTGCTGTAATGGGCGCCAGCGGCAAGGCCAATATCCCAAGCTACAAGCAGGTCAACGCCGATGTCAAGGCTTGGCTCAAGGTTCCGGGCACCAACATCAACTATCCGGTTCTGCAAAGCGCCAGCGGCTATGATCCTCATTATTATCTCGATAAAAATATCTATCGGCAGACCAGCCGAGACGGTGTTGTTTACGCCGGTTCCACCTGTCAGTTTGGCACCGGTGCGTCGGGCCTTTCAAAGAACACCGTGCTGTTTGGCCACAACTGGACCAACTACTCGGCATCCCCCAGAATTGGCAGCGCGAGCGACGTTATGTTCGCACAGCTGGCTGCTTACCACTATCTGAACTTTGCCAAGGCCTACCCTTATATGTGGTTCTCGACCGATTCTCAGGAGATGGCCTGGGTGGTATTTGCAGCCTTCTACACCGATATTTCGTTTAACTACATTGAACCCAACCCCGCCGACACGATGTTTGCGTCGATCATCAGCGGCGCGAAGGCGCGCAGCCGCCATAACTTTGATGTCGAGGTTTCGACCAGCGATAAGATTTTGACCCTTTCAACCTGCACCCGCGCATACGGCTCAAGCGACAAACAGCGCTTTGTTGTGATGGCTCGCCTGCTGCGCAGCGGCGAAACGCTCAAGGAAATCGGCGTTACCACCAACCCTAACCCGGTTCTGCCTAAGCTTTAAATTAATAAAGAGGTGACATCAGATGGTTTATCATCAGTCAGAACGCAAGGCTACTGTTGTTCCCGCGCAGAAAGCGGGCACCCCCGACTTTAACAAGCTTGAGATTGCGCCCGAGCAGGATCTGTGCGGCGCGGGCAGACTGCTCTCGCAGATTACGTTGCCGCCCGGCGCATTGGTCGCCGAGCATGCCCACAACGATGAATACGAGGTTTATTTCATCCTGACGGGTGAGGGCGATTACTACGACAACGGCGCCGTGGTCAAGGTTCGTGCCGGAGATGTCACGCTGTGCCGCAGCGGCGAAAAGCACTGCCTCGTGAACACCGGCAGCAGTGATTTGAGCTTTGTCGCGTTTATCGGATTCCCAAACTCTGAGAAGCAGTAGGCTTTCTAGCGCCTACGTATGCAATACCGCCGCAGCAGCAGCTGCGGCGGTATTTTTATGTGCCAATTTTCAACACAAAAATTTTTGACGTTATTTTTTGTAAGCCTTTTCGCCGCACATTACATGTGGTGTTTAAGGGTTATAAAACCGTTTTCAGGCTACAATTAAAATGATCTTTATATCGTGCTATTTGCAGTCTTTGCCAATTGACTCTTACAAATTTCAATTAAAAACATGCGTTTTCTTTGTGCATTTGCGAAAATTTGCAGTTTTTTGCTACATTTTGGTCAAAACGGTTGCGAAACAGATTTTGTTCTGGTATGATGTTGTGCAGCAACAAAGCAGTCCGCCAAATCGGCGGGGCTGTTTTAAAAAAGGAGGATATCACATGACGCGGCATCTGCAAACGAAGATTTCGCCTACTGTGCTATTTTCTCGGTTTTTCTGCCTGCATCTTGGCTTTCAGCGTTGAAAGCTACAGATGCTTTTTTTATGAACCGATGCAGCGGCTGTCCGTTGCCGGTTTAGGATAATCGATGCTCACAGGATTTTTGCAACAAACTGCGGCGGATAAAAAGGCTGCGTGCGGCAAAGCCCCGCAGGGTATGCCCGGGCCAACGCCGGTTTTCGGTTTTAAGCTTGCGAAGGTGCTGTAAATTGAGATAGAGAAGGAGAATTATGATGAGTGAACAAAAGAAAATCATCGGAGAAGAGGGTCTTTTCGACGCCCGGCAGCTCGGCTGGCCCAAGATGCTTATTCTTGGCATTCAACACACTTTTGCCATGTTCGGCGCAACGGTTCTGGTGCCCCTGCTCACCGGTCTTGATGTTTCGACAACGCTGCTGATGGCAGGCTTAGGCACGCTGCTGTTCCACCTGCTAACCAAAGGCAAGGTGCCGGTGTTTCTGGGGTCGTCGTTTGCATTTTTAGGCGGTTATTTCGCTGTCGCGCCGATGATTGACGGCAAGCCCAATGTCGAGATGCTGCCCTACGCCTGCGGCGGTGTGTTTTGCGCGGGCTTTGTTTATGTAATCTGCTCGGCCTTTATCCGCGCGTTTGGCGCCAAAAAGGTCATGCGTTACTTCCCGCCGGTCGTCACCGGCCCCATCATTATCTCAATCGGTCTCATTCTCGCCCCCTCGGCAGTCCAGAACTGCTCGACCAACTGGCTGCTGGCGGTCATCGCGCTGGGCACCATCATCGTCTGCAACATCTGGGGCAAGGGCATGATTAAAATTGTTCCTATCATTATGGGTATTGTCGTTTCTTATGTCGTCGCGCTGCTGACCAACGCTGTGGACTTTTCGACCGTTGTCGCCGAGCACCGCATCATCGCCATGGCCCCGCTGATGATGGCCAAGTTTGACGCCTCGTCGATCATCACCATCATGCCGATCGCGCTTGCCACGATGATGGAGCATATCGGCGATATCTCGGCCATCTCGGCCACCACCGGCAAAAACTATATTCAAGAGCCGGGTCTACACCGTACACTGCTTGGCGACGGTCTGGCCACCTCGCTTTCGGCTCTGTTTGGCGGCCCTGCCAACACCACCTACGGCGAAAACACCGGCGTGCTGGCGCTCACCAAGGTTTATGACCCGCGGGTCATCCGCATTGCGGCTATTTCGGCGGTGGTACTCTCCTTCTTCCCGAAATTTGCCGATCTGGTCAACACGATTCCCGCTGCGATTATCGGCGGCGTTTCGCTGATTCTTTACGGTATGATTTCGGCCATCGGCGTGCGCAACGTCGTTGAAAATCAGGTGGATTTCACCGTCTCCCGCAACTTAATTATCGCGGCGGTCATTCTGGTGTCGGCGCTGGGCTTTAACGCGATTGGCGGCATCACCTTTACTGTGGCCGGGGCCGCGGTCAACCTGTCGGGTCTGGCGCTGGCTGCCATTGCCGGCATTGCGCTCAACGCGATTCTGCCCGGCAACACCTACGAGTTCAACGCGCCCTCTGAGGGCAGTCAGGCTGTTATTTTTAAAGTCTGATCATTATTACAATACAAAGCCGCCGGAAAATCCGGCGGCTTTGCTGTTCTTGATGGTAAATGTATGCCTAAAGAGGTTATTTTAAAATGACCTCGGCCTCTCCCTCGCGCAGATCACTGACCTTGCCCTTGTGTATGCCGTAGCGCTTGGCGCAGATTGCCAGCAGCAGCACGAATACCACAAGGCATACGGCGCCGGCCACAAAGCCATAACCGCTGACAATCAGCGAAGGCAAAATGGCAATCAACCCAATCTCTATAAAGGACATAAACACATAGGCCATGCCATAGTCCTCAAGCGTCTTGCTCTTGAACTCGGGGTCGACAATACGCAGCAGCGTGACGCCGATGGCCACAACGCCGGTGGCCCAGCCAAAAATGAAGATGCCGCGTTCAAACCAGAAGTTATGGAACAGCTTGCGGCAGACAACCGTCAGATAAAGCACCACAAACACAATGCCGATCACCGTCAATATCAAAATGGGGTAGAGATATTTGATAACAACCGAAATTCTGATGGAGGCAACGCCAAATGCAACGAGATAATCGGTCGCCGAGCTGCCGATACGGGTGACAATGTTCTTGTCGACATATTTAGTCAGGCCCATCAATTTAAGTATCTGTTGCAGGGCTACGCCGCACAGCATTGAGACCGAGAACATCGGAATGCTCAGCTTGGGGAACAAGCCCTGAAGATAGTTGGTTAGATAATAGCCCCCGCAGGTGGCGATTAAAACCAGCACCAAATGCCAGGTCAGCGGGTCGATGGACATCGGGCTGACGGTGTTGCGCCCCATCGCTTCCTGCTCGTCCGACGGAATCATGCCGGTGCGCATGCCCTCGGGCAGCTCAGACATCGTTTTAATAAAGCGGGTCGCCTTGCGTTGGGTGGCAATGTTGATGGCGATAACGCCGCCGATGACACCGACCAACAGGCCGATGGTGGCAAAGGTCTGCCCGATTGGCAGCGCCTCGTCCCAGTTAATCAGCTCTTTGAACGCACCGCCAAAGGCCGCGGCCGCGCCGTGTCCGCCGATGAAGCCACCCGGCATCAGCACCGAGAAAGCGCTGTTAATCTCGGGGTAAAATGCGTATAAAATACCGCCGCCGATCAGCAGCGCCGCGGCGTACTGGCCGAAATAGGTGGCGCTGTTGAGCAAAAAGGTATCGCCGACCTGATCCATTGTCTGCTTAAAGGAGCCGCCGCCCTCGTTGCCGATAAAGAGCGACGCGAATAAAAACACAACCAGAAGATAGGCATAGGAACTAATGCTGGTGGTAAAGGGCAGCACATTTAAAAACTGCGGACCAAGAAACAGGCCCATAAAGCCCGCAATCAGCGAGGATGGCAGCAGCAGTTTTTGAACGATACGCACCTTTGCTCTCAGATATTGCGCGATAAACAGCAGGATGGACATAATGGCAAAATCCATTAGGAGATCGTAAGGGCCCAGGTTCATAGTGTTTCTCCTTTCAAAATTCGGGTCAAATCGGCAAATATGCTCATCGGGATCATTCAGAAAAGCAATTATTTTAAAAGAAAACGGTTAATGTTTTTAACTATTTGGGCAACAGGAAGGTCAAGTTCCTGTCTCAGCAGACAAAGCGTTTCAACCTGCTGCTGCGCGGTCAGCATCGGGCGGGTGACCCGCATAAATTTTTCGGTTATCCATGCCATGTCGACATTGTCGGTATGCTCGCCCGGCGCCGCGTAAACCGCGCTCTTGTGGGTGGCGCCATCCTTCAGCACAACCTCAACCCACGCCAATCGCTTTTGCGGGAACTGTGCGTCCAGCTCGGGATCTACGACAAAGGACAGCCGCTGCATCATTGCTAGAACCGCAGGGTTATCGAGCGCTTCTTCGCAAACCTGCTCGTAGCCCACGTCCTTAAAGACGAGTGCCGAAGCCACCGGCCACGCAATGTTGTACTGCGCCTCGTCAGCGGTGTGGGGTACCTGCTTGCTCAGCCTTGCCGCCGAATTAAAGGTATGTACCGTCACCCGCTCGACCTGCTCCGACGTAAAGCCAAACCGCTCCATCAGATCGATGCACGCCTTTATCGGCTGGTGCGCCCAGCGGCAGCAGGTGTAGGGCTTGAAATAGAGGTTTTCCATCTCAAACGCCTGCCCCAGCGTATCGACAAGCGCCTGATATTCCGGCATTTCGAGAATATGCCCGCGTCCGGTGCTGCCTGCCAACGTTTCGATGACCGCCATCGCGCCGGTCAGCGCGCCAAACGGTACGCCGTCCTTGTTCATCGACGGATACTCCACCGAGCGCATCACCGGCGTCATCGGCGCATGGAAATCCGCGATGGAAAGCGCGTTGTTAAGCTGTTCTTTATCCAGCCCGAATAACCGCGCCGCACCGGCGGCGGTGCCATATGCGCCGTAGGCGCCCGTGCTGTGCAGGTAGCCGTAGTGGCTTTGCATCGCCAGCGCCCAGCGTATCGACGTCTCATAAGCAACCGTTAGCGTGGTGAGGAATTCGCGGTAGCTGGCCTTCGTCTCAATAGCGGCCGCCAGAATACCCGCGACAAACGATGTACCGGGGTGCCCCTTAATCATGTTGTGCCCATCGTCAATGTCAAACGAGTTGGACGCATGCGACATGGCCATGGTCGCACCGAGAAAATTAAAGGTCTCCTGCGCGCCCAGCACCGGCAGATCGCCCTTGGCCGTCACCGCCGCCGCTTTTAGTCCCGCGGCAAACTGCCGCCCCTTGCTGCCGAGAATCAGCGCGGTCATCAAGTCGATGCCGCACAGGACGGCCCGCTCTTTAATCGTCTCGGGCAGCGCTTCCCAGCGCGTATCCAGTATAAAATTTTCCACCCTGTAATCGGTATTAAAATCCATAACAGCCTCCGTCTATACTGATGGGTTAAACGGGCGGGGCAGTCCGCATGAGCGGCTACTTCCCTGCCCGATAACATCTTAAATTTTAGCGGCTGTATACGCCGTCGTTTAAGTAGGCGAGCAGCTCTTCCTTGCTCATATTGTCGATGCCAAGGTAAGCGAGGTTATAGTTGCTGGTTTTAAAGAAATTCTTCTTATGCATCGCGCCCGCCATAATAATCATCGAGTCGATAATAGGGGTGGGTACGCCATACTGCACGCCAAGGTCGTGATAAATCTTGCAGCCGACCGGTACGTCCTCGGTCAGGTAGCGGTGATGGATGCTGTTCGGACCGGTGTTACCCTCGTCGGAGGGCTGGTCAAGCGGGAACACCACGTTGTCCTTGCCGTCCTTGTCCAACCCCATATACTCCTGCGTCAGCACGCTGCGGCGGGAGAAGAAGGATTCATAGGCGTATTTGGGCGCGTCCACACCAATCGCCTCAGCCAGCGCCAGCTCCTCATTGTAGAACTGGTACTGTACCTCGCAGATGGAAGGGCACAGGCCATGGCTGTACATGGAGTAATTCGTTTTGCTGTGGCCCCCGAAGATAACGCCCCAGTTTTCCATCGTCGACACGCCCAGAATGGTAGCGGGCACATGGATAACCGGATTAATGTTGGAAAAGCCGATATCGAGCACGGTGTTGCCCGCGACAGGGCCCTCTCCCTGCGTGACGGCGTCAATGCAGGGCAGATGATAAGCCGAGGCCATAAAGTCGTCGATATCGGACATCGGCAGGCTTGCGCCCCGCAGCGTAATGGCGCGGTATTTGATGCCGACATGCGGGAACACGAATTTGCCCACCGTCTCAAGCCGGGTGCCATAAGGGGCAGAGGACCAGCCGCCTATAATGACCTTTTTGGTGCAACCCATCTCGCGCATCAGCCTGCGCAGAATCAGCGTCGCGTAGTTATCGGTAAAGATATGGATGACCTGTCCATCCTCAAGATGCGGCACCAGCGCGCGGAAAAATGGCTCGTGGGCCAAAGCCGGCGCCGCCACCACGATCAGGCCCGCGCCCTTGACGGCCTGACCGATATCGCTGGTCACCATATCAAAATAGGCCCTGCCCGAGCGCTCAAAGCAGAACAGGTTGCGCTGCACACCGTCGAGCAGAATGCCGGTTTTGTCTAAATTGGCCAGCGTTGTTTCGGCAAAGGGCATCATGTCAAACAGCCTGACCTCCCGCCCGGCCAGCTTCATGTCGGCGGCGCAGGTTTTTCCGACGGCGCCCCCGCCAAGAACCGCGATCGGCATGTCCTTTAAATAATCCATTTTACCCATCATGATCTCTCCTTCTGTTCAATAAAGCTTGAATGCAGCCGGGACTTTTGCGTTGCATTTTTTAACACTTAAGCCCGCTGTATACAAGCACAGTATATTGCGCTATAATGCATTTGTAAAACGAATCAATTTGAATGTTTCGTTCAAAAAAATTGAACATAAGGAGCGCTTATGGAGCTGAGAAATCTTTACACCTTCTTAAGGGCGTCGGAGCTGGAGAGCTTTACAAAGGTTGCGGATGAATTGGGCTATGCGCAATCGACTATAACTATGCAGATTAAGCAGCTTGAGCAGGAGCTTGGTCAACCGCTGTTTGACCGCATCGGCAAAAAGGTGACGCTGACCTGCGTCGGCCAGCAGCTCATCGGTTATGCCAACGAAATGCTGCAGCTCGAAAAAAAGATTAAGACGATCGGAAAATCAGCCGACGAGGTTACCGGCAACCTTAGAATCGGCGTTTTAGAATCGCTTTTTTCGTCCTATTTTAAGCGCATACTGCCTTTGTATCATGCAAGATATCCAAAGGTGACGGTTGAGATTAAGACAGCGTCCACATCCACGTTGCTGCAAATGCTGCATCAGAACATGCTTGACATCATCTATGTGCTGGATAATAAAATCATCGAGAAGGATTGCAACTGTATTTATTCAAAGGTTGAGCATGTCGTTTTTGTCACCGCACCCGATAACCCCATCGCGAATCGGCGCAATGTCCCGCTAGCGGAAATTCTTAAAGAACCGCTCATCATGATTGAAAAGGTCGGTCTTTACCGCAAGGCGCTTGAACGCGAGGCGGCCGCGCAGAATCTCTTGGTAGATGCATATATGCAGATTGACAACACCTCCATCATAACCGATCTCATCCGTAAAGGTATGGGCGTTTCGTTTCTGCCGGTATATGTCGTCTATGAGAGTGTGCGCCACGGTTCGTTGGCGATTATTGATGCCGATATGAAACCTGTACAATTTTGGCGTCAACTTTTTTACCATAAGAACAGATGGCTTTCTCCACAAATGGCGGGCCTGATTGCACTGATTCGTGAAAATGCCGGCGGCTATTAGTCGATTTCGGACAATGCGACCCCTATCCATGCGCTAACACTTATCGGGATGGACTTATTATCCGGATGCCGGGGCTTCTTTTAAGTTCAACCGCATGCAAGCAAGATGGCGTTATTAAAAAGCCAAACTGCTGTAAAACCGGTATCCCGCCGCTGGGCGTCTGTATCTTTTCTGAAAATCCGGCAATGATAGGATTGACATTTTCACCATATAAAGCTATACTATATCAAATAAAAGGGAGTAGCTTGCACCGTTTTGGTGTTGCGTGGCGCGTCAATACGAAGGAACACCTTCCGCGCACGAATTAAAAAGCAAGACTTTTGTCGCATGTAGTGGCAAAAGTCTTTTTTTGTCGTTGCAGGCAGAACAAAACTGTGGAAAGAGGAATTGTCATGCTAATCTTAGAGAATCTACTTGCGGTTACGCCACAGCAAATTATCATGTGGATTATCGGCGGTCTTCTCATCTATCTGGCCATCAAAAAAGGCATGGAGCCCACGCTGCTATTACCGATGGGCTTTGGCGCGATCTTGGTCAACCTCCCATTTTCGGGTGTTATCGACCAGCTTTATAACGGCGAGCTTGAGGAAGGCGCGATCGACGTGCTGTTCCGCGCGGGTATCGCCAACGAGCTGTTCCCGCTGCTGCTGTTTATTGGCATTGGCGCGATGATCGATTTCGGGCCGCTGCTCTCAAACCCCAAGATGCTGCTGTTCGGCGCGGCGGCGCAATTCGGCATCTTTTTTACGCTCGGTCTTGCCGTCCTACTCGGTTTTGACCTCAAGGATGCCGCCTCGATCGGCATTATCGGCGCGGCCGACGGCCCCACGGCCATTGTTGTGGCAAACTTCTTTAAAAGCAACTATATCGGCGCGATCATGGTGGCCGCCTACTCCTATATGGCGCTGGTGCCGATTGTGCAGCCGCCGATTATCCGCGTCATCACGACCAAGTCTGAGCGGCGCATCCGCATGCAATATACGCCCGACAGCGTCTCGCAGCGGGTGAAGATATTGTTCCCAATCATTGTCACCATCATCGCGGGCATCGCGGCGCCCCGCTCGGTCGCGCTCATCGGCTTTTTGATGTTCGGCAACCTGGTGCGCGAATGCGGCGTGCTCGGCAGCCTGTCGCAGACCGCGCAGGACGTGCTGGCCAATCTGATCACGCTGTTTTTGGGTCTGACCGTCGCCTCCAAGATGCGCGCCGACCTGTTTGTCACCAAAGAAACGCTGATGATTCTGGGCCTTGGCCTTATCGCCTTTATCTTTGACACGGTGGGCGGCGTGCTGTTCGCCAAGGTGCTCAACCTGTTCTTAAAGGAGAAGATCAACCCCATGATCGGCGCGGCGGGCATCAGCGCTTTCCCGATGTCGGCGCGTGTCATCCACAAGATGGGTCAACAGGAGGACAACCAGAACTTTTTGCTCATGCATGCCATCGGCGCAAACGTCTCGGGGCAGATTGCCTCAGTCATTGCGGGCGGTATGATTTTGAGCCTCGTCGCACGATAAGGAGGGCATGACAATGAATGTACAGGCTTTAATCGATGTGCTGCCTTTGGCGGTCAAGGGTCTCGGCGGCGTTTTTCTCGTCATTGTGCTGGTGTGGCTGTCTATTGCGACGCTGACGCGGTTTTGCAAATAGCACAAGCGCCCACCGGCGCATAAGATTTCTCATGCGTAAAGTATAACGGGGGCCGCAGACACGCCATATG
>JAEWBS010000079.1 GCA_023391005.1 Bacillota bacterium | reverse complement strand
CTGGATGTTCATCGTCAGCTCGAATATATGGTTGAGCAGGTGGGGCCGGAGCATTTTATCGCCGGTTCCAAGTTTCCTGTTTCGAGCATCGGCACCATGGTTGGGCAGGTGCTGTTTTCCAACCTGACCTTTGCACAGAAGAAAATGATTGCCGGTGACAACGCACGCCGGATTATGCGCCTGCCGGTGTTGAAAGGAGAGGGTTGATATGAAGCAGTACCGTATCATCGATTCGCACGCCCATATGGGGCCAATCTGGAACTTTTACCTTCCTTACAATAACGAAGCACAGATGCTGGAAAATATGGATGCGCTGGGTATTGATACCGTCGTGTTTTCTTCGAATATGGCCATCTCCGCCGATGTGGAACGGGGCAACCGGTATACGCTTGAGGTGTGTCGGCGTCATCCCGGCCGTTTTCTGGGTCAGTATGTGGTCAACCCCAACTATTCGGAGTTGCTGGAACAAGAGGTCGACAGCTATTTTTCCAACAAAGAGATTGTG
This sequence comes from Bacillota bacterium, assembly GCA_023391005.1. GTDB lineage: Bacteria > Bacillota > Clostridia > Oscillospirales > Ruminococcaceae > Yanshouia. The sequence continues at coordinate 7,697 of JAEWBS010000079.1, read as the reverse complement.
GGCTTTAAGGTGCATCCCGAGCTGGCCGGCGATTATCCGCTCAACGGCAAGAACTTTGAGCGCATGTTTTACTATGCCAATGAACACAAAATCCCCATTCTCAGCCATACCTATTACGGCGGTGACCGTTTGAGCGTTTTTGAAGAGCTTGCAAGGGCGTATCCCAATGCGCCACTGATTATCGGGCACGGCGCACTGGATCTCGGTACCGGCCGAGCGATTGAGCTCTGCAACCGGTACGAGAATCTCTATTACGATTTGTGCAGCCCTGTGAATAAGCGATTTGGCGCTCTGGCGCTGGTGGACCGGGAGCTGGATCCGGATAAGGCGTTTTTTGGGACCGATGCGCCGTGGAATGACCCGGCCGTCAGCCTCGGCTCCGTGTTGTTGAGCGGGGCTGATCCGCAGAAGCTGGAAAAGTGGTTCAGCGGGAACTTTTTAAGGGTCTATACCCGTGCTGCTGCCGCTTTAAGTCAATAATCCTTTAGATTATGAGGAGAAACCCCCTATGAGCATTTATAAAAAACTCCAAGAACTTTCCATACAGCTGCCCCCGCCCGCCCAGCCTAAGGGCCATTATCAAGTGGCGACCGTGCTTGAAGGCCGGTATCTCTACACGGCGGGAACCGGTTGCGCCAAGGACGGCAAACCCCTTGCCGCCGGACAATTGGGCGGGGAGGTCTCGATAGAGGACGGCAAAGCGGCCGCGCGGCAATGCGCGATCAACTTGCTTGCCAACATGGAAAGCTGCATCGGCAGCCTTGACCGTATATCCCGCGTCATCAGAACCACGGTTTTTGTAGCCTCCACGGCAGATTTCAAGGAACAGAGCGCGGTGGGCGAGGGCGTCTCCCAGCTGTTTTGCGCCCTGTTTGGCCCTGACGGCACAGGAACGCGCAGCGCTATCGGCGTCAGCTCGCTTCCCGGCGGGCAGGCGGTGGAGATAGAGAGCATTTTTGAACTGAAGGACGGTGTGGAGGAGGGGCCGGCATGCTGATTCGCTGGGATGAGTTGAAAGCAACAGATTTCAGCCAATATTGCGATCAGGCGGCTGTCGTCATCAATTTTGCTTCGACCGAGCAGCATTCCGTTCATCTGCCCGTTGGAACCGACGCTTTTTTGGGTGCGGCTGTGACAGAAAAGGCGGCACAGCTTTGCGCATCCCCGATGCTTCTTTTGCCGCAGGTCTGCTTTGGATACTCTCCGCATCACCGCTTTGCGCCCGGCTATGTGACCATTCCGCAGCAGGTGCTGGTCGAGTATGCCTGCAGCATCTGCGAGAGCGTGCGCAATAACGGGTTCAAGCGCATGTTTTTAGTGAATTCCCACGGTGGAAATCAGGCGTTTCTATCCGCGGTCATCAACGAAATGGGGGAGCGCCATGGCACGGATTTTGCCTTAAAGGAACTGCGTTACTGGGATGTTGCCGCCAGCCGTATTAGCGCAATACGTACATCGGAACTGGGTGGTATGGGTCATGCCGGAGAATTTGAAACCGCCATGATGATGTATCTGTACCCGGAACTCGTGTGTTCGGAGAAAATTCAGGAATGCGCGCCCGTACCGGGCGATCCATGGTTTCAACGGGATCTGTTTGGTTTTAAAAAATATCAGAAATATGCGAACTTCAATGAGGTTAACCCTCAGGGACATATGGGCCAGCCGCATCTGGCCACTCCGGAAAAGGGTGAACTGTTCTTTGAGGCAGTGACACAGGCGCTTGCAGAGTTTTTTGACTACTTTAACGTTAACACCTAACCCGAAACATCATGATGGATGCCGTCGTCGACGCTTTTTCTCGAAATATTTTAAAGCCGCGTACTGCATTCAGTACGCGGCTTTGGCTTACTTTTTAATTTGTGTCTCAATCTGGCCCATAATGTGGAAAAGCGTCAACGCACCCAAGCGCACGGTGCTGCCGGAGGGGTCGACGGGGGGAGAAACCTCGGTTAGATCGGCCGCGACAATGCGTCCCTTTTTTGCAACGCCGGAAATGATGTCGCACACCTGATTAAACAGCAATCCACCCGGATAGGGCGAGGCGACGCCCGGCGCAATAGACATATCAAATCCGTCGATGTCGACGGTGATATAGTAATTTTTAGCTGCCGGAATTTTGGCCAGAACCCCCTCAACACCGATCGCGTGCGCTTCGCGGGCCGAGATCAGAACGCTGCCATACGCCTTTGCGGCATCAAAATCCGCTTTTTTGCTGCTGCCGATGCCGCGCAGACCAATCTGCGCCATCGGGCCGATATGCGGCATCTCGGACATGCGGCGCATCGGGCTGCCGTTGCCGTATTTTAAGGGGCCGACGTGGTCGGTCCAGTCGAGGTGGGCGTCAATCTGCACGACACAGATTTCTTCGCCAATCGCTTCAAGCGCTTGGCCCACCGGTGCGCTGATGGAATGATCGCCGCCGATGACGATGGGTACGGCGCCGCGCTGCACAATGGCCTTGACGCTTTCCACCACCGCGTTAAAGGTGTGGTGCGGGTCGGCCTGCAAAATGTCCGCATCGCCGCAATCCACAATTTTAAGCGGGGCACAAAGGCGCATGCAGTCGTTTTCAAAGTCGTAAAAGCCCGCGTCGCCGCGCCCATACTGGGTGGAAGCCTCACGCACACGCCGGGGCGCCAACCGCGCGCCGCTCATATATCCGACCGAGAAATCGACCGGTACGCCCAAAACGGCGATATCCGCGTCAAGTTGCGATAAATCGGTGCATATCGGGTATTTGCCGAACGAACAGATGCCCGTTATAGGTAGATTCAAACGTTCCATATATAAATGCTCCTGTTTCTGTATTTTTGTCGTTTACTCAGCTTTGTGTTCATTATAACCCCGCATGTATGAACTGTACATAGATATCGTTTTGTGCTATAATTTTTTTAATTAACAATATTTCAAAGTGTGTATTTTTTGCTTTACAAAATGCTGCTGTTACAAAGGAGCCTGTATATGGATCGGACAGACATCAAAATAATGAATATTTTACAGCAGGACTGCAAAACCACCACGCGTGAAATCGGCAGACAGGTAGGCCTTACCGCGCCCGCTGTTTCAGAGCGCATTATGCGCCTGCGCGAATCGGGGGCGATTCAGGCGTTTAGAGCCAAGCTGGATGCCAACGCGGTCGGCAAAAAACTTTCGGCCTATATCATGATCAACGTCCCGCCCGAAGCTTATACCAAATTTTGCGCCTTCGCCGAAAAAAATCCGGCCATTGTCGAGCATCATCACATTATCGGCGTCAACAATGCGCTGCTGCGCATTCGCGTCGCCGACTCCGCCGAGCTCGAACGCCAGCTCAGCGAGATTCGAAAGTTTGGCATGTCCCAAACCTCTATCGTGCTAAACACCTATTTTGACCAGAAGGAACTCAATGTTTAAGCTGTTGCGGCCGTTCAGGCACGCGGTACAGACCTAAAAAAGGATCTGTACGGTACAAAATATTGATGTATACCGAATATGTGGCAGGATATCGAATACGATATTCTGCCACATGCTGTTTTGGGCATGTTATAGTCGATTAACCCCAAAAGCGCACTGGTATTTGCCGCAAAGACGGGGTGGTTTTGGGGTTAATCGACTATAAATGGGACAACCACCTCAAAGTGTATGAGGTGGTTGTTCATCGCGGGTCGACCGTCATTCAAGACAAATATAAGAATTGTAGGATGAAGGGATGCTTCGAGAGCAGTAGCAATAGGTGGGAGGAATGCTGCTGCGCCCGATGGTCTCCGCCGCGCTTGCGGGCATTTTGGTGCTAAATTTCTGCTTTGGTTGGCTGTTTTGCGCCGTTGAGCTTAAATACGCGAACTTCGTGCTTAAGATGGGTGGATTGTGCCGATAGTTCCTCGCTGGCTGCGGCGCATGCCTGAGCGGTTGCGGCGGTATCCTGAACCACTTGAGAAACCTGCATAATACCCTGACTGATCTGCTCGAGTGCAGACGCCTGCTCATTGGACGCAACGGCTATGGAATTGATGAGCTCAGCTGTTTTAGAAATACCGGACACGATTTTATCCAGCGATGCCGCGGTGCTGTTGGCCAGCTTTGTTCCCGTGCCCACTTTGTCGATGGCGCTTTGTATCAATTGGGCGGTTTCACGCGCGGCTTCGGCAGACTGCCCAGCCAGATTTCGGACCTCTTGCGCGACAACCGCAAAGCCCTTTCCGTGCTCGCCGGCTCGGGCGGCTTCTACGGCGGCGTTTAACGCAAGAATATTTGTCTGAAAAGCAATGCTCTCAATAACCTTGATTATTTTGCCGATATTGTCGGAGGATGCGTTGATTTCCCGCATGGCGTGCAGCATCTCTGTCATTTGCACATTACCTGCCTCCGCGTCGGAGCGGATTTCTTTGACAAGCAGATCGGTCGTATGCGCGCTTTGTGCATTTTGGCCGGTCTGCGCGGTTACCTGCTCAAGCGAGGCGGTCAGTTCCTCTACCGAGCTGGCTTGCTCTGACGCGCCCTGAGAAAGGGACATGCTCGAATCGGATACCAGCTTGGAATTGGCGTCGACCTGTTCTGACGAATAAACAATTACTTCAGCCAGCGCGTGAAATTTTTCGACGAGTTCACACAGGGCCCTGCCTAATACATCATGGTCGGAGCGTATGGCCACAGCGGTGGTTAAATCTCCTTGTGCAATGGTCTGCACCGTCTGCGCCTGCTCAGTGATGCTGGCGATCATTTTATCAAAGGATAGTGCTAAGGTACCGATCTCATCCTTTCGGCTTTTCAAAAGCTGTCCCTCTTCAATGTCATCGATGACGTTAATGCTTCCGGCGGACAGCATTTCAGAAATGACCGCAAATTTCTGGACGGGCTTGCTGACCATACCCGATATCCATTTACTCAGGAACAGTGAAATAATAAAGGATACCATCGCAATACCGGTTATTGCGGCTATCGCAATAATGATGGTCATCCGATCCTGCTCCAGCTGCCGGGCGGCGCTGATAATATTATATTCGGCCAGTACATTGAATTTTTCCTGTACGTCGGCCGTATTGCCGCGCTGGGTTTTGACAACCGCCACCACCTCTACGCTGTAATTGCCGTTTCTTGTAACATCAATAACCTTATTAACATCGCTTTTATAGATTTCGTATGCGGCTTGCACCGCGTCGAAATTCGCCTGATCCTGACTGTCGTTGATTTTGGCGCGGTAGCTTTCCAGCTGCGCCTCCAAGCCGGACATTTCATCAATGATCTCATTGCAGATATTCTCTTTGTCTACGTCGTAATAAAGATAAAGATCCCGTGTCAGTGTCGTAATTTTAAGAAGGCTGGCCTCTGCCTTTGAGGAGTAGACCACACCCAACGTGCTCTGTTCATACGCTTTTCTCTGATGATCGGCTATAATCATGACATTGATGATACCGGTAACCCCAATGACAATACCGAGAGCGGATACCAGCAGAAAACCAAATGATAACTTTTTGGATATTTGAAGATTTTCAAACCACTTTCGCATTTATATATATCCTTTCACTTCCAACGCGTACCTACGATACGGACGGTCATACCAATCGTTTAAAAACGGGCGCTTTCGCTGTCGCGTAAGCGCCCGTTTTGAATACAGGCTGACCGCAGAGGTTCAACCGAATAATGAAGGGGAGCAAAAGCGTTTATGGTGCTTTTGCTTTAATATTTAAAAACATTTAAATATATTCGGGGACCTCTTTTTATTGCCGGCTAAATAGCTGCACACACAAAAAAGTCGGTTCAGCGGTCAGTTTACTCCAGAAAAATCTTCTCAGGGTCGATCTCGGTGCGCAGGATATATAAAATATCCTCATTGGGTTCGGGCAGCATCACGGCTCTCGATATATCAATCTCAAAGCTGGTGTTGGCGACAATCTCTTCAGGCGAGCTGCACCGATAATAGCCCGCTAAGTACATGCGCTTCGTCTCTTCGTCAAATTTCATAACGCCGAGGTCGGTCACGACGCATATTGGCCCCCGGTTGACAGGCAGGCCGGCATTTTTTCTGCCGGCGGGCCCGTCAATCCAGCCCGGGCTGGTGATATAGCCGATATCCTCGACGAAGTGTCTTTTGTCATGCTTCATCATGATGATGGTATTGCAAAACGAGGCGATGCTGTTGGCGCCGCCGCTGCCCGGAAGACGCGTTTTAGGGCGGCGATAGTCGCCGATGCAGGTTGAGGCGACGTTGCCATAAGGGTCGACCGCCGCACCGCCGATAAAGCCGATCAGACGGCTGTTGTCGTGCAGCAACTCATTGGCCATAAAGCCCTGATAGCGATAGGGTGGACTTTGAACCGCAGAGTGGGCCATGGTGCGCAGGTCGCTGACACTTCTCGGAATTTCGATGGGGCAAAAGTCCATCAGGCCGCTTTCTACCAGCAACGTGCAGCTCGGCTCAAAGCAGCGCTTGGCGAGCGCGGCGCCTACCAGCGGAAGGCCGGTGCCAACGATGATAACCTGATGGGGGTCCATCATCCGCGCGACCATATAGGCCTGCATCTCGCTTTTAGAATAGGTCATTTTGCATCCGCTCCTTTGCCAGCTGGGTCATGTCGACATGGTATCCGAATCCGGGCACAACGCTCATATCCAAAAGGCGAGAAGCGCCAAGCTTATCAAGATAAGCCCTATGATTCGCTACACCATGAACCCATTCGTCAAGGAAAGCCTTAAAGGCTTCGTCGCTTTTTCCCGCTTTGTCATAATCGTGGAAAAATTGCTTGTCATAGTCGTACAAACCGTATACCTGAGAGGGATGCGCGCCGTAGGGCAGATGCACAACGGCGTCGACGACGATGCCCGGAATGCTGTTGAGTTCAACGTCCTTTCGGATCTCCTCGTCGGTCACAAGCTGTTCGCAGGTAACAATGGTGCGCTTTGCGGCGTAGGCGATATCGATGTCCTGATACGGGTCGCCGAAAATACGGCAGGTACCGTCAAACGAAGCAACCTGAACGTGAATGATCGCGACATCGAGGCGCGGCGTGGGCAAAAGCAACAGCTTTTCACCGGGATTAAAGGGGTTATCCTGAATGATAAACTTTTTGTCGGGAAGCTTTTCAATCAGGCGGCGCTCCGCCTCGGCAATGCCCCAGTCCTTCTCCATGCCTGAACCAAGCATCATCTTGACCGGCACATAGGGCAGACCTAGAGCGCTTGCGTGGAACATCATCATAACGGCGTCCATCGAGTAATCTTCAACTTGTAGCTTACCGTTCTCGGCGGCATCTTTAAAACGCCGGCATACATTAGAAAAGCGCGGATTTGCCGTGTAGCAATTGATGTAGCATTTAACCAGTCCGGCCCCGATGAGCATATCCCAATCGCTGCTGGCCGGACCGCCCAGCCCGACCAGATCTTTTTTGCCCTGCCGGATGATTTCAGAAACGGCAGCCATTGGCTTGCGGCTGGTGGTAAAACCGCCGGTCGTCAGATGATCGCCGTCGTGCACATACTTTTCTACCGCTTCAGAAAGCGTGCATACCTTGTTCATTAAAATACTCCAATCTTTTTAGCAGATGCAGCGGCCTAAAGCGGCGTACAACACTGGGGGCAGACGGTCAGATGCTTTTTTTACTTGAGCTTGAGCGCGGCCTCATAGCCCAGATCGAAGGCCTTCGCGTTGCTTTCGACGACAGCAGCCTTGCCCTCAAAGCGCTTGGCCAGCTGGGTCTTAACCGCATCAACGCTGGCGCAGC
>JAEWBS010000045.1 GCA_023391005.1 Bacillota bacterium | reverse complement strand
TTGGCGGCCTGTCCGCATAAGCTGGCAATAGAAGTATTTTATCCCATCCGACTGCTAAAGTCAATAAAGCCAAAAGAAAGGGATGTCCTATGCGGGCCACAATATTTTTCTTAGTGCTGCTGACGCTCCTGACCGTCGCCATCCCCTTTGCCGCCTCATTGTCGGCGCAGGGGGATATTTTGTCTTTTTCTGATCGCGCGCCGGTTTCAACGCCCGAGTCTGTTCCCGCTTCTTCGTCGCCTGTGGCAAGCGTTTTGCCGGAGGTTGAAAGCAAGCCCACCGCCGCAACGTCTGCCGCCCCCTCCGAAATCGACGTTAAGCCGCGCACATCCTTTAAGATTTTTGACCGCTCCACCAAGAAAGTATTCACTGTCGATACCGCGGAATATATTCGCGGCGCCGTCGCGTCTGAGATGCCCGCAACCTTCCACCAGCAGGCGTTAACCGCGCAGGCCATTGCGGCGCATACCTGGGCGCTTTATAGCGCCGAGCGGCAGGCGGAAAATCCTGACCCCGAGCTTAAGGGCGCGGACTTTTCAGCCGATCCCGAGCGGCTCGAGGGTTATATCACACAAGAGCGGTTTTTTGAGCGCTACGGCAGCGCTGCCGAGCTGTTTTGGCCTAAGATCTGCGCCGCCGCCGACTATGCGTTAACCCGTATTGTCGCCTACGACGGCGAACCTGCGCTGACGGCTTATCACTCAACCAGCGTAGGCCATACCGAAGCCTCTGAGAATGTCTGGGCCGTGGCGCTGCCCTATTTGGTACCGGTTGAGAGCGACGGCGACCTGCTCGCCCCCGACTATAAGGTGACCGAAACCTACGATAAAAAGACAATGAAACTGCTTTTGACTCAGGCCTTCCCCGATGTGACGCTCAACGACAACACGCCCGAGAAGTGGATCATCGCACTTGAGACGTCGGAGTCGGGCTATGTGACCCTTGCCAAGGTCGGCGATCTGGAGGTGCATGGGCAAGCGGTGCGCAATGCGCTGAGCCTGCGCTCGGGCTGCTTCTCAATCGCCTATCAGGGCGGAACCTTCTCGATTGAAACGCGCGGCTATGGCCACGGGGTGGGTTTAAGTCAATATGGCGCTGACTTTATGGCGCGTCAGGGCAGTACTTGTGAAGAGATTCTGCTGCATTATTACCCCAATACCGAAGTCATAACAGTATCATAACGGCACGCGCCGGCATATGATACGACATAACCCCTTTTAATTTTTCATATATTTAGACCGTAAGGTGGTGAAATTGCTTTGAATATGCCGTCCAATCTCTCTCCTTCACAGATGGATGCCATGCTGAAACTGGCGGGCCAGAAGCTGGGCCGTGACCCTCAGACGATTAAAGACCAGTTGGAAAAAGGCAACCTTGACCAGCTGGGCATCAATGCGCAGCAACAGCAGCAAATCGGACAATTGCTGAAAAACCCGCAGGCGCTTTCTCAATTTTTAGAGCAGCCGCAGATCAAGCAGATGCTAAACCAGTTGATGAAAGGCAGATAAACCATGGATGACCTTGCCTCGATGATCACACAATTTCTGAGCAGCGAAGACGGCATGAACCAGCTTCGTTCGGTCAGCGCCGCGTTGGGGCTTCCCGATATCGGGGCGGCCGCGCCGCAGGCCGGCCAAAACAGCTTTGTGCCTCCGCCTGTCAATAATAATGGCGGCACACCGGCTGGCGGCGGTATTCCCTTCTTTTCGTCTCAGGGGTCATCATCATCGCAGGCAGGGGCGCCCTCTCTCGATTTAAACACCATTATGCTGATGCAGCGGGCCATCTCAGCGCTGAACCAGGATGATCAGAACACCGAACTGCTGCGCGCCTTAAAGCCACATTTTTCTGAGGAACGCGCCAAAAAGGTCGACGATGCGATCCGTATTCTGCAATTGATTCGCCTGCTGCCGCTTGTTAAAGACTTAGGATTGTTTAACCGTCTGAAGGGCGGTGACAATCCATGAGCTTGAGCTATTTCCCTGATACGCAAACGTTGACTATGCAGCAAGAGGCGCTCAAACGGGTGCGCGATATGCAGCAGCGAGCCAGACAGTCGGTGGAACAGTCCAATACCTTTCCCGAGGCGTCATTTCAACAGGCTGTCCCAATGCAGCCATCCGGGCCGCCAGTGCAGCCTCAGTTTCAGATGCCGCCATCCTATCAGACGCCTTTTCAAACGCAACAGTTCCAGCAAACTGGGCTACCCCAGCAAATGCCGTACGGGCGGCCGCCACAGCAGAATATACCGCAACAGAACATGCCATTGCAAGGCAATGCGCAACAGAGTTTTCCTCAGCAAAACATACCACCGCAGGGGGGTATGCAGCAGGGCCAGCCACAACAGCAGGCGCAACAGCAGGCAACAACACAGGGCAATATGCGGCAGGGCGCCCAGCGGCAGTCCAGCCCTGCTCAGCCAAACAATATTCTCGCCCATCTTTTTGGTGGCGGTCGCCAATCCGGCGCACAAAACCAGAATAGTGGTGGGCAACGCAACCCCTCTCAAAGTACAAATCAAAGTGCCTCTCGCCCGGGTGCTGGCGGCCTGCTCGATATGCTGCGTAAACAAGGGCTGGGCGACTCGGTCAGCGGGCTGGGCGACACGTTGCAAAGCACTATTTCGTCCGTTTCAGAACCGATATCCGGCCTTCTGGACAGCTTTGGCATCGATGGAGAAAAACTGGTCATCCTACTCGTGATGTGGGCCATTTTTAACGAGCATAAAGATAACAAAATGCTGCTGATGGCGCTTGGCTACCTGCTATTATGATGCCTCGCATCTTGCCGTAGAAGACATTTTGTGTTAAACTGGTAAAAATGTCTAGTGAGGTGATGCGCCATGTGGAACAGATGGCAGTTAAAAGAGAGCGCAAAAACGGTTCTGCGTGCTTCATACTGGAAGGCCCTTTTGGTCAGCCTGATTTTACTCCTTACATCAGGTCGCGAGGGCTTCTCCATCAACTTTAATCAGGCAGATCTTGATCACCTCTTTAACCAAGTTGATTCGTGGTTGTCGTTGCCTTTTATTACGATGCTGTTTGGGACCTTACTGTCGGTATCGCTGGCATCGGCGTTGATTGCTATTTTAGTGTTCAGCCCGTTGGAAGTAGGCGTCCGCTATTATTTTCTCGAATCGACCCAAATGCGTTTTAATCTCGAAAATATCATACACGGCTTTACCGGCGGGCGCTATCGCAATGTTGTCATAACCATGCTGCTGCGCGGTATTTATAATGCGCTGTGGTATCTGCTGTTGATCATCCCCGGTATTGTTAAGTCTTATTCCTATGCGATGGTACCCTATTTGCTGGCGGAAAACCCCGGTATTCCACCAAGCCGCGCAATCGAGATGTCGATGCAAATGACCGACGGCCACAAATGGAAGATGTTTGTTTTAGACCTTTCCTTTATTGGGTGGTTTTTGCTTGGTACATTGGCGCTTGGTATTGGCTTCCTGTTTGTTCTGCCTTATCCTAATACCACGCACGCGCAGCTTTACGTTGCACTGCGCACGATTGCCCTCGACCGGCAAATGATTTCTCTGCAAGAGCTGGAAGGTTACTGGTAACCGGACACGGGTTTTAGATTCGCAAAAATGCTAAAAGGTCTGTCGGAATGTCCGACAGACCTTTGTCATTTCATGGATTCGATTGTGGCATTAGTGTCTGGGTATATGCAATGATGTCTGCCACAACTGAATCCGAGACAAAGCAGCATATCTTGTCACTATTCTGGTCGGGCACGCTTGGCACGATGGGCGTTTGCGTCTCATAGAGATTAAAAACCATGTTTGTGCCTTCTTATCAATAGAAAATACGGCGGTAAACCCTCTGGTTGGCAGATTGAATACAACGCTCCAGTCGTCAATCCACATAAGCTGTCATAAAACCGCTCGTTCTTCCTCGCCCAGTATAAAAACTCCTTCCGAAAAACCATCCCCCACACCGATACTTTCGATTTTCTCAAAGCTGGGATGGTAATCGTATGCTTCAGAGGAAGTCTCTACAATAGACTCTGCCGCCGATTAGGAGGTTGACTGCGGCTGCGCATTCACGGGTGAAGCATTCACCACCGCCTGCGATGGCGACGCTGATAAACTCGCCGAGGCGTCGGTCGATTGACCGCACACGCTAAGAACCGCCAACCAAAAAGGCAAGAGAGCAAAACGAATTTTCTTATGGCAATCTCCAACAAAGTTAAATTAATATGAGCAATACTTAATTCTTTTATTATCGACGCCCATTAGCCCAATTTCAATATATCATATGAGCATATAAAAACAAACATCCTCGCAATAGCGAGAATGTTTGTAAAAGTACCGGCACCGACCTATTTTCCCGGGACGTCTCCATCCAAGTATTTTCGGCACTGATGAGCTTAACGACCGTGTTCGGAATGGGAACGGGTGGATCCTCATCGTCATTAACACCGGCTAATGTTCTCAACGCATCAAATAAGATGCGCTAAGCGCAGTGTACAAGTCTGCACACTCAAAATTGAACAATGAATTGTCTGCGACATGCGAGACCTAATAAGATCACTTAAAGGTCAAGCCCTCGACCGATTAGTACTCACTGGCTAAATACGTCGCCGCACTTACACCTTGAGCC
>JAEWBS010000131.1 GCA_023391005.1 Bacillota bacterium | reverse complement strand
CGGTGATCAGCCGGTCAAGCCCCGACGCCTGAAGCCCCAGCTCCTCAAGGAACATCTGCTTGTCGGCGTCGTCGAGCTCGGCAATCTCTTCCTCTATTTTAGCGCAGATCGGAATGACCTGTGCGTGTTCGCTTTTAGCAATCTCGCATACCTTCTGGTAATAGACGTTATACCCTTCGGCGGCGTTTGTCAGATCAGCCTCGCTTAAATTGGCGGCATAGATCACCGGCTTTGAAGAAAGCAGCGGCGCGTCGTGCAAGAGCTCCCGCTCTTCGTCGGTCATCCCCAAGCTGCGGGCTGACCGACCCTCCGACAGATGGGTGTGCAGGCGCTCGAGCAGCTCGGCCTCAGCCAGATATTTTTTGTCGCCCTTCGCGGCTTTTTTAGCGCGGTCAATGCGCCGTTCGACCATTTCGATGTCTGAAAAGACCAACTCGAGGTTGATAGTCTCGATATCGCGCTGAGGATCGATCTCCCCGTCGACATGCACAATCTCGCCGTCGTCAAAGCAGCGCACCACATGGATGATGGCGTCCACCTCGCGGATATGCGAGAGAAACTTGTTGCCCAGCCCCTCGCCCTTTGAGGCGCCGCGCACCAGCCCGGCGATATCGACAAACTCGATGACGGCGGGGGTGATCTTTTTGGGGTTATACATTTCGGCGAGCTTGTCCAGACGCTTGTCGGGAACGGCCACAACGCCGACGTTCGGTTCAATGGTGCAAAACGGGTAGTTGGCCGACTGCGCGCCGGCATTGGTTATCGCATTAAACAGCGTCGATTTTCCGACATTGGGAAGCCCCACGATGCCAAGCTTCATACTGTAATAAACTCCGTTTCATGATGGATTTTTATAATCGCTTGTTTAGATGTTTTCTAAACAACTATTGTAGCATGAGTTTTAAATTTTCGCAACAAATGGCGATTTGTCCCTGTTGTCGCTAAATATTGACGATAGAAGTCATCAGATAAAGCCTTCAAGCGTTAAAACTCAAAGGCTTTTAATCATTCTTTAAAGAAGAAATAACACTATCAAGGATATTCAACGCTTGCTTTCTGCTGGTAAAATCAAGCGTTTCTAATTTTTTGAGTATGTCGTTGCTTTTGGGCTCATGGCCTACAACTAGACTATCTTGAAGAACGTCATCAGCCGAGGCCGCAAGTGTATTGAGAATTAAAATAAATGTCTCCAGCTTGGGAACTTTGTCGCCGCGTTCAATGTCGGCTAAATATCGGCTGCTGATACCGATTCTCTCCGAGCAGTCTTCAAGGCTCCAACCCGCTTTGGCTCTATACCATTTTAGCTTCTTACCAAGGCTCTTTGAATCCAATATCAGCACCTCACCTCTATTTGGGGATATCATCTACAAATAGAATACACATTATACAAAAAGACAAACATCATCTATTTATAGAAAAAACCCTAAATGGGGGATTGATTTTTCGATGAAAATGTATGTTAAATTGGGGCTGGAAACGCCAATTTGCAGTATAAGAAGAACAGGAGAGAGAAATATGGTAAAGGCGACTGGCATTGTCAGAAAAGTGGACGCGCTTGGTCGAATCGTTCTGCCGCTCGACGCAAGAAAGCTGTGCGGCATTGAAGAGAAGGACAGCCTTGAAATCTTTGTAGACGAGGATGATGGACAAATCCTTTTACAAAAGACATTAGAAATGTGTATCAAATGTCATACAACAGAAAACTTAAAGGAAATTAAATCGGGCATATCTATTTGTGATAGCTGTATTGCTCAACTACAATAAATTCAAACAAGCATGCTCCGATCATTAAAAGGCAGGGCCCACGCGTCCGCTTTCGCAGCCGTTTGGACCCTGCCTTTGTTGTATTGTCTAACAGAACAGAAATGTAGAATGAATGGGATTGGTTTAGATTTTAAAGCGCTGCCTATTGGCGATGCGCAATTAAAAATGTCTACAACATTTTTAAGTAATCAGAACAGGGAGAGAACACTGCTGATACCGATAATCAAGGAGATCACCGCCACGCAGGCGCCGAGAACGATTTGCAGGGGGGTGTTTTTATACTGGCCAAGCACGCGCTTGCGGCTCGTGATATAGACCAGCGCGATGACGATAATCGGCAGGAAGATGCCGTTGACGGCCTGCGCGGTCATGATGATAACCAGCGGGTTAAAGCCTGTCGCCGCAACAAAGATACCAAATACAACAACGAGGATGTTGGTCCAGAAAAAGCGTTTATCGCTCTTGTCCATTTTCCAGCCGAACAGGCCCGCCAGCACGTAAGAAACGCCGAGCGGTGTGATAACGGCCGAAGAAACGCCGGCCGCAATCAGGCCAAGGCTCAAAAACGGCACCGAGAAGCTGCCGAGCAACGGCTCAAGCTGCACCGCCATATCGGCGGCGGACTTGACGTCCATGCCGAACATAACGGTTCCCGCCGTGATCATAACCGCGCCGGTGATGACGCCGCCGATGATCATCGAAACGGTTACGTCAAACTTAGAAAGCGGCAGCATGGAGGGGTCCTTCCATGTCTTGCGCGCGCTGGTCGCGTGGATAAACATATTGTAAGGGACGACGGTCGTGCCGATCAGCGAGACGCAGGTCATAATAGAGCCCGCGGGCGCGACAGGGACAGCGCCCATTAAAATAGCGCCGATGTCGGGCTTGACGATTACCATCGTGATGATGAAGACGATTGCCATGATCGAAACGCAGATGCTCAAAAGCTTCTCAAGCGATTTGATCGCGTCGCCGATATTGATGAGCACCAGCACACATACGCCCCAGATGGGTGCGATAATGCGGGAACTGACGCCGGTGATGGCGGACAGGCCGACCGCCGTTCCGGTGAGGTCACCGCCCATGTAGGCCACGCCGCCGAGGGTGATTGCGGAAGCGACCAAGACGATCATGAGCCATTTAAACGCCGGACGGTCAGATAGCTCTTGAACCAATCCCTCTGCAAGTCCGGTCTGGGTGACGATGCCCAGACGCGCGGCCATTTCCTGCATGACGATGACCGCGATAACCGAGAAGATAACGGTCCAAAACAGCGCGTAGCCATACGTCGCGCCGGCCTTAGTCGCACTTGTAATAGTGCCCGGGCCAATAAACGAGCCGACCACCAATATGCCGGGGCCAATCGCTTTGATCTTTTCTTTTAATGTGTATTGCTTTACCATAAACATCCTCCTTCTATTTGCGTGCTGATCCAATTAACAATGCTCCGGTTACTACTTACAACATTCATTCCTAAATTCTGTGTCACACTGTCAGAGACTTCAAGGGCGCGTAGATTGGTGCAGGATAATAATAGTGTTTTGGACAACTTTAAAATGTCGTCCTTGTGCGATGTAATAAAGGCTTCGATCTCTTGTGGCGTCACCTGCGCGATTTGCGGATCGGCCCGAATGCCCAGTCCGGCTGAAAAAGCAACCTCGACGTTAAACTCCGCCAAACTTGCAACCATAAAGCGGTTGACCTCTTGGGTGTAGGGGGTTAGCAGCGCCACAGGGCCTTCCAAGGCTTGCAGTTCGCGCAAAACCGCTTCAAATGCCGTAATAGCCGGGCAGCCAAACGCGTCGGACATCAGGCGGTTAATGCGCTTAAGCCCCGCCGCGCCATACACCGCTGAAGCGGAGGTGCACCCGAAGATGGCGGCGTCAAAACGGGTGATGCCTTGCAGCGTTTTAATGCCCGCCGGCAACGCCTCATCAATCATTTGCTTTTCGGCGTCCTCGCCTACCTCGTCGAGCCACAGGCGCGTTGTGTGCACCACAAAATCCGGCGGCAGGCAGCGCTTTAGGTCTGTTTCCAATGTGCTGTCGGTGTGGGGGAGCAAAAGTGCGATTCTCTTAGCCATAGTCTCACCACAAATCTAATTTTGTATTTGATATTGCCAAATATAGATTCGAAATACGATCTTGTCAAAAAGTTCATTAAAGCATGTAGATTCTTTGACCGCTCAATGCTATACTATATAGGAATAAAAGGAAAAGGGGACTGCCGTTTCATGGAGCAAGCCAAGCGGGGAAAGGTGATTCAGTCGGTGCAGCGGGCGATCGATATCCTCAATTGCTTTGACGATGCTGCGACTGAGCTATCCTTGAGCCAGATCAGCGACATGCTCGCGCTCAACAAAAGCACCGTCCACGGCATACTCGCCACCCTTTGCGCCAATGGCTTTATGCAGCAGGCGCCGTCGGGGAAATATCGGATCGGCCACACGCTGATTCATAAATTCCGCCTCGCCCCCGAGGGGTATCGGGCGATATTTCTTGAAGAAGCTAAGCCGCAGATGGTGCGCATTGCCAACGAATATAAGATGAACAGCAGCCTATTTATTCTTGTTGATAACACCCTTCAGCTGCTTAACAGAACGCTGCCCGCTAACGCTGCCTATACGATCAACCCCATCTCGAACGACCATTCCGAACCGCTGTACTGCACCGCGTCGGGCAGAATCCGTCTGGCTTATATGGGCGCCGCCGAGCTTGAGCAATATTTTGCGCATACCCGGCTTGAGCCGCTCTCCATTTTTACGCCGACCACCAGAGAAGCGGTGCTCGCGGGGCTTGAGGAGATTAGGGCTAACGGCTATTCGTTTGAAAACGAGGAGCTTGGCGAGGGCGTTTCAGCCATTTCGGTGCCGATTTTAGACCACTCAGGTAACCTGTTTGGCACGCTGAGCGCGACGGGCATCGCATTCCATATCTCGCGAAGAAAGGTTGAGCTGATCGCCGACCTGAAAAACACGGTTAAAAAATTGACCCGCGCGTTGTTTTAATAGATCTAAAAGCGCCGTCTATCGGCGATGTACAAATTTAAAACCCATATTTTTTAATAATCCTCGCTTCTTAAAAACGGTTTCCTACAGCAGCTTGGCTAATCACTAGGGTGATAATGTCATCTTGCCTGTATGCGGTTGAACTTAAAGGGCGCTTAAGCATCCGAAGCATAAGTTCAACCGCGACGTTTTAAGAAGCGGGGATTTTTCTGTCTTATCCGAGGTGTCTAACCGCGTCAGAACACGCTCAAATCCAACACCGAGGAGAGATATTCGAGCGCCTTAATGCCGCAAAAGCTGTTGCCCTTGGCGTCCAGTCCCGGCGAAAAGACGCCGATGCCCATTCTGGACGGAACAGCCGCCATAATGCCGCCGCCGACACCGCTCTTAGCCGGAATGCCGACGCGTAGCGCAAACTCGCCCGAAGCGTCGTACATGCCGCAGGTTGTCATCAGCGAGCGGATGACCTTGACATAAAACGGCTCGATAATCACTTTCTGGTTATTGGGGCATTTGCCGTTGCCGGCAAGCACCGCGCCGAGATAGCTGATCTCCTCACAGCTGGTCAACAGCGAGCAGGCCTTAAAATAAACCTCGAGGTGCGCGTTGACGTCGCCGTCAAAAATATGGGTAGATCGCATCATATAGGCCAGCGCGCGGTTGCGGTCGCCGGTTCGGTTCTCCGACTCGTAGACGTCCCTGTCATAGGTCAGCTCGGGGTTTCCAAGCAGCAACCGGGCCACGTTTAAGATGCGCTCAAACCGCTCTTCGGCGTTGTTGCCTTCGATGCAGGAGGTTACCGCGATGGCCCCCGCGTTGATCATGGGGTTGAGCGGCTTGCTGGTGACCGATTCGAGCCGGATGATCGAATTGAAGGGGTCGCCGGTTGGCTCCATCCCCACGCGGGAAAAGACTTCCTCAAAGCCGACGTCGGAGAGTGCCGTCGCCAGTAAAATAACCTTGGCGATGCTCTGAAGTGTAAAACGGTTTTGGCTGTCCCCGGCTGTATAGCGCTTGCCTGAAAGATCGGTGATGCAAATGCCAAGCTGGCGCGCGTCTTTTTTAGCAAGCTCGGGGATGTAGTCTGCCACACGCCCCTGCCCCAGCCATCTGGCCGCGTGATCATGGGCTTCCTGCGCAATGTGGCGCATAATCAAGTCCTCCTTGCGTTCGCCCGGGTGTTGCCTCATGGGCGAATAGACTGTCTATTTGTTTTGCTCAAGCATATGCTGCGCCATACCGTTCATGATATACAGCGCCATCCAGCAGGCGCCGTGGCTTGAAATGCCGTGCAGGTCATCGGGCGGGTAGATCTCCATAAAGTCAAAGCCCTTTGCGCCCGCGAGGCCGCATTCGTGCAACATCTCAGCCAGTTCGTAGGAGGTTAGGCCGCACAGGTCGGCCGGACCGCCCGGGTTGTGCGCAATGTCCAGCGCGTCGCTGCAAACCGAGACATAGAATGCGCGGGTGCCGTTGGTCGCAATCTCAATTGCTTTTTTAATGCTTTCCATAAAGCCGTTGCGCTTGACCTCAAAGCTTGTGATGACCGAGGCGCCGTACTTAGCCGCCTCTTTAAGCGCGCCATAGTTGTTTCTAGGGCCTCTGATGCCGACGCTGACGAGATTCTTCGGGTCAAAGCCCTTAACGTCGTACAGGCGGTGGAAGGGGGAGCAGCGCCCGAACTTCTGGTCGCCGAAGCTGTCCATGTTGTCCATGTGCGCGTCGAAATGGATAATGCCGATGTTTCCGTCATACTTTTCGGCAAACGCCTCAATGAGCGGATAGCTCAGCGAGTGGTCGCCGCCAAAGGTGATTGGAATGCCGCCGTGGGTCATGGCGTTGCGCATATAGTTGCGCGCGCTTTCAAATGTGAATTCGGTGTCCCCGTTACGAACGGCCATGTCGCCGAAATCGGTGCCCGAGAAATGGTCAAAAAGGTCAAAATTGTACTCGGGTAGGTAGCCGCCATAACGCTCAGAGGCCTTGCGGATTGTCTTGGTTGCGTTTTCAACACCGGTAAAGCCGCCATAGGTGCAAACGCCCTCCCACGGTGCGCCCATGATCACAAAGTCGTGACCCTTGAGGTCGTCGGCGGTCTTCGAGACAGGCAGCCCGAGAAAGGACGGCACCCCCGAAAAAACCTCGGGATGTGCGTAGGCTGGGACATAACATACGGGTTTGTTCTGCATGAAAATTCCTCCTGAAACTAAAGAAATTGTTTGACAATGTCATATGTATTTTGGTATTATGATAATATCATAGAATAAACAGCGAAACAAGCGGTGTATTTTCACGATATTTTTGCTGAATTTTCGTATTTTTAAACATAAGTTTGATAATGTCGAATATCCCGATACAAAATCAAGGCTGTCGTTCAATCCGTCGCCGCACAAACGGCGGGTTTCTCGACGCTTTATGGAAAAAATGGGAATTTATGAAAGGGGCACAGCATGTATAATTTTGATGAAATAATCGACCGAAGAGGGACAAGCCAGAAGTGGGACTCCCCGCCCTATCCGGTAGGGGATGCCGAACCGCTGCCGATGTGGATTGCCGACATGGACTTTGCCACGCCCGATTGCGTTACCGACGCCATCAAAGTCAGGCTGGCGCACCCGATCATGGGCTATTTTGAGCCGGAGCCCCGCTTTTATGACTGTGTCGCGCGTTGGAGCGCGCGGTACAGGGGCGTCGCCAATGTCTTACCGCAGCAGATTCTTTATCAGAATTCCGCTGTAGGCGCCATTGTCAGCGCAATCCGGCTTTTCAGCGCACCGGGGCAGGGCATTCTTGTACATATCCCGCACTACACCGGTTTTGGGTACGCGCTGGCCGACAACGACCGCAAGCTGATCGGCTCGCCGCTTGTGCCGGATGAACAGGGCATCTTTAGAATGGATTTTGCCGATATGGAGCAGAAAATTAAGACGCACAATATCGGCTGCATGATTTTGTGCTCGCCCCACAACCCGACAGGGCGGGTCTGGACCGAGACGGAGCTGCGGCAGGCGGCGGACCTCTGCGAGCGGTACGGCGTTAAAATGATCTCGGACGAGGTCTGGTCGGATTTTGTGTTTGATGCTAACAAGCATGTCCCGACGCCGCTTGTTTCGGACTATGCGAGAAAAAACACCGTTTCGCTTTACGGCGCGGCCAAGACCTTTAATCTGGCGGGGCTGCGCACCTCCTATTCCATCTGCTATGACATGGCGCTGGCCGAAATATATAAAAAAATGTGCGTTTCAACACACTATAATGGGCCTAATGTGTTGTCGATTGCCGCGATGATCGGCGCTTATAGCGACGGCGACAGCTATGTCGAAGCGCTGCTCGACTACATCCGTGCGAATATGATTTTTGCCGACCGCTTTATCAAAGCGCAGGTGCCCGCGCTTAAAAGCTATTTGCCCGAGGGCACCTATACGCTGTGGCTTAAGTTTGAAAACACCGACCGCAGCGACGAAGAAAACATGCTGCGCATGAGTCGCTTGGGTCTGGTTGGCGATCCGGCTCATAAATACAGCGCGTCGGGCTATTTCAGACTCAATGTCGCCTGTCCGAGAAGCCGGCTTGAGACGGCGTTGAACCTGATTAAAACGGCGTTGGGCGATTAACATCCTCCTATTCGGGCCGCGCTCGGGCGACGGTTTGCCGTTCGTTGCCGTCGCGCGGCTCGATATCCCCCTATTTCAAAAGCCTTCGGGCATGGCCTTTATCGGCCATGCCCGAAGGCTTTTTGACGATGGAAAATACACGTTATAAAAGCAGCCGCACATAATTAATAGTATAATCAGGCTTTTTCAAAGGCAGCGCAAAACGGAAGCCCGAACGCTTGCGAAGGGCGGACCGCTGTAGGACGTTTCCCGATGCTGGGACTCAGCGTTATGCGTTTTTGTAAAATTGCTAAAATGGCGCCGCTTTTGACGCACTCGTCTGCCTAGTAGGCGCGGTCTGCCGCCTGTTTCATTCCCGTGCCGTTCAGCCCGTCGGAACAAAAATACATCTTATATGATGTATGGGTATGATCAGACCGCCCCAATCTAAATAGCGTTGCAGAAAATTTCTAAAAATTTCACGATTCTGGCCGCAAATGATGTATAATATAGATTAATAACTGCAATATTTCTGAATCCATAATGGCTTTAAATCTTAACACGGTGTTGCAAGACGCCGGATGTCAAATAACAAGGAGGGCTTGGCCATGTCGCTGGAAAAAATTATGGTGGCGGACGATGACAAGAATATCTGCGAGCTGCTGCGGCTTTATCTTGAAAAGGAGCAGTACACCGTCGTCATCGCAAACGACGGCAACGAGGCGATCGCCAAATTCAACGCCGAGGCGCCCGCGCTCATTCTGCTTGATGTGATGATGCCGGGGCTCGACGGTTGGCAGGTCTGCCGCGAGATCCGCAAAAAGTCCAACGTGCCGATTATTATGATCACCGCCAAGGGCGAGACGTTTGATAAGGTGCTGGGTCTTGAGCTGGGCGCCGACGATTACGTCGTCAAGCCCTTTGACGCCAAGGAGATTGTCGCCCGCATCAAGGCGGTGCTGCGGCGTACCGTCAACGGCGTGCAGCCCGAGAGCACCGTGCGTGAGGTCAGCTTTGACAAGCTGGTGGTCAACATGACCAAATACGAGCTCAAGGTTGACGGCAAGGTTGTCGACACGCCGCCCAAGGAGCTTGAGCTGTTGTTCCACCTCGCGTCGAACCCCAACCGCGTTTATACGCGCGACCAGCTGCTTGATGAGGTTTGGGGCTTTGAATATTACGGCGACTCGCGCACCGTCGACGTGCACATCAAGCGCCTGCGCGAGAAGCTCGAGGGCGTCTCGGAAAAATGGACGCTCAAAACCGTTTGGGGCGTCGGATATAAGTTTGAAACCAAGGACTGATCTCGCATGAAAAGAAATCTTTTTTCACGATTTTTCAGCCTTTGCGCGTCAATAATACTAACCAGCATCGTGCTTCTCGGCGTGATGCTGGTCACGCTTTCTGCGCAATATTTTAAAGCGCAGAATCTTGATTCGCTCAAAAGAAAGGCCGATCAAGCCGCGCGGCTCGTCGCTTTAAACTACCAGCTTAACGAACGGCAAAATATTGACAGGCAGGTTATCACAACCAATTTTGCCATTCTTTCGGCGGCTGCTGAAGCGGATATTTTCTTGGTCAACACCAAAGGGCATACACTTATCTGTCTCGATGCCGCCGAGTGCAGCCATAAAAGCAACGACATAGACCCCCTTGTCATGCAGGCGGCGTTGGCGGGCGGCTACCGGGGCGTCACCCGCTTAAACGGCATCTATTCTGACGCCGCCTACGTTGTCGGCGTGCCGGTGGAGATCGAAGTGCTGATCGAAACCGAAACGCCCGGCCAAGGCGACACACAATATACGGCCAAGCCCATGGCGATCGGCGTCGTGTTCGCCGCCGCGAGCGCCTCTGAGATGTCGCGTTTTTTAAAGGATATGTTTCGCATCTTTTTAATCGGCTCGGTGCTCGTTATCGCGGTGTCGTTTATCGTGATCTATTTTACGACCGAGGCGATGGTGCGCCCGCTGCGCGCCATGCTTAAAGCGACCGACAGCTTTGCCAAGGGCGACTTTACGGTACGCGTGCCGGTCGAGGGGGACGAGGAGATTGAGCAGCTCGCCATGGCGTTCAACAACATGGCCTCAAGCCTCGCGACGCTCGAGTCGACCCGCCGCTCGTTTATCGCCAACGTCTCGCACGAGCTTAAAACTCCTATGACCACGATCGGCGGATTTATTGACGGCATTCTTGACGGCACCATTCCGCAGGAGAAATATCCGCACTATCTGGGCATTGTCTCAAACGAGGTCAAGCGCCTGTCGCGCATGGTGGTGTCAATGCTCAATATCTCGCGGATAGAAGCGGGCGAAATGCAGTTGCATCCGCAGACCGTCGACGTTCAGGAGATTATTCTGCGCACGATTCTGGGCTTTGAGCAGGTGCTTGAGCAGCGGCATATCGACGTGCGCGGGCTTGACGCCGAAAAGGCTTTCGCCGAGGCCGACCCCGATCTTGTGCATCAGATTACCTATAACCTGATCGAAAACGCGGTTAAATTTACGCCGGATTATGGCGTGCTTTCGGTAGAATATAAAAACGAGGGCAAGCTTTTGCACATCGCGATACGCAACACCGGCGAGGGCATCCCCAAGGAGGAGATTCCACGCCTGTTTGACCGCTTTTATAAGAGCGACCGTTCGCGCGGCATCGACACCAAGGGCGTCGGCTTAGGACTGCATATCGTCAAGTCGCTCGTGCACCTACAGGGCGGCACCATTACGGTGCGCTCGGCCGAGGGGGAATATACCGAGTTTGCCTTTACGCTGCCGGCGGTGCAAAAGAGCGGACAATCGCTGTTTCGCAAATCCGAAAAGCCCAAGAATTAGGTGAAAAACCGCCATAATAACTTTTAAAATAAAATCAAAATGCTTAAAAAGGCATTCATGCGGTTTTAATAATTTAAAGTTACGATAGAGCCATGAGAATTCCATCGAAGGGGGATCTGAAGTATGTTTGAAGAAAACAAGAATTCGCACAATAACGATAGCGACCATAGCGCAGCGGAGCCTGAGAACCGCGTCGCGGGGCAAAGCCCCAATCCGGGCCACAGCGGCAACACCTATGGGCAATACAACTATAACCCGAATCGCCCAAACGGCTATCAGCCGCATTTTTCCGCCGACAACAACCGGCAGGAATACCAGTGGAAGTTTGAGGATTATGAGGCTGCGGGCCGGTCGAACCCGCGCCCGCCCAAGAAACCGGGCGGCCTTGCGGTCATCGGCGCACTGTTGGGCGCGGTGCTGCTTGTGGGGGTGATGTGCCTCTCGGGCTACGGCATCTACAGCTTATGGAACGCTTCGGCCATCGATCAAGGGGAGCTGGGCACGTCGTCGATCGCCGATAACACCGGCAGCCCGCAGTTGACCATCAAGGAACACCCTGTCGCGAGCGACACGCTTGAGGTTGTGACCAATGGCAAGCTTTCGACCGTTGAGATTGCTAGAAAGGTACGTCCGTCGGTCGTGGGCATTGCGCAATACAGCATGAAGGATACCTTTACGCCGTCGGGCGAGGGTTCGGGCATCATCATCAATACCGACGGCTATATCATCACCAACGCACACGTCGTCGCGGGCTCGACCGGCATCAATGTCGAGCTGGACAATGGGGACACCTATTCGGCAAAGCTAATCGGCATCGATACCAAGACCGACCTTGCCGTGATTAAAATAGAAGCCCCCGACCTGATCGCGGCCGAGTTTGGCAATTCCGACACGCTTGAGGTGGGCGAAACGGTTGTCGCCATTGGCAACCCCGGCGGCTCAACTCTGGCGGGCAGCGTCACACAGGGCATTATTTCGGCGGTCAACCGTATGATCAAAGACGGCGGCTATTCAAGCAGCTTCATCCAGACCGACGCGGCCATCAACCCCGGCAACTCGGGCGGCGCGCTGGTTAATGAGTATGGGCAGGTTATCGGTATCAACTCCTCTAAAATTGCCGCCGTCGATTACGAGGGTATCGGCTTTGCGATTCCGATCAGCGAGGCGAAGCCGGTCATCGACCAGCTCATGGCCTACGGCTATGTCAAGGGCCGCACCCGTCTAGGCATTTCGGGCGTTGAAATCAACCAGACGCTCTCTCAGATCAACAGCATTCCGGTCGGTATCTATATCCAATCGATCGATCCGACCTCCGATCTGGCGGGCAAGAACGTCACAAGGGGTGATATTATCACCGCGATCGACAGCACCAAAATCGAAACCTTTGACGATGTCAGCGCTTTTCTTAAAACAAAATCTCCGGGAGACAGTGTCACGCTGAGCCTTTACCGTCCGGCGCGCGGCGTGCAGAATGCCGGTCAAGCCTTTAGCGTCAGCATGCGGCTGATGGAGGATGTTGACAACGCGACGCTGGTTTCGCGCCAATAATCGCCCATAAGCCGAACCGCTGCAAAATAATCAACATTTTGCAGCGGTTCTCGCGTTGCTTGGCGTTGCCGCCGGGGCTGTTCTATCGACTGAAAAGCGGTTTGAATACCTAAAGCTACCCCGGGCCGCGGCGCCGGTGCAGTGCCTTTGGCTTTTTGTTTTGCTGCCGCGGGCGTTTTGGATGGGGCCTTTAAATGAAACATAAAAATTTTTTACATGGCCTGAATTTAATACGGCGGGTTCTAAAGACGCGTTCTATTGATAATGCAGGGAGAAACGCAATTGCGCTTTTGCCGTCTGCAGACCCCGGGTCGGGGCGTTTTGCCGTCTGCGGCATAACATGTCAGTGAGGCTAAGCGGCGGCAGCGTTCGGGTGGCGCACATCAGCCTGTGCAAAACCGGCCCATGTGCGCCCACAGACCCGCCCGCGCGCGCGTTACCCGCCGCATCACATAGATGCGCGCCGGCATGCCGGGGCAGATGCAATACCCCCTTGCCCCGGCATGTGAACCTCGCTTTTCGGCTGTTGCGTTATACGAAGTTCCGCTAAACGATCGCGGTTGAATTTATGATTCGGATGCTTGGGCATTCCGCTAGTTCAATCGCATGCAAGCACGAGGAATTTATCAGTTCGTGTGGTAAGCCAAATGGCTGTAACGGCGGTTTGTGGCTTAGCTTTTAGACTGCACGCCGGCGTTTTGCCCGGCGGTAGCCCGCCGGCGCCGCCTTTGGGGCAGGGCGAAATGGTTGCGGCATTTCATTTTTTTGTTTTGGCGGGGGGCTCGTATCAGCGGCGCTGACAGGAATTGCCCGGTACATTTTATTGACCTTTAGCGGCATTTAAGGTAAAATAACCGCAGGGTGGATATTTTATCTTCTTCATCCGCAGCGGCACGCCCTTTAGCAGGGCTTACCGCCGCCGCCAATACACCGGCATGCCATGCGGCTGTGTGGCTATGCTGTAAAAACAGGACGAATTTTCAAACCAAGAGGGAGCGATAAATTTCATGATTCTTATCTCCCCGTCGATTCTGGCAAGCGACTTTGCCAATTTAGAGCGTGAGGTGCGCGCCATTGCAACAGGCGGCGCCGATCTGGTTCACGTCGACGTGATGGACGGGCATTTTGTGCCAAATATTACAATCGGGGTGCCGGTGGTGGAATCGCTGAAAAAGATCAGCCCCTTGCCGCTGGACGTGCACCTGATGATCAGCGACCCGCTGACCTATGCGCCCATCTTTGCCAAGGCAGGCAGCGACATGATCACGTTTCATGTTGAGTGCGGCTGCGACATCCAAAAAACAATCGACACCATTCGCCAAAGCGGAGCAAAGGTCGGCCTCTCGCTGAAGCCTAAAACCCCCGCCGAAGCGGTGTTCCCTTATCTGGACCAGATTGATATGGTGCTGGTGATGACGGTTGAGCCCGGCTTTGGCGGGCAGCGCTTTATGTCGGACATGCTGCCTAAAATGACGTTGATCCGCCAGCGTATCGACGAACTGGGGCTTGCGGTGGACATTCAGGTCGATGGCGGCATTGACGTTGCGACCGCGCCGCTTGTCGCGCGGGCAGGGGCTAATATTCTCGTGGTAGGCTCAGCGGTTTTCCGTCATGAAAACTACGCGGAGCCTATTTCTGCTATCCGCAAGGCGGCTGAGGCGGCGCTTTAGCCGCAGCGGGCGGATATTCCACTAAAAAGCGGATCTTTAGCCGCAGATTGCGTCCTGCCTGTGCCAAAAGGAAAGTCGGTGGGTATCGCCCCACGCGCTGCATCGTTTGGCGGGTCACGCAGCCTGCGCGCCAATCCATCGCGCCTTTTATAAAGATGTCGCGATCAGCTAAAATAATAGGACAGCATGTCGATGGCATGCTCGCGGATGATCGGCTTGCAGTGCTCCTCAACGATGGCGCACAATACGCTGCCGCCCTCAGCGCGCTGACCATATTCCGAAAGCAGGTTGACGGCGGGTCCGTTTTGTCCGTCCATAGGGCGGATGATCAGCTGCCAGCAGTCCTGCTGCCGGTAGAGCGCACTTTGCAGCAGGCGGTGCCCGTGCAGCGAAAAAAGTTGCAACGCGCCACAGATCAGCGCCTCAGTGTCGTCAAAGCTGAACATGACCGGCTCGCAGATCGAAGCGGTGTGCGCCTCTTTCTGCTCCATGACAAAATAGACCGTTGCGCCGCCGTCATCCTCGGGATAAATCTCGATGAGCAGGCGGTCGCCAAGCAGTAAAAACGAGGTGTCGGTCTGTGACTGCGCCTGTGCCAGCACGCCAAGCAGATAGCGCCGCAGCTTTTTGACCTCGGCCGTGTCCTGACTATCCCAGTCTATGCCCACCTGTTCCACATCCTGCGCCGTTAAAACGACCTTTAACCGGTCGGGCGATACGAGACGAAATACCAAAAACATCACCGCCTTATTGGTTTTGCATTCAAGAAAAGACCATACGGGCGAAGGAGGACGGTTGATGAGAACCAATTCTTCCAAAGGGATTTTACTAGAGCAAAATAAAGAACCGGGGCTGTCGCGCGAGATCAGGCGGCTGCCCGGCTTGGACATACCCCCGCAAAGGACCGAAACGCCGGTTTCGCCCACGCCTGAGCTGCTCGCGCCGTACGAGATTGTGTCCATCGCACGCGAGGCCAGAATCATCGACGAGTGCGACGGTCGCCGCCTGTGGAAAAAGCTGGCCGCCGCCGCGCGGGACGGCATTTCGGGCATCGTGGTCGACGCGCTCGACGACGAGCCTTACATCTCAAGCCAGCTCGGGCCCGCGCTGCATTTTCCCGAGCAGTTGGCTGAGGGACTGGCGCTGGCCAGAAGAGCGATCGGCGCGTCAAAAACGTCGATTGAAATCTACCGCAACCTGTTTGATATCGATACCCGCATACCGCATAATATTTTTGGCGTCAGGGTCGAGCGTGTCAGCGGCACCTACCCGGCCGAATACCGCGCCAAGCGGCAGATGAAGCGCGACAATGTGCTGATCATCGGCGCCTGCGCGCTCATGCATCTGCGCCGCGCCGCCTATGAGGGGCTATGCCAGAATAGCTGCTTTATCACGGTGGCGGGCGACTGCGTCGCCAACGCGGGGAATTACGAGGTGCCGATCGGCTGCTCCATCGGGCAGGTGCTTTACGCGGTGGGTACCATCGCGAACCCTAAGCGCATTGTCGCGGGCGGCTCGATGACCGGCTTTGGCATCACCGACCCCGATAAGGTGTTTGTTTCGGCGACGACAAAGGGTATATTGGCCTTTGCCGAGGAATTTAAGGATCTGGGCTACAGCTGCATCGGATGCGGGCGCTGCACCGATGTCTGCCCCGAGGGGCTCTCGCCCTATTTTATTTACAAGGTGATGCAGACCCCGCAAAAGCGCAATCTAACGCTTGCAGATGCCGATCTCTGCACCGGCTGCGGAACCTGTAGCTACGTTTGCCCCGCCAAGCTTGATTTGGCGCAGGTTATGGCC
>JAEWBS010000124.1 GCA_023391005.1 Bacillota bacterium | reverse complement strand
TGCTTTGCAAGACAAGATATTTGCCCCTGTCCCAATAGGCTATGTACCACCCCGAATATTTTGGTTCTTCACGCTCGTCAATCCACACAGGTTCTTTGTCCATCCCCCTCAGCTCGTCGAGGGTCAAATGATCGTTGGCGGGCTGGGCGCGGCGGTTCCAATCTTCTACGGCATCCTCATGCTGGGAGTAGTTCGGAAATATGTCGTTGGCGATGCAGATTTCGTTAACGCACCTTACTGCCCAGTTTGGCGTTGGGTATCCGTATGTAGTGGTATCATCACTAATCAGTTCTGCGTCAAGCCCGCAAAACGGGCACGGTTTAAGGTTGTCCATCCTGCTTGCTCCTCTCAAGCCGTCTGCTCTCGCAGTCAGCGCACCAATATTTTGTAGCATGATACTGCACCAAACCGGTTGTATCCACGGTATACTTTATCGCCACATCGCCGCGTTGCATGGTCTTTTTGCAACGGCTGCACTGGCGTTTACGGGTGAGGACAATTTGCTCGAGGCTTTTAGTCGTCGGCATGCTGCTTTACCTCCCCGGCCTGCTTAGCTTTGCGACGCTCTACGATTAATCCAGCGACGTATATTGCCAGCCCTTTTATTCCTTGGCCTCTTAGCCAGCCACGGTATGACCTGCATTTTTTCCAGTCATTGCACCGGGGCGCTTCTTCGCCGATTCTAGGGCAATTGTAACAAGGAAACTTCTTCATTTACTCCTCCTCTCTACTGAGGTCCGCGCCATTCGAAGCTACAACCGTCACATTCATGCCGATTATAATACTTCGCACAAACCTCACATGCCCTATCCATAATCCCCGCCCTCATATCCTCTACTGCTGCTCTCTCTCTTGATTGGCTCTCAGCAAGCGCCCGCTGCAATGTCTCTTGACCCGCAATGGCGGCATCAAGCAAGGCGGTTTTGTCTCCGAGCTGGGCTTGCAGGCTCTCTATCAGGTCGGCGGCATCTGCGGCCATTCTGCGCCCGCAATCTGAGGTGCCCTCATAAGGACACTCACCGCAAAGCAAGTCAGGATCAGCGTGGCATCGCAGCGCCTTTACAATCTCGTTGGCTTCTTCCGCATCCTGCTGTTCCAGCCATTCATTAGCGGATGATTCCGCTAAATCACAAAACGCCTCTGCGTAGGCTTCTTCGGCTGCCCGTTTTGCAGACTCGGTTGACGCAAACGCAACGAGCTTTCTCCCTAGCTCTGCCTCGCAAATAAAAGCAAGGCGTTCAAGCGGTATGCCCTTGGTAATATCGTATACGCTGGCAATCCGATTGCTTTTAGACGTTTGGCTCATGGCCTGTCCTCCGTTTCATACCCGCGCAGGGCCTTTTCGCACATTGCTGCGAGTTGGATCGCTTCGCAGGCGGCGGCTATTGCGTAGCTTTTAGCGTCCGTAACGGTTTTATTTAATAATTCAGGAGATTCATTCGCCATAATGCGGCGGAAATAGCGATTCACTGCTTCTCCTGCTCTTTGGACTTCAGCCACCATCTCTATATGTTCTTCCAACATCACCGCATATGCTTCATGCGGCGAGTGGTGACGCTCTCCGAACTTGGCGCTGGCTCTGGCTAATTCCTCTTGGACTAACGCCTCTACGGGCGGGATAAGGGGTTTTATGCTCATACTGTCACGTCCTTTCTGACGGTCAACTGTTATTTAGCGACGTGAGCATCAGCCACGACGCCATCATTCAAAAACTTTCTGAGCCTGTGCCAGCCGTCCTGACCGAACACATCCCGCACAGCGCATGAAAATTCTGATAGTTGCCTACTTAGCCGTTGCCGCTCTTTTTGTTCCCGCTCGGCGGCCTGTTTAAGCCGCTTCATATAGTCCGGGTCTTGGCTGGCTCGATGCGCTTGAAATTCCCGATATAGCGACCGCACCATTGATTGGAATAGAATGTTTTCTTCCACTCCAAGCGGCTTGCGCTTCGCACGGCGTACACACTCACCGCCCACATAAACCCCGATACCATCCGGTATTTCTGCTTGCACCTTCTCATACAATTCGCGGGTGAGCACAAAATAATTAAAGTGACCAACAAACGTTTTTGCGGCTTTACTATGAAAATCACTAAGGC
Organism: Bacillota bacterium; assembly: GCA_023391005.1. Lineage (GTDB taxonomy): Bacteria > Bacillota > Clostridia > Oscillospirales > Ruminococcaceae > Yanshouia. The sequence continues at coordinate 45,112 of JAEWBS010000124.1, read as the reverse complement.
TAACCTTTATTTCATAACAGCGCCAAATGCCTTTTGTGTCATATGTAAGGTAGTCGACGCGCTCTTTGCCCCACCATCCGATCGTGACCTCAAAGCAGCAGAAAACGCCCTGTTTTTTTGTAGCGGAATATATGCGGTCTTCGAGGTATAGCGTTTCTTTGGTCTTTGCCACTTTGCACCTCCAAATTACAATTTGTTGTTATCCGATCAGCATTTGGTCAGGGTCGGTTATCTCTTGGGCTTTGTCAGATATCCACCACTCAAACCAATCTGCGCCGGCGCCGCCTGCGTTGTCGTAGCAGGGCATCCCGCGCCGCTTTCTTTCGGCAATTACCCTATCCAGCGCACGGATAAAGAGCGGTTTAAACTTAGGCCAGCGCGCAAACTCGGCGGCTTTTTCGGCGGCGGTCGCCATAGGGCAGCCGATGCAGCCCAGCCGAGGGAACCCCTCTTGATACAAGCAGCACTGTTCCAAGCCCACATCCTTGCTGTATTCCCAAATATCCTCGTTGCGCCAGTAGGCAATCGGGTTTAAGTGGCGCTGATTATCACGGTAACAAGATTCAAAAGTGCTGCGGTTTTCATCGTTATCAAATGGCATTATGATATTGCTTTTGCTTTTTGGCATTACTATTTCCAGTTCATTGCGGCGTTTCATGCGGTTCGTGCTTTCAAATTTTCGCACGCCCATACACAATATCGCGTTGCCCTGCTCGGGCTTGTTGCCCTCTTTTAGATGCTCACAGCAATAACGTATACTGCGAAGCGGCGGGAAAAGCTTTTCCATCATCAGCGCAAAAATGGACTTTTCGTGCATCACGTCATATGTAAGATAGCCCTGCGCTTCATATTCTGCGAAATTCTGTCGCTGGAAATAAACAAGCTCCGGCGGGTCAATGCCCGTGATGCTATGAAGATAAAAGTGCTTAACGCCCGCCCGGCGCATCAGGTGGCCCAACACTCGGCTGTCTTTGCCCTCCGAGGTGCAGACACAATACCCGCGTGGGTCAAACTCCAAGGCTAAACCCTCATAGTACCGTATCATTTTGATCGCCTCGTCGTCTGGTTGGCCGCGCAGCAGGCTTGTTTGATATTGCACGTCTCAGCCTCCTTTCCGCGCTAAATCATGGTTTGTTGTTATCCATAGAAAAGGCTTTGCTGCGCCTTAACCGCCTCTAGCCGTTCGGTGGCCTTTGTAAAATAACCGGGGTCAATCTCAAAACCTATGTACTCAAAGCCCATGTTGTGGCAGGCTATAAGGCTGGAGGCGCTGCCGACATGCGTATCAAGTATCTTGTCGCCCGCAACCGCATATTTTCCAAGCAACCATTCATATAACGCTACCGGTTTTTGCGTTGGGTGGATCTTAATTTCTTTGTTTCTCATGTCGCCTTGAAGCATACCGTTCCACATAAATTACAATTTGTTGTTGCTCTCGACAGCCGCGATCGCCGCAAATATCGGGTAAAACTGGGCGGGCACTACGGCGTTACCAAGGCATTTCAGCCGGTCCACCCGGTGCGGGATGCCGGTTGCTACGCGCGGTATCGGCGGCTCTATCTCCCACCACTGTGGGTCGCGCGGGGTGATCTCGGCGTCCGCGTCAATATCCGTCCACCCGGGCGGAAATCCCATTAACCACTCTACCCAATCGGGGTTGAGCTGCCCGCCATCCTTGGCGACTGCTGCCGCTAAATCCTGCTGGTTTTGGCTCGGCATGTACTTGCCTGCGGTGCTCTCGTTATCGTGAGGGCGCGGGGTGGTGGGGGTAGGCAGCATCTTAACCACAGATGATAAATCCGGGCTGCGTCTGTTGCGCTCCGATGGGCAATCGCCTCGCATAGACGCCTTGGGCGTCGGGAACATCTTGACGGCGGCATTTAAATCTACCTGCACCTTTTTTCCGTTATGGTAAGCGCTGCGGTCGCTGCGCCAGTCCTCGACATGCTTCACGCTGCGGCCGCCGTTGGGTACCGTGGGTGTCGGCCATAACTTTGCGGCACCCGAAAGCGTTAAAGTCGGCTTGTCGTGATCGCCTCGGCTGTAACAGTAGTCGCCAGCCTCCTTTGCGCGGGGCGTGGGGAATAATTTAACCTGCGACGGGAGGGACGGCTGATTTTTGAAACCCGTCGGGCCGTGGCCATCCCGTGCATTGGGCGTGGCCCACATGGCCGCCGCCATTTGCAGCCCCGGTCTGCCGCTGCTGTCGCGCTGGTTTGGGCCTCCGTGGTCAGCGAGCGCCGCTGTTGGAGTGGGCAACAATTGCGATTCTGTCGCGCCGGTGGTTTGCGCCGACACCACAAGCCGGTAATACAAATAACCTGACGGCATATCCGAGACGCTCAACGTCTTGCAGGATGCCGGCGAGGGTGTATCGCTCCCGCTGGGTAAATACTGCTCGTATGTCCTGACCCGCTCGCAGGGTAATCTCCTTGCCGACCAACTCAGGCCCACCAACCGGCTCGACCATAGAGAGGAGCCCAGCAACATTTTCTCCAACAATCCAAGAGGGCCTGAGTTCGTCGATAACTCGGCACATTTCCGGCCAGAGGTAACGGTCATCGTCTCGGCCTTTTCGCTTTCCTGCGACGCTAAACGGCTGGCACGGGAATCCTCCTGAAACAACGTCAACTGTTCTGCGGCCTGTGCGCTCATAAAAATCATCTCCTGTCAGTGTCCGTATGTCCCGCCAAATCGGCACGCCCGGAAACCGCTTGGCAAGTATGCTGTGCGGATAGTCCGCGAACTCGCACAGGCCCACCGTCTTGATGCCCGCCCAATGTGCGGCTATGTCCAGCCCTCCCACGCCGCTGAAAAGCGACAGGTGCGTTAATTGTTTTTGCATGGTGTACCTCTAAATCATGGTTTGTCGTAAGAAGCGGGCCGCTGCAACGGTATGTAAGTGGTCTTTGCGGCGGTTTCTGGCCGCCAAACGCACCAAATGCAATCCATTAATGGGGATCCACTCCCGCGTGTTTTAAATAAAAAATCCGGCCTCCATGTTAGCGGTAATATTTCAGACGGCGGTATCCCCTCAAATAGCGTATAACGCTTTTTTGAGTGCCAATATTGAGATTTGAGCAAAAGCGCAAACGGCTTGCCGTGATGCGCGCACCTGCGTATAAACAAATCTGCCAGATTAAACGGCGGGTTGGTGATAATCCAATCGCACGTCCGCAGATCAGCCGTTAAAAAGTCCACTCCGCATTCCCCAAAGCCCTGATCGTTGAGGTCAGTTGATGTCACGGCATAACCTGACTGGATAAAAACATTTGCCATATAACCCTCACCGCAAGCCGGTTCCCATATTCGGGATCCACGCGGCAGCTGTAGATATTGGAGTAAAGCTGCCGTCACCTCTGTCGGCGTAGGATAATAGTCTGATTGTGCACGCTTATATGCGGTGTTACCGCCACATATGCGGCTGCCTATTAAACCGTCCATCCGTTCTCGTATACCTCCAAACCCTTGTTTATGGTTGCATTTCCTGCACCTCGCCGGTGTCCTGATTGATGGTCAGGCCCATTTCGGCGAGCTTCTCGGCCTGTTTCTTCGCTTTCTCGCGCTTGGTGGCTGATCTAATTTGATCTGCCAGTCCTTCCAGCGAATCCGCAAAATTTCCGCCCGGCATCTTCATGGGCATAATGGCTGCCTGAACGATTAGCCCGGTTTTGACTACAATGTAGCTTATCCCTGATGCGGTCTTGCGCTCAAACAATCGTTGGAATTCCTGCTCGTCTGAAACGGGTTTTAAATATCGCGTTTGAATAAATAGAATGCCGTCACTGATTTTTAGCGGCTTCAACGCCCGCTCGGCGTGTACAATTTCCGGGTATGCATCCCGCTCGTCTATTGGCATTTCGTCCTCGCAGCAGTCCGCAAGGCTAATTTCATCTGGTAATGCCTTATTGCATACCGCCCACTTAGGGCGGTTTTTTTCTGGCACGTCAAAAATGGTCAGCAAGTTTGAAGCGTCAAGATAAGGCAGCCCGAACAACTTATAAACGGCCCCGCCGTCGCTAACATACTGCTCAACGGTATCATTCGCGCCCCTTTCAAACAAAATGGCGAACTTGTTCTTTTTGCATATTGCTGCGACGTCCTTAATTTTCATGTTATCCTTCCTGTCCGCCAGATGCACCGGCAACTGGCTGCTATGTTATAGTTCACACGGCGTCTTTTGCCCGAAGGCGGCAGAATGTTTCTAGCTTGGCGCGGGCTGCGGGCCTGTCCTCCGGGCGCATGTGTTGCTCGAGCCAGTGATAGGCGTCGGGCAGTAGATCGTCGGGGCGGCTGCCCGAGGACAACAGCACGTCAATGCGGTTAATCAGATGCGCATAGGCGGGATATTTTAAGATCAATTCTGCAAATTTCACCGCATTCGCCCCTTTTCATCGGCGGGCGTGGGCCTTGCCTGATATAGCCCTGTTTCCTCGCTGCCGGTGAGATAACGCATAATTACCCGCGCGGCGTCCTCGCAGGAATAGCAGACCGCGACGCAATAGCCCTGTTTGACGAGCTGTTCCAACCACCACGTTTGTTTTTTGTCAGGTCGGTTCTTGCCAAATTTCATTTCGATATATAGGCCGTGGTATGTATCGCGCGCCACCGGCAGGCACAAATCGGGAACACCCGCTCGCAGACCTAAGCGCTTTTGATGGGCACCACCGTGCGCGCCGCGTTTACCCTCGTTCGGGACGTGGTATAGTAACTGCAATTCGGGGTGGCGGGTGGTCTGCCATGCGGCCCATGCAATAAGCTGCTGCTGTTCGGTGTCCTCACTGGACTGGATCGGGTATTTCATGCTGGCGATTCCTCCTTTCGGCCTCTTGGGCGGCCTGCTCGGGGCAATCAAAGAGATCGTGCGGGTATATCATGTCAGTCAGCAGCAAATCGTCAATGTCCTTGACGGTGTAGACTATCCCGTCGCCAACTGGGTATATATCCACCATACCGGCCATTTTCTTTTTGAGTAGCTGCCACTGCCCTGCTTCATCGAGCGTCAGCACCCAGCAGGATTGTCCGAGCGGGACGGGCAGCCGGTGCCAACTGCGGCGGTTTCGGTTAAAGTCTCGATCTTGCCACGAGCGGGTAAGCTTCTTTTTTGCACGACTATTCAATTTTCAACATCTCCTTTTGATCTCTAAGCTTATGAGGGTGTAACGCAGGTATTCGGCCCCGCTGTAGGGGTTTCGGCCCCGTTCTGGCTCGGTCTGCGGGTCGAGCATCCAGCCCTTGGGGATTTTGATGCCCTCGCGCCAGTGCTTGGCCTTGATGCTTTTTTTCTTGGGCTGGGGCCTTTCCAGCCCTTTTGAGCATTTCCAGCGGTTGCCCGCTCGCTCGGGTATGTCGGTATGGGCAAATATGTACTCGGCCAGCTTGCGGTATTGCCCCGATGCGTCGAGCGGGCGCGCGTTGACGTGTCCATAAGGCCATAGCGCTTGCAGCTTGCTTAATTTGATGCCCGGCAATATCATGTGGTGGTGCGGTTTTTTCCATGGGCGTTCCTCGGTTACGGCGACATATGGCAAAGGGGTTCCCGCGTCGGCGTATAGCTTGCGGACGTCCCGCGCCAGCTTGGGGTAATGGCTTAATGCCTCGGCGGTGGTCGGGCGCAGGCCCTTGCGATAAGTAAAGGTCACCCAAATATCGTCAGGCCCAAAATTCGCGTTGATGATCTGCCGTAGCCTGCGAAGGGCATTGCATCGGTTGACCCGCTCGATCTCCTCGGGTGACGGGCGGTGCCATTCCTCCCCGACTTCGCCTGCTGACCTGTTGCGTATGGCGCGCTGCCGCAGCTCGACCTCTCGGGTGCGGCCTGCGTCGGTCGTTATTTTATCGTAGGGCATTTTTGTTTTCCTCTGTCCCCCTCGGGGCAGGCGTACCAAAAGTTAATACCCCTTAATCAAGCTAAAATGCGCATTCCAGCGCACTTTTTTATTGATTTTCTCGCGCAAATATGTTAAGATGTTTATGTACAGTTTTATTGGCGCGGAGGCGTCGGGGTATTTTAGGGGCATCACCGTTTGCGGCGGCGATGCCCTATTTCTTTGTGCGCTTTGATGCCGGGGGCGCGTCCCGGTGCTTTGGCTCGGCGGGCTGCCGGGCCTCTTTGCTATGGTTAAAGTTGCAGACGGTGCGGCTGCTGCTCTTGTCGAGGCAATGACAACCGCTGTAACAATGGGCCATGCAGACGGGTGCCTGATGCTTTGGGCATCGCATCCACGACCGCTGATGTTCTGGCGTTCTGCCGCAGATCGGGCAGCGCTGGTCAGACGTCGGCATGCTCGAGCACCTCCCCGGTGTAACGGTTGCGCCCGCTCGCCTCGAGCTTGTCCCCGATGACGCGGCGACCGGCGTATTCCAGCACGCAAATAAAGTTTTGCCATGCGATAATCGGGTTTTCGTCCCACGCGGCCCGCTTGATCGCTTCATCGACGAGGCAGTGCAGCTCGTCCTTTTTCATGGCCGTGATCGCCACGACGGTCACCTCCTGCCCAGCCATTCGGCGGCCATCCAAAACATGCCCGCCGCGCTGCAACACATGCCCGCGGCCCCGCCCGGTGAATAATAGTCGGGCCAGTATATGGCGGCGGCCAGCAGCACAAGTCCGCAGATGATCCAGCATAGGGCAGTCAGCGCGTTGGAGAGGCGATAGGGGTTGTGGGTGATAAGCTTGATATTAAGCTTGGCCGTTTTTACTTGGGATTTGAGCGCCGCCCGGTGTTGGGCGTATGTAGGGCGGGTTGGCTTGACGATCATAGTTGCCTCTCCTCCCGCCCAAACTGCGGGTAATCATCGGCAGATATGATGCCCAAGCTCCTACCAAGAAAATATAGCGCTTGCGCCATTGAACGGTACTCGTGTGCTCTAAGGGCAATAACTCTTTGCAAAGACGGGTTGCTTGCGCAATTCTGTGCGCTGGCTTTCGCTTCTGTTTCATCTTTCAGCCAAAGGTCTATATGGTGCTTGATCTTCTCGCGCACATCAGCGGTTGGGATGCTCTTTTTCATTATGTACGCCTCCCTTCGGCGGCTTGTTTGGCTTTCCACGCTTCGACGCCACCGGCGCGGATGATCTCGGCGACTTTTTGGGCCAATATTTCCACAAATGGCCCGACCGGCAGGCTTTCCACCGGTGTACCGTCAGGGTATACGCATTCTTTGACATAAAGCGCGTTTGACATGGCGGTTTCTCCTTTCTGCTTGTCCTTTCGCCGTGAACGTGGTAGAATTTGGGCGAAGGGGGGTGAAACCCATGATTGACAACGATAAAATAAAACGCGTTTTGGATTCTTTAGAAGATACCTCGATCAAAATTGAGGATAAAATCGAAAAAGAAGTGATAGGCAAACTCCATGAATCTGGACTAATAAAAGATGGCGTGATTAAAGTCAGCGACTCCATGCCATACCTTATTGGCGGGAGTAAAGAATTTACCGTTCAGTTGGTTCGGTCCGTACTCGAGGCCCTGATCGACGACAATGAGACATAAACTCAGCAACATTGACTAACGGTTCCTGCCGCTCTTGTACCGCTAATACGAGGGCGGCAATCTCTTTGGGTTCAGCTTCGATGATGATTTTCAATGGTTTGGCCTCCTTTCTAACCCGCTCGGCGTTCGGCTATGATTTCGGCCAAGGCCGCGCGGATTTTTGTTTCTGCGTTCTTTGGCGCTCGTTTGCAATTGAGAATCATGGAAATATAGGCTTTTGTAACGTCAAGCTTTTCTGCCAACTGGTCGTAGGTGACCCGCTCATTGTGCATTTTCCCAATTATTTCGCCAGTCCATAATTCGGGCATTTTTTCGCCTCCTTATTGTAATTTCTGTTGCATTAGTTAACATAATGTGCTATTATTGATTTGCTGAACAACATAACATTGCGTCTATCGGGAATTAACTTTCTGATAGGTTGGTATTTTGTTATCTATCGCAACTTTTACCCTTATTATAATGTTATCTATGTTAACTGTCAATGCGTTTGAGTTAATTATGTTATCTTTGTTCAGTTGCACAATTTAAAGGAGTGTTTTCTGTGTTTTATGATAACTATGTTAAATTATGCAACCTCGCTGGCAAGGCTCCATCAGCCGTTGCGGAGGACTTGGGCCTCAGTAGGGCAAGCGTAAATGGTTGGAAACACGGGAAAAAGCCAACAGATGCTACTTTGAGCAAAATTACCAACTATTTTGATGTATCCGCCGATTGCCTGTTGGGCAACGAAGAACAAAACGAAAAACCCGCCGCCACAGAGGGCGACGGGTTGGATATGTACCGCGCTAAATTAGCGGAATTAGCCAGAAATTTTACTCAAGAACAATGGGAAAAGATGATTGATCATGCGGAACTTGTAAAAGCCGCTCAGCAAAACCAATCAAAGCAATAGCCGTTTCTTCGGGCCGATCGCTGGATTCTATGATACTCCATAAAACGTCCATTGGATCACTAGGGATACTCCTGACATGACATATGTTTTCTCCTTCTCGGAGGGAATCCCCACCATTATTGCCAGCATTTGTATTATAGCACCTTTGTTTAATATTTGTCATTGGTAAAATACCCCTCCGAACAGTAGGTTAATATGGTTTTAATTATCCCGACGTTGAGAACATCTGTTCCTATTTAGCAACCCTATTTTACGACTAAACGTAATGCTTGTCTATGCGCAAAATAACCAAATATAAAGGAGGTTTTTATTATGGCATATGGCTTTAGTTGGAAACGCGCGCTTGGTATCTCAAAAGTAAAAACAAAGATTGCAAAGGCAACCGGAATCCCGACCACCAAGGCAGGGCGCAAAAGAAAAATGCAAAACATGCTTTGGAACGCCATATTTGGTAAAAAGTAAAAAAATCCCGCCCGGCGCTACTAACACCGAACGGGATGCAATACAAGCAGCCCCACAACAAAGCCACCTTGCAAGGTAAATTATACCACCTTCGCAGGGTTTGCGCAAGCATCTGACGAGGTGATCTATTCAATGACCAACGCTGTTATATATGCCCGTTATTCAACGGACAACCAAAACCCTGACACAATTGAAGTGCAGGTTAAAAAATGTGGCGAGTACGCCGCCGCACATAATATGCGCATTGTGGATATATACGCAGACGAGGCCACGTCTGGCATGAAGTCGCACCGGCCAGACCTTGACCGTTTTTTTCGTGATGCTAAAATCGGGCTTTTTAAGGCCGTACTAATATATGACCAATCGCGCTTTAGCCGCGATCTGGTGGACTGGTTCAACTTTCGCAGACTTTTGCAGGCTAATAAGATCAACCTAATATCGGTGACGCAGTCATTTATCGGCGGCGATATTAACGATCCTTCCGTCTTTGCCAGCGAGGGCATCAATGCGCTAATAAATCAAATGCATGTGTTGCAGACCCGCCAGAAGGTCAAGGCCAAAATGACCTTTTTGGCACAGCAGGGCCTACATACCGGCGGTGTGGCTCCGCTGGGTTATGACGTCATAGATAAAAAGTATCATATCAACGAGGCCGAGGCCGACGTTGTGCAATCAGTGTTCCGCATGTATTCCCACGGCAGCAGTTATAACGAGATCATCGACCAAATGAACCGCCTCGGGGCTAAAACTAAGCGCGGCAGCAGCTTTGGAAAAAACTCTATACATGATTTGCTTTGCAATGAGCGGTATATTGGTACTTATGTTTATGGCAAGGTGCCACGCGACGATAACGGTAAAAGAAACACCCACTCCGAAGATGCTGAGTGCATTAAAATACCCGATGCGATACCCAGCATTGTATCAGATGAATTATGGGAGAAGGTGAGAAAGCGCATGGCAGATAATAAGCGCAACGCCGCCAACACCGCCAAAGTAAAATACATGCTTTCGGGTAAAATCTTCTGCGGCCATTGCGGGGCCGCTATGGTTGGCGTCAATAACCGCAGCAAGTATTTTTACTATGGCTGCAACGCTGCGCAGCGGTTGCGAACCTGCGATAAAAAGCTTGTGCCAAAGGATGCTATCGAGGATTTAGTCGTCAGCCACGTCCGCGAGTTGATCCGCCCGGACAATGTGCATGAGCATGCGGCATACATCGCCCGCTCGATCGAAAAGGCCAAGGAGGCGGGCCAGCCCGACAAGGCCGCCCTGCGCGCCGAGCTGCAAAGCACCAAAGAAAAAATTAAGGCTATAAACGAGGCCATTGCAAACCGCATCTATTCCAGCTCCACGGTCGACACGCTGAAGGATTTGGAGAAGCAAGCCTCGGACATTGAAGTAATTCTATACGAAATAAGCCTTACCGAACGGGCTATGAACAAATACAGCGAGCAGGAAATCACCCAAATTCTGCTGTTTGCGCTCCAACAGTCCGACAGCGATCTTGTCGGCATGTTTGTTGACCGGGTGGAATGCTTTGACGATGGCGGTGTGAAAATTACGTTTAACCCGCTCGGCATCGACGTTTCTAAGCGTCCGCCGCTTGATCTTAGTAATGCGATAGCTTATACGCCCACGGCCCTGTACGGGTCAGCGGCACCAACTAATAAAGACCAGTCTGGGGACTGGTCTTTATTAGTTGGTGCACCGCCGCGGCGGGGAATTCGCTCGCTTGCGGTCGCTCGACGTGCGGTAGGCATCTACGGTACCCCCACACACGCCCTGCCCTTGCAGATGCGTTACGAAATATTCATCATGCAATGTGTAGGCGTATAATAGTTCAAATCCGCTCCTGCGGGTGCGATATACATATCTCGAGAAATTTCAAAGGACATGGTTCTCTGGCAAAGGGAACCATGTCTTTTTTTCACGCATAAAAATATGGTATAGTAGCTGCAAACGGCTATTATACGCCTGATTTCAAATGTCGCGTATCAGCGATGGCCAATTATACCATTCGCTTACGTCATGGTAATAGCTCAAAACAGATACATCAGACGGATAAACAAGAATTTATCGAGCAATTTGAACTGCGTAGGAGATATAATATGGAACATAACAATATTAATAAGTTGTTTGTGGACTTTTTGGATAATTATAATCAAGCTTTCTATGATAAAGACATAAACAAACTAAAAGGATTCTATGATTCCACTAGCAATACCCTTATTTACTTTGATAATCATAAAAATAATGACACTTATTGCTTAGAGGAACATTTACATCTGATATCGAATTTTTTTGAGAACGGAAAGGCAACAGAGTCCGGTGGCGTAGAACCGCTTATAATTGAGAATTTACACTTGTTTCATAAAATTGATTCGGCCTGCTTATGTTTTATAGCCAAATACAGAAGTTTCCCTGTTCCCGCAGTTAGAACGACGATGTATTTAGAGTGCATTCATAGCGAATGGAAAGTAATGCATGTCCATTGCTCTTTTGAACCGGAAAAGTAGCGTATCAACGACTATGGATTTTGAGCACAATAAAATTGATAAATTCATGATTTGTCACCCAAGTCATAGTCAGCAACTTATTATTTTGAATTTTACCCCATTGCACCAAATAAAACCAGTCTTCGGACTGGTTTTTTAGTGCGCTGTGATAGGAATCCGTTTGCCGTGCTCGCTCGACAAGCGGTAGAAACCTAACGCTCCCCCGCTTACAGCCTCTCCCTTCTGATAAGAAAGCCTATCGAGATATCCAACTTCACCGATATTCCAACCTTAAATGAATTAACACGATTATCGCACTGACCTTACCAATGTATCCGTCATAATTATTCAGATGAAATAAGAAGGTGTGCGGTTTGATGAAGGGCATGATCATGTTCAACAATCCTTTTGATATAAAACTACAAATTAACACTTGAAATTTGACGGTTTTTGTTATAAAATGTATTAAATACAGGAATGATTTTCCGGATATAAGGGGGAATAGCTATGCCGTGGACACCGAATCTGTCAGTCGGTATCAATGTGATTGACGACCAGCATAAGGTCTGGTTTGAGAAGGCTGAAAAGCTTTTTGAAGCGGGTAAAAACAACCAAGCCAAAGAATATGTCGGAGAGCTGCTGGACTTTTTAGAGAGCTACACCAAAAAGCACTTTGCCGATGAAGAAAACTACATGCAGCGCATCCGCTACCCGCAGTACGCGGAGCAGAAAGCCGCGCACACCGCCTTTATCGCCCAGCTGCAAAAGCTGCGCAGCGACTATCAGACCTCGGGCGGAAATATTCTGGTCATCATCAACGCCAACCAGATGGTTGTCGAATGGCTGACCAAGCACATTTCCAATATGGATAAAAAGATTGGCGAGTTTGCAAAAACGCTTAAGTAACCCAAGCGGCGGCAAATCGGTATTCAAGCAAAACTAAAAGGGACGCCCGCTTATTTTAAGCTAGGGCGTCTTTTTTATCGCGGTTGAACTTATTATTCGGATGCTGGGAGCTTACTTTAAGTTCAACCGCATGCAAGCAAGAAGGCGCTATCAATCCGAGTGATAAGGCACATTACTGTAAATGTCGCTGACGCGGCAAAAGGCGGACGCGTTTAAACCGCGTCCGCCCCCTGCCATTAAGGTAGTATAGAAAAGAAGATGTCAAATGAATAGGCTCAGTCGCCGCAAAGCATGATGTTGAGAATCTCGACATCGGTCGATTTCATACCGTCATGCCCCATTTTGCCCACGGCCCTGATCGTCGCCTCAACGTCGCGCTTGACAAGCCCCTCGCCCTCGGAGAAGCAGCCGCCGTTTCTTTGCAGATTAAAGGCCAACAGCGCGGCGTCGACCGCCGATGAAATTTTGGCGGCGCAGGAGGGCTTGGCCCCGTCGCACACCATACCGCCAATATTGGTAATCGTATTGATAATCGTGCACGAGATCTCCTCATACCCGGCCCCGTAAAGATACGCGACGCCGCACGCCGCGCCGCACGCCGCGCAGACCGCGCCGCAATAGGCCGAAAGGCTGCCGATAAACCGCTTTTGATGCAGAGAAATCAGGTTGGCCAGCGCCAGCGCGCGGTACAGCTTGTCCTTTGGCGCGCCAAGCGCCTTGGCATATTCCAAAACAGGCATCGTGACGGTGATGCCCTGATTGCCGCTGCCGGAATTGATCACGACCGGCAGGGCGCAGCCGCTCATCCGGGCGTCGGAGCCCGCCGCGGCCGCGGCCCGGGCGCGAATGACCAGATTATCGGCGTCGTAATTCGCCAACAACGTTTTACCCACCCGGGCGCCGTAATCGCCGGTCAGGCCCTCCTGAGAAATGGCGGTGTTGTAGGCAATCTGCCGGTCCAGCACCCGGCGCAGGTCGTCGATACGCAGAATATCGGCAAAGGTCAGTATATCCCGGACGTTGAGCAGCTGCTTGAGGGTATCCCCGCCGTCAGCGCCGCGCGACAGATCGTTCTGAACAAAAACACTTTCACCGTTCTTTTCGATGCGGGTGATATGCGTATGGGTCGACTTGATTTCGACAAGCGCCTGCGCCCCGCCCGCGTAGACCGTTGTGATAATGTGCAGATTCTCGACCCCTTCGAGCAGCTTGCACACACAATAGTCCTTGTTTTCGAGCAGTCTGACAGCCTTGGCGATGTGTTCCTCGGTAATGTCGCTGAGCACCTCAAGTCCCTTGGCGGCATCGCCGCCGACCGCGCCGAGCACCGCCGCGACGTCCATGCCCTTGAGGCCGTTCGCGTTGGGAACAACGACCGCCTTGACATTTTTGATGATATTGCCGCTGCTTTCGACAACCATGCGCTCCGGCTCGCACCCGAGCACCTCGGCGGCCTTGGCCGCGCAAAATGCGATCGCGATCGGCTCGGTACAGCCAAGGGCCGGCACCAGCTCGCGCTCTAAAATCTGAATGTACGCGTTATAAACTTTATTATCCACTGTAGTACCTCAAAATTCTTGAAAAATGCAGCCTGAAGCGATCCGTTGGGTCACGCCGGGAAGGCCATCGGCACAAACATTCTGGGCAGGAACAGGAACAGCTCGGGGAAAATGACGCCCAGCAAAATGATGCCGACGGTGATAATCAAAATCGGTATCACGCTCTTAAAGGCCTGCGGAATCGTAATTTCTCCCAGTTGGGCGGTAATCATCAAGCAGGAGCCGTATGGCGGCGTCACCATGCCCAGCGAAAGGGTCAGCACCACAATCAGGCCGAGATGAATGTCGTTGATATGTACCGCGTGGCCGAGCTGCTGAATAATCGGCAGAAAAATGATGATCGCGGTGATCGGGCTCAAAAAGGTCCCGACGAAAAGCAGGAACAGAATCAGCAGCAGATAAACGCCGAAATAAGACTGCGTGATGCGCAAAATCCAGTCCGCGATCATCTGTGGGGCGTTGAGATAGGCGATGAGCCAGCCGGTAATGCCGGCGCTCGCCACCGCGAACATGCTCAGCGAGAAGTCGGAGGCCGTGTGTACCAGCACCGACGGAATCTCCTTGGGGTCGTAATTGCGGTAGATCAAAAACATCAGCACCACGGCATAAAGGCAGGCGATGGCGGCCGACTCGGTCGCGGTAAACAGGCCGCTGCTCGTGCCGCCCAGAATGATGACCGGCAGCAGAATGACCGGAACAGCGCTGGACAGCGCCTGACCGCGTTCCTTCCAGGTGTATTTTTTCCCTCTGGGCCAGTCGTATTTAATCGCGAGCACATAGGTATAGACCATCTGGGCAAACGCGATGAGAAAGCCGGGCACAAAGCCCGCGATAAACAGCGCGCCGATCGAGGCCCCGCTCATCGCGCCATAGACGACCAGCAGCACGCTGGGGGGAATGATAACGCCAAGCGTCGAGGAGCAGGCCGTAATGGCGACCGAGAAGCCCGAGCTGTAGCCGGCCTTTTTCATCGCGGGAATCAGCATCGACCCGATGCCGGCCGCGTCGGCCTGCGCCGAACCCGACAGATGCCCGAACAGCAGGCTGATAAAAACGTTGACATGCCCCAAGCCGCCGCGGATATGCCCGACAAAGGCGTCGCTGATGGTAAAGAGCCGGTCGGTGATGCCGCCCTTATCCATCAGCTGGGCCAGCAGCATAAAAAGCGGCACCGCGAGCAGCGAGAAGTTGTTGACTGAGTTATACATGCTGTTGACGGCGCTCAGAAACGGAATGCCCATGTGGTAAATTACGCCGAGCGACGCCAGCCCCAGCGCGTAAGCAATCGGTATCTTGATCGACACCATGACGGTAAAGAGCAGTAAAAGCAACACCAGATCATTCATTGACTTTGACCTCCCTCGCTTTGAGCAGCGCGATCATGCGCTTGAGATCGCCGGTGAAAATGCCCATGTTAAACCACAGCATAAAAATACCCGAGAGCGGTATGCACACAAAGAAATAGGCCTGCGGAAGTCCGATAGAGGGCGACAGGCGGCTGAGCCCCATAATGGTGTACTGATAGCCGTAAACAACTAAAAACGCAAAGAACACAAAGCCCGAAATATCGCCGATCAAATCGAGAACGCAATTAGTTTTTGCGTATTTCTGCGGGACAAATTCCAGAACATAATGCTTTCTGTGCCGGACGGCGATGGCGCTGCCAAAGAAAACGGCCCACACAAAGAAGACGACGGCAATATCGTTGGCCCAGATAATCGGCAGCTTTAAAAAGTTGCGAAAAACCACCTGTATCGAGATGACCACCACAAAAGCGCCGACCGAAAAGCCGCCGATCGCCTTGCAAAGCGCTTCGATAAAGTTAGAGATAGAAGAAATAGTCTGTCTCATGGACACCTTCCTTTCAAACTGGGGGAACGCTTAGATCTTCCGGTCGGTCTCGCCCCGACAGGCAGGGTATGCTACTTTGCCGTTTGGCACACCCTGATGCCCCGCCGTTCGCGAAGGGGGGACGCTGCCAGACACCGGCCGCATCTGGCAGCACTGTTGCCTTGCGGGGCTTTCCGGATAAAAAGGCTACTTTTTAATTTCAGCGTTCACAATGTCAAGCAGGGCCTGACCGTCGCAGCTCTTGGCAATCTCGGGGTAAAGCGGCTCTACAATGGCCTTGAATTCGGCCTTGTCCACCGTGCAAAGAATGACGCCCTTGTCCTTGACAAGCACATCGATCAGCGAGTCGTCCGCCTCGTCGGCGAGCTTGCTGCCAAGCTTGCCAGCCTCGTCGGCCACCTCGTCGACCATCGCCTGAATATCGGCGGGCAGCTTCTTATAGGCCAGCTCGCTGTAGGTGATATGGGTGGGCGTAAACTGGTGGGCGGTTTGGATGAAATAGGGCGCGACCTCGTAAAGCGCGTTCGCGTTGTAAGAAGCGGCGGTACACTCAAACGCGTTGACGGTGTTGGTCTGCATGCCGGAATAGATATCGTTAAAGCTCATCGAGGTCGGAATGGTCCCAAGCTTGGACCAGACCAGCGACTCGGTCGCCGAGGAGGTCACGCGCATTTTAAGGTTCTTTAAATCGGCGACCGATTTGACCTCTTTGCCGGTGTGCAGGTCACGCTGACCGCCGTTGCACAGCGCAAGCAGCTTGAGCCCCAGACCGTTTGAGGTATACTTGTCCTGAACAAAGTTGAACACCGCGCCATCCTTGACGAGGACGCCCTCAAACTGGTCGCGGTCGGCAAACAGATAAGCAAGGCCGAGGATCTGATATTGCGAGACAAACGGCGCGGCGTTCTGGGTGCCGCCAATCAGCATGTCCAGCGTGCCGACGCGCATGTCGTCGATGCAGGCCTCGTCGTTACCCAGCTGCCCGCCCGGGAAGATCGACATCTCGATTGCGCCGTCCGAGCGCTTGGCAAGCTCTTCCTTCATGTACTCGGCCATCTTGACCCATGCGTGGTCGCCCGAGACGACGGTCGCGACGCGGATTTTAAACTGCCCCGGCTTATAGGTGGGGGCCGCTTCAGAAGCGGTCGACGAACCGGCTGCCGGCGCGGGAGACGACGCGGCGGCGGGCTTGGATGCAGCGTTTTGGCATGCGCTCATTAAAAGAATGGATGAAGCCAGAAAAATAGCGAGAAGCGATTTTTTCATCTTACAAACCTCCAAATAATTTATGTGTACACTGCCTGCGGCAGAAGGTACCCGCTGTTAGTCAAGCGACTTGAAAATAGGCGCGGAATCGGCCGGGATACTTTGTATCCGCCAAGGCCAACACGGCAAGACGTAAACCGGACCGCAAATACAAGCCAATCGGCGGGGTTGTTTCGCTATTTCCTTTCGCGGTCAAAACCGATCAAAGCACTGGGATGCGGCAAAAATCGCCTTGGTATTGGGCCACAACATCGCCCCAGCGTCGTCAGGTCAATTGCAGGCGGTGTTCCACCGCCGAGCGCACCGCAGCCAGATTCGCTTCGGACACGCGGGGGTCGGCAACGCAACCCGGGCCGATGATAACCCCGCGCCCGTCGACCATATCGACCGCCTCTTGAATATGCCGGTTAATCTCCTCGGGTGTGCTGCGCGCAAGGATGCTGTTATATTGCAAAGCGCCCTTAATAATGGTGGGCACCTCTAAAATGCCGCCTAAAAAGGTTTTGGAGGTCTTGGTTCTCGCGGTTTTAAGATCGGGGTCGGTATGCCGGTCATGCCAGTTCATACAGTTGACCGGGTAGCTGAGCAGCGTGTCAAACATAATATTAGAGCCGTGGATATGAAGGACGTTAAAATAGGTCACGTCCTTATAGCTGTTGATCACCCTAAAGTCGTAGGGCTTGCAGAACTCGGCGAACAGCGCGTCGGTCATATAATCGTAGGTGGCGCATTGGCTGGCCAGAAAAAATCCGCTGACACCGGCTTCGATATTGGCTTTGATAAAATCAATCGTCGTGCGGGTAATCGCTTCAAGCGCGTTATGTACCGCTTCGGGATAGGCCTTCATGTCCTGAATCAGACGCTCGCCCGCTAATTTGCGCAGCGTGGTGGCGGGCGTAAAAACCGTCTGAATAAAGGGCGTGTTCGGCTTTATCCGCTTGCTGACGTGCTGGCTTAACAGCAGCTGCTTGCCCCAGGTGCCGAAGATCGGCGGCAGCGGCTCAATGCTGTAATAGTCCGCAACGCCGCTGATACCCGGCGCGCTGATGACGACCTCTTTGTATCTATCGCAGTAAATATCGAGTTTGGCGCCCCAGTCAGGTGTGGAATAAGCGCCGAACGGCATCATCTTGATGAAGTCGTAGTCAAACTTCTCGTTGAACTGAACCATACACTCCGCTAAAGAGCGCGGGTCCTGATCAAATTCCGAAAAGTGCATCCAGACGCTTACCGGTACGCGGTCCACCTCCTGACTGCTCAACGCGGCTTTAATGCGTTCTTCTCTGTTCATCCAATTGTCCTCCTTCGTGCGGGATTATATTATTTTGCCTGCCCGCCTCATGACGGACCGGCTATCGCACCTTTTTATCCTTTAGCCTGTGCTGCAAATGCATGTCGCGGGTACGGATCAAATGCTGGCGCATCAACGCCGCGGCCACTTCCTCCTGCCCTTCGCAGATGGCCTCGCACAGCTGAATATGTTCGCGTTTGTTTGCCTCAAAGCCGACCGGCGTCTCGTAGATGATGCTCAGGCGCTGCTTGGCCAGCTCCGACTTAATCGATTCTAAAAAGCGGTAAAGGCATAGATTCCCGGCAATTTTGGCGATCAGCATATGTACGCTGATACCCTCCTCGGTGGGGCTGTGCTGCTTTTTCTGCTGCTGGTAATGGTCCAATTGATCCGAAAGCGTGCGGGTCAGCGCCAGCAGCTGCGCCTTGTCCGCCTCGGTCGCGCGAATCGCAGCCAGACTGGTGAGCTCCGGCTCGATGACCAGACGGGTTTCCCACAGCTCGGTCAGCGTGGCGTCCTTGGTGATGTCGATCGCGTCGAGCAGCCTTTCGCCCTGAAAGCGCGACTGCACGTCGACCGAGACAAAGGTGCCCAGCCCCGCTCGGGAATAGGTGATGCCCATCAGCCCCAGCGATTTAAGCGCCTCGCGCAGGCAGTTTCTGCTCACACCGAACAGCTCGGTCAGCTCGGTCTCGCCGGGCAGGCGCTCCCCGGGCTGAAAGGCGCCCTCTTTGATGCTGTTGATGATCTGGTTTGCGACGTCTTCATACATCAACGTCCTTGTTGCTTTTTTTAACATACATACTACCTCTCTATACGACCTGTCTATACTACCTTCTCGTATTGCCTGCACAGACATTGTTTAAATGTCCTACAATACTATATTTATATATTAAACGGAATAAATTGGACTTTCAAGCTTTTTTAAATAAAATGTAAATTTTTGTGAAACATAACATGAAATAACAGGAGAATTTGCCTAATAGCACGAAAATAAAAAACATGCAGGAAGACCCTCAAGAGTTGTCCTGAGGATCTTTTGCATGTTGTATCCATAAACGGACGGTGTGAATTAGTCAATGCCGTCAATGCTCCGCACCGCGAAAAGATGACGTATAAACCAAAGGCGCTCAAAGGATGCGCGCAATAAGCGCCGCATACCCGGCGTGCTTGACAGGCTGTATGCCAACCGCCGCAAGAAACAAGCTGTTTCAACGGTGACCGCACAGGCCTGCCGTTGTCTGGCAAATGCCGCGAGGCGTGCGCTACCCCCTGCGCGGCAAGGCCCGCCCGGTGCTAGCACCGGGCGGGCCTTGTAGGCTCTCGCTATTTATGAACGATAAAGAAAATCCGTGTAAACGGCAGCAGCACCCTGCCGTCGCGCTCTATGGGGTAGGTCTTTGCAATCCATTGCCGATACGCTTCGCAGAAGTCGGCGCGCAGCGCGTCGTCGGGCAGCATATCCAAAAACGGGCGCAAACCGGTGCCCTTGTACCATTCGACAATGCCGTCATGGTCGGGCAGAATGTGGATATAATCGGTCTGCCAGATCTCTATTTTATTGGTCAGCGCGCAGAGGATGTCATAATAATGCGCATAGGGAAAGTGCTTAGGGTACACGGGCGGATGCTGAAAATAACGCGCCCATCTGTCGGTACCGATCATGCTTTGGATGTTGGCATAGACCGGCAGATGCTTGACACAGGGCACCTGCGCGGCAAGGACACCGTTTTCGTCCAGCATGCCGTACAGATTGGGCAGCAGCGTCTCGTGCGCGGGCATCCATTGCAGTGCCGCGTTGGTAAAGATAAGGTCAAACTTGCCCAACGCGGATAAATCTTCCTCCACGCTCATTTGCAGCCAGTCGATATTCGCGTATTCCTTTTTGGCCTTCGCAAGCATATTGGCCGAGTTATCAAGCCCACAGACCGCCGCGTCGGGCCAGCGCTCTTTAAGAATCGCCGTGCTGTTTCCGGGGCCGCAGCCGATATCAATAATCCGTTTGGGGTCAGCCAAGTTCAGCCGGTTGACCAGATCAATCGCGGGCTGCGTTCTTTCGTTGCGATATTTCAGATATTGTCCGGGTTGCCAGTCCGCCATTTTGTCGCCTCCTTAAAAGTCTTTGTATGATTGGATATGCCCATGCGGACACGGAACAAGCTGTGGTCATTATACCATGCGCGTATGCGAATAGTATATTTTAAAACCATCGTAACCTCGAAAATATGGCGACCAGCATATCATATTTAGAAACCTTTTGCTGCGTATGAGGGGCGACAGGTTCAATAATAGCGGGCATGCCTTAACAGCGATCATCTGAGAAGGGGCGTCTGTATTCTGTGAGGGCCGACAAAAGACGGGAGTGGCAAGTGACGATGTCCCTTTTCCCGGGATGCAGACAAGGCAGCGGCAGCAGACCGTGTGCCGCCGTTATCATACGCTGATTTCTCCGACAAGGCTCTTGGCAAACAGCGCCGCAACCGCCTTGGGCGAGGCGGTGTTGGCAAGCGCCCACATCAGCTTGGTGACGGCGGCCTCCGAGGTCATATCGCTGCCCGGAATAACCCCCTGTTGCAGCGCGCGCCGCCCCACCTCATAGGTGGTCATGTCGCTGCCCTCGTACAGGCACTGGCTGCACACCACGACCGAGACGCCGTTTTCAACTAGCTGCGCCAGCGCCGTCACAAGGTCGCGGCGCAGAAAGGCGAGTCCGCCCGAGCCAAACGCCTCCAGCACGACGCCGCGGCAGTCGAGCTGCGGCAGCGCCTCTAAAAAGCGCGGGTCCAATCCGGGGATCAGCTTAATCAGCGCAACGCGGCTGTCGACCCGATCGCTCAGTGCGCAAGGGCGGCCTTGCGCGGGCAGCGATGCCGGGTTGATGACCAGCCCGTCTGAGCTAACCTGTGCGACCGGTGGCAAATTCACGCTGTCAAAGGCATCAAAGCCGGTGGTGCGCACCTTGACCGAGCGGCAGCCGAGCAGCACTTTGCGGTCAAAGGCCACAAAAATGCCGGGGACACCGCTGATCGCCATCGCAAAGGCGGTACGCAGGTTGTCCGGCGCGTCAGAAAGCGGGTGGAAAATTGGCAGCTGGCTACCGGTAAGCACGACCGGCAGATCGATGCCCGGCAGCATAAAGCTGAGCATCGAGGCGGTGTAGGCCATCGTGTCGGTGCCATGGGTGATGACGATGCCGTCAAAGGCGCCGCGCTGCTCAAAAACCGTGCGGGCGATGAGCTGCCATTCCTCGGGCTGAATGTTTGAAGAGTCGAGCGTAAGCAGGTCGCGTATCGTTACGTCGTAGGGCAGCACGCCCGCCAATTCAAGCAGGCTGGTGCCCTGCGCGGTCGGGCGCAGGCCCTCGTCAGACGGGGTTGAGGCGATGGTGCCGCCCGTGGTGAGCAATAACAGCTTTTTCATATCGGCTATTTACCTCCGGTCAGTTGCGTTTTAAAAATTCACACGACGTTAAAATCAAAACAGCCGTCCTGTGTATGGTTCTCACACGCGAAAGGTGTTGACGACCCGCACGGGGTATCTTGCAACCGTCGTACAGGCGGCCAACCAGTCGTCAAAAGGACTGATTGCGGCTTATTATCATACGCGCAAGCGAAGTATAATTGGCCATCGCTGATAGGCGGGCCATTTAAAGCTGTCTTGCGGCTATTTTACCATAATTATGCGCAGGTTTAAAGCTCTGCCTCCAAAGCCTTACCATATCTGCCTTAAAATAGTCAGCCTCACCGTCGAGATATCACAGAAATGTCACAGCTTGTTAATGTCTGTAACGGCCTTGGCGATTGACACAACACTATCTGGTGGTATAATAATTAAATATGAGAAAACTGCGATTTAAGCCGTGCCGATGCGCTTTAACGGCGGTTGTTCGACTTAAAGCGCCGCCTTTGGTTTTTATGACGGCGTGCTTTTATACAAGGGAGGTGATGCCGATGCGGCTTTTAGCGTTACTTTTATCGTTGCTTCTGCTGGGCGGGTGCAGCGGGGTGCAGCTCGGCGTCAACGAGCTACTTGCGCCGCCGCGTTTGACCGCGCAGCAATCGGCCATCTATGACGCGGTTGAGCTGGCGGTCGGTACCAACGCCTTCAAGCTGAAATATCCGCGCCGTGGAGACAATCTTTCGGCCTGCGTGCTCGACGATCTCGACAAGGATGGCCGCGACGAGGCTATTGTCTTTTACGAGCTGACCGTCAATGGCGTGACCTCCTCGTGGATGAGCATTCTCGCCGAGCAGGACGGCGTTTGGAAAAGCCGCTACCAGCTGCCGGGCGAGGGCGGTGAGATCGACTTCATCTCATTTGCGCCGATAGAGGATGCCGGTCGCGATAATATCATCGTCGGATGGACCGTCGCGGGCCGGGATAACTTGCTTTGTAAGGTGTATTCCTACACCGATGAGAGCGCTGAAACGCGCTATGAGGGTAGCTATAACGAAATTTTAGTGGCCGACGTCGACGGCAACGGCCTTTCTGAAATGATTCTCTGCACCAAAAATCTGACTAAATCGGCGGTTATGTCGCTGATAAAATATCGTTCGGGGCGTATTGTGCGCACGAGTGAGGTTAAAATGCCGACCGCCATGACCGAGTACGCCAAGCTTTCGTATGGCAAGCTGACAACCGGGTTGAGCGCGGTGTTTGCCGATATCTACCTCGGCTCGGACGAGATGACGACCGCCATCGCTACCGTGGATGATCAGAAGTCGATTATCGAGGCGCTTTCGCATGAGGATCTGGGCATCTACGAATCGTTTGACCGTGCGACGCCGACGCTGACCTGCGCCGATGTCAATGGCGACGGGCTGATCGATATCCCCGTTTCTTCGCCGCTGCCGGGTTATTCGGCCGCGCTTGAACGCGAGGCGGTTTACCTGACTGAATATATGAGTGTGCTCGAGGGGGAGCTGCAATGCGTGCAGCGTTCGGTCGTCAATTTCGCGGCGGGTTATCAGCTCAAGATTCCTGAATCCTGGCGCGATACCGTCACAGTGCGGCGGCAGTCCGACACCGGCGAATGGCGGTTTGTACTATTTGACCAATCGCTTGAAAAATCGGATATTGAGCTGCTGCGTATCCGCGTGGTCAGTCCCTCGGACTATCAGGATAAGTTCGAGACGGCGCAATATAATGTCGTGGGCGCCAAGGGCGTCAACAGCTATCAGATCTATATTCCCGAAACGCAATACCCGGGCTATTCCATCACCTATGAGCAGGCGCAAAGCCTGTTTTCGCTGCTTGATCTGCAATAAGGCGTGCGGATACCGCCTTGGAAAGGAGCCGTCATGAAAAATATTCTGATTGCGGAGGATGAGGACGCCATCCGCGACTTTGTGGTCATAAACCTCAAGCGCGCCGGTTATTCGGTTACCGATGTCAACAATGGGCTGGACGCCATCACGGCCTACGATAACGCCGAAGAGGGGTTTGATGTCGTTATTCTTGACGTTATGATGCCCGGGCTCGACGGCTTTTCGGTCTGCAAAAAGCTGCGCGAGCGCTCAGATGCGCTGGGCATCATCATTCTGACCGCCAAAAGTCAAGAGATGGACAAGGTCAACGGCCTGATGCTTGGCGCGGACGATTACATCACCAAGCCGTTTTCGCCCTCCGAGCTTTTGGCGCGCGTCGATGCCATCCACCGCCGCGTGTCGATGTCCAACCCCAAAAAGCCGGATAACGAGCTGACTTCCGGCCCGTTTACGCTCAATCTCAAGAGCCGAACCGTCACCAAAAACGGCGTGCCGATCGAGCTAACGCAGGTGGAATTTCAGATTATGGAAATTTTTATGAAAAACCCTGAAACCGCGCTCGAGCGCAGTCAGATTCTAACCGCCGTATGGGGCGAGGACTATTTCGGCGACGTCAAAATTGTGGATGTCAACATCCGCCGCCTGCGCATGAAGGTGGAGGAGGAAGCCTCGAACCCACAGCACATCACAACCGTCTGGGGCTTTGGCTACAAGTGGATGCCGTGACGCGCGCTTCGCTCCCGTGAACAACGTAAGAAGCAAAGGCTGCCACCACTATAAGCTGACAGCGAACCCACCCGCCCGCCTAAGAGGCCGGACAAACTTATAATCACGTAATAAGTCTGGATGCGGCCCACTGACGGTGCGTGGGAAGGTAACGTGCTCACGTGAGGCACATAGTCAGCAACCGTTTAAGCCCTCAAACCCTGCCGTTCCAAAATCCCACCCGAGGTCAGGGGGACGCGAGGGGGATAGTGTCCCGCCCGCGAGGCGCTTCGCCTCTGTGACGCGGTGGAAAGATGCCCGCATGCTACGTAGAGCATGCAAGCGCCGGGGTGGAGGCCGTTCCTGCGTGTCGGCGCAACACAACGTCGGCTATTTATGGCGAATGTTAGGAAAATAAATAACTCGCTGCCGCCGGCCGACAAAAAGGATCAACAACCTATCGCCGCGTTGTAGCGGGTCGCCAAGAGTAGAATGCGTACACGATACCTTTAATATCACAGCACAGAAAGCAAAAAGCTAACCGTTCAAAGCGCGGATGCCGCCATCGGGGCGGCATTGGGGAAACCCCTTGCGGGGGTTTCCCCACGGAAAAAACAGTCCGCCGGACTGTTTTTTCCGCCCCTTCCTGCGCTTTTTAACGATTAAGAGACGATAAGAAACGAAGAGAGACGAAAGTACGGTGGGGCGTTGCCCCAAACCCCACAAGCTTTTGTAAAAGCTTGACCAAAACTTTTAATTTGTACAAATTTTACCTAACGCCGCAATCAAAAAGCAAACGTCAAAGCACGGCGACCTATTACAAATTCGCAAGGAGGAGGCCCATGGCGCAGAAAAAAATAACAACCCGCTGGCTCACCGGCAGCCTTGGCATCATCCTTGTCATACTGGTGCTTATCGAGGTTGCGGTCATATTGGCCGTGCGGATGTTTTATTATTCCTCGGTACAGCAGACGCTTGTATCGCAAGCGAACACCGTCAGCACATTGCTGGCTAAATACGCGGTCGACCCTTCGGCCGATTACCAGCGCGAGGTGCGCAGCCTGATCGAAAATTTTGAGCTGCGCGATCGTATGGAGCTCATGGCGGTCGACGCCTATGGCGGCATCACGACGACGTCGTCGGGCTTTCCGGTGGCTGAAAAAATTGCGATGCCCGACTTTCAGGAGGCGCTGGCCGCGCCCGACGGCATGGGCAGCTTTCAGGGGCGCATCGGTGAAGAGAATATCATGGCGGTTAGCTGTATCGCGCCGGTCAACGATGAGAGCATCACGGCGGTGCGGCTGGTCGTCTCGCTGACTAAGGTCGACAGCCTTATTTTAAGCATCATCACCGTGGCGGTGGTGTTCGGCGCCGCCATCATCTTCTTCATGGTGCTCTCAGGCTCTTATTTTATCAGTTCAATCGTCATTCCGGTCGGTGAGATCGGCAAAACGGCGCGCAAGATCGCTCAGGGTGACTTTGCGACCCGGCTGGTCAGCCGCAACGACGACGAGATTGGCGACCTGTGCGAGACGATCAACTATATGGCCGAGGAGCTGGGGAATTCCGAAAAGCTTAAAAACGAGTTTATTTCGTCGGTCTCGCATGAGCTGCGCACGCCGCTTACCGCTATCAAGGGTTGGGGCGAGACGATACGCGACGCCGACGCCAGCGACCGTGAGACGGTGCAGAAGGGGATGCAGGTTATCATCAACGAGACCGACCGCCTTGCGATGATGGTCGAAGAGCTGCTCGATTTTTCCCGCATGCAGTCGGGGCGCTTTAAGCTCGCGATGGAGCGAATCGACCTCTTGGCCGAGCTCGAAGAGGCGGTGCTGATGTATACCGAAAAGGCGCGCCGAGAAGACATTGCACTGATCTACGACGAGCAGCTTGAGGCGGCGGTGGTCATGGCCGATAAAAACAGGCTGCGTCAGGTGTTTATCAACATCATTGACAACGCCATCAAATATTCCGACCCGGGCGGCAGCGTCAAGGTGACGGTGCGCCAGCAAAACAGCTATTTTGTCATCGCGGTGTCGGATATGGGCTGCGGCATCAGCCCTGAGGATCTGCCCAAGATCAAGAAGAAATTTTACAAGGCGAATTTGACGCGGCGTGGCTCCGGCATAGGTCTGGCCGTGGCCGACGAGATTGTGGCGGCGTTTTTAGGTACGCTTGAACTTTCGTCGGTTCTGGGCGAGGGTACCACCGTGACAATACGCATACCCAACGCCGCGCATTACGAACAATTAAAACAGAGAACGCCCGAACAGGGCGGGGAGGAACAGGCATATTGAATAACAATACGAACGAGCGTAAAAAAACCTCGATAGGCGGCAGCGCCTTGATTGAGGGCGTGATGATGCGCGGTCCCTACACTACCGCCATGGCAGTGCGAAAGCCGGACGGGGAATTAGATATTTCTGAGTGGAAAACCGAGGAAGGTGTCAAACCTTGGTATAAAAAGACGCCTGTTATACGTGGCGTATTCAATTTTTTTGATAGTATGGCGGTCAGTTATAAATGCTTGATGAAATCGGCCGAAATTGCCGGCTTTGAGGAAGAGCCCAGCGGCTTTGAAAAAAAGCTGATGGACTGGTTCGGCGAGAGCTTTTCAAAGGTTGTGGCCGGTTTTGCCGGGGTGCTCGGCGTGCTGCTGGCGGTGGCGCTGTTCATGGTGCTGCCGACATTTTTAATCGGGTTTATCCGCCCGTTTATTACGGTTCAGCTGTTGCTTTCTTTAATCGAGGCCGTGGTTAAAATCGGGATTTTTTTGCTTTATCTGCTTCTTGTCAGCCGCATGCAGGAGATTCACCGTGTTTTTGAATATCACGGGGCCGAACATAAAACAATCGCCTGCTATGAAGCGGGCGAGGCGTTGACACCTGAGAATGTCGCGCGGCATTCGCGCTTTCATCCGCGCTGCGGCACCAGCTTTATTTTAATTGTGCTGGTGGTTTCGGCACTGGTTTTTTCGCTTGTGACTTGGGATAACCTTGTCATGCGCATTGCGCTTAAGCTAATCTGCCTGCCGCTTGTGGTGGGCATCGCCTACGAGATTATCAAGCTCGCGGGGCGCTACAACACCCTTTGCACGCGGGTTATTTCCGCGCCGGGCCTGTGGCTGCAACGCCTGACGACCAACGAGCCGGATCTCAGCCAGATTGAGGCGGCGATCGCCGCAATGAAGCCCTGCATCCCGCAGAATCAGGAAGACGACAGGTGGTAATGTTTAGCGATGACCATTTCTCAGTTATATCTTCAATGCCGTAAAAAGCTTAATCACGACACGGCGGATTTTGATTTGTCGCAGCTGTTCTACGCTCAGTTTGGCGCGCAGGCGCAGCACACCCGGCCCAATGATGAGGTTGCCGCCGACGACGCGTTGATTTTCTCACAGAAGGTCAAGCGTCTGAGCGAGGGTTACCCGTTGCAATATTTGCTCGGCGAGTGGGAATTCTATTCAATATCGCTCAAGGTTGGCGAAGGGGTGCTGATTCCCCGGCCTGATACCGAGACGCTCGTGGACGTGGCGCTCGGCCTTTTGGCGCAGCAGAATGCGGCCAAGGTGGCGGATTTTTGTGCTGGAAGCGGCGCTATCTCGCTGGCGGTGGCAAAAAACCTGTCCCAGAGCGAGGTGTACGCGCTGGAGCTCTCTCAAGAGGCGTTGCGCTATCTACGCGAAAACACTCGGGATTATCCGCGCATTCGTGTTATGGAGGCGGACGTGCTCGGCGATCTCGCCCTGCTGAAGCTGCCGCCGCTGGATATGATTCTTTCAAACCCGCCCTATCTGACCGCGCAGGAGATGGACGAGCTGGATGAATCGGTGCGGTACGAGCCGAAAATGGCGCTTGATGGCGGCGAGGATGGGTTGCTGTTTTACAGAAGCATCGCCCAGAGCGCTAAAGATCTGCTGACGCCAAACGGCCTCTTGGTATTTGAGGCGGGATGGCAGCAGGCGCGGCAGATCGCCGATATTATGGCCGCACAGGGCTACCACAGCATCAGTTTTGCGAAGGATCTGGCGGGCATCGACCGCTGTGTTTACGGGCGTATGCCGTCTGATATCGGTCATTGAATTGATCATTTCAAGGAGTCGTTTAAATTGGAACAGAAAAAAATAGAGCGCATCAATGAATTTGCCCGCAGAGTCAAGGCGGGCGAAACGCTGACGCCACAGGAGCTGGCCGAGCGTGACGCGCTGCGGCAGGAATATATCGAGAGCTATCGACGCAGCTTGGTGGCGCAGCTCGACAACACCTATGTTGTTGATGAGCAGGGGAATAAGTCTAAGCTCAAAAGAAAAGGCGAAGACCTGCCGCCCTGCTGAAAGCGGCGGTGCTTGGCGCGGTCAACTATTAAAGTAGAATGCAAAAACCGGCGCGGAGGCTTCTCCGTGCCGGTTTTTACGTTTAAAGGCTATATTTATGGACAGACTACGCAAGGCTTGCCGAAAAATTTAATGCGCCTTGATAAGCGCCACTAAACTTTAATTATGCGGCTTCTTTAATATAAGCGTTAAAAAGTTAAGGCAGAATGTAAAGCGTTGCTTTGCATTCTGCCTTTTAAGTTAAGCTACTGCTTTATAAAACGGATGGCCGTTTTATTCCGGCCCCTACCCCAACAACAGCGCGCCCAAAGCGCTTACGGTTGGAACGATGTATTGGGCGCCGGCTGTCTGCAGCTCCTCTTGGCCGCCAAAGCCGTAGGCGACGCCGATGCAACCTAGACCGCAAAGTGCCGCGCCCTCGACGTCATATTTGCGGTCGCCGACCATAATGGTATTGTCGCGGCTCAGCTGCGGGTTCAGGCGCAACAGCTCTCGGATAACATCGTGTTTTTCACAGCGGCCTTGCGTTTCATCCGCGCCGCAGATGACATCAAAATAGCCCTCGAGCGCAAAGTGGGCCATAATCTGCCGCGCAAAATGCTCGGGCTTTGAGGTGGCGAGCATCAGCTTAAAGTCAGCCTGCTTAAGACGCGCCAACAGCGCGGGGATGCCGTCATAGGGGCGGTTTTCAAATTTGCCGACCGCGTCAAAACGCGCATGAAAGAGGTCGATGGCCGCCGTCGTTTGCGCCTCAGAAAAGCCGTAAACCTGTTGATAAGAAGCGCGCAGCGGCGGGCCGATAAAGCTGCGCAGCACCGACGCGTCCTGCTCTTCCAGCCCTAAGGCGCGTAGGCTGTACTGAACACATTTGACAATGCCCTCTTCAGAATCGGTCAACGTTCCGTCAAGGTCAAAAAACAGCGTTGTATATGCGAATGCCATAGCTTCTCCTTTATAAGACGGTGCGGTAATAAAGCCCGCGGGTGTAGTCCTTGGGGGGGGCATCGTCGCCGCGCCCCGCATAGGCGGCAGTAATGTGCTGGCATTGCGCCGGGTTCTCGTCGGTGAACCAGAGCGTCATGAAAGAGAGGCCGTCGAGCTCCTGACGTCGGTCGGCCAGATACAGCGGCACCGAGTTATAAAGTTCGCTGACGCCGGTGTGCGGTTCCCAGTCGTCGCAGCGCACCGCAAAGGCGACGCCCTTGCGGTCGGTGAGCGTCTGCTTGCGGTCGCAGCGGGCGCAGCCGATCTGGGCGCGCACCGGGCAGCTGCGAAACACCATCAGCGGCAGCGCGCCGTAGGCGATAATTCCCAGCGGCAGCGGGCCGCGCAGCGCCTTAGCCTGCGCCAGCGACAGCTCGAACGACAGCTCGGTCTCAACCAGCCCGATTTGTGCCGCCGTTTGCAGCGCGTGGCTATTGGTCAGGTTTAACGACCAGCCGCCACAAGTCTGCAAGCCCGCCTGCGCCGCCAGCCAAACCGCGCCGAGGTTGCCGCACCACGCGCGGGTAACGCCCAGCGCGCGCAGCGTCTTGAGCTGCTGGGCGGCGCGCGCTTCGCCGGTGAAGAGGATGCGCGGTATCTCGGCGATGATGCGCGCAGGCGCAATGCCCTGCCGGATACCCTCGGCGACGTCCTGCAACGGCAGAATGACGCTGTCGCAGTGATCAAGCAGTGCTTTGGTCAGTTGGCTTGCCCGACAGCGCACACGCAGCGCGGGGTGTGGTGGCGGCGTGATAGCTGCCATATCATGCAGTGCGGCACGCGCGCGGTAAAAGCGGTGGGGATGTGGCGTGCTGCGCAGGGCCGCGAGCTGGTCAAACGCCTCGCGCCGCAGCGCGTTAAGCTGCGACACCGGAATCATCAGCCCGTCTGAGAGCGCGATATCCAGATCGGCAAAATGGAAGGGCGTACCGCCGGTCTTCGTCAGGCTTTGGCGCACGCGCGCCTCGTCGGTCGGCTTGGTGTGTGCCGTTTGCGGTGTCTCGCCCTCTACAAAGACGCTGTTTTTATCAGAGTCGCGCAGCGCCAGCGACATCGGTTCGTCCGCGTAGGCGGTAAAAGCGCCTTCAACCGCCACCGCGCCGATATCCCGCCCGGCCAGCTGCGCAAGCTCGCCCAGTACGCCCGTAGCAGCGATGACATCGTCCTTCTGCCGGATACCGAACATCATTTTATCGCGCTTGCCGTCAAAATAGCCGGTCGTAAAACCGCTGCGCGAAAAGACCGATCGCAGCCGCTCAAGGTCGGGCGTCTCATTCTCAAGCGCCTGACGCAGCGCCGTGACGGCGGCGGCCACATATTCGGGGCGCTTCATACGTCCTTCAATTTTAAGCGAGTTAACACCGAGCGCGGCCAGCTCCTGAACACGCTCGATCAGTGAGAGGTCCTTTAAGGACAGCGCGTGGCTGCTGCCCCCGCAGGCAAAGGGCAGACGGCAGGGCTGCGCGCAAAGGCCGCGGTTGCCGCTGCGCCCGCCCAGCATGGAGGACATATAGCACTGGCCTGAAACGCTCATGCACAAGGCGCCGTGCACAAATGCCTCGGTCTGCACCGAGATGTTGTTGACAATGTGCGCAATTTCCCCGGCGGTCAGCTCTCGGGCCAGCACAACACGCTTGCAGCCCATTTTTTCGGCCATTTTGGCGCCCGCCAGATTATGCACGGCCATTTGGGTCGAAGATAAGAGCGTCAGCTCGGGCACGGTGGCCTTTAAAAGCGATAGCACGCCCCAATCCTGCACAATGGCGGCGTCAACGCCCAGCCGTGCCGCCGTTTCAGCGGCGCGCAGCAGGTCGTCCACCTCGTTGTCAAACATGACGATATTGAGGGTCTGTAAAATTTTAACGCCGTGCAGATGCGCGTATCGCACCGCCTCAGCGAGCTGTTCGTCGTCGAAGTTACCGGCGTTGCGCCGGGCGTTGAGCGCCTTCGCGCCGAGATAAACGGCGTCAGCGCCGCAATTAACCGCCGCTTGCAGCGCTTCCATGCTGCCGGCCGGGGCGAGAATTTCAGGTCGATTCATAAGGGCTCCTAACTTTTTAAAGGCTTATCATTAAATCAGTGGTGTGGCCATCGGGCAAACAGACCCAACGCGCCAATGGCACGAAACTGCCATGTAAATATTTATTATAGCACATAAAAGGGCGTCCACGCAAAATAGTCGCACATAAGATTTTCTTTGACCTGCATGTCGGGTTGTGCTATACTTTGTCACAAATAATTTTGGATTGGTTTTGTAAAAACGGGGTGATTTGATGCTTTATACCACACAGACCCGAAAAGCGATGCAATTGGCCTATCTGGCGCACCACGGCCAACTGGACAGGAGCGGCGTGCCCTATATCTTCCACCCGCTGCACTTGGCAGAACAGATGCAGACCGAGGATGAGATTGTCGCGGCGCTGCTGCATGATGTGGTAGAGGATACGTCGGTCAGCCTCTCCGATCTTGAGCGGGCGGGCTTCTCGCCCAAGGTCATCGACGCGGTGCGGCTGCTGACCCACGATAAGTGCATCCCCTATATGGATTATATCAACGCGCTAAAAGAAAACCCGATCGCGCGGGTGGTCAAGCTGGCGGATCTCAAGCACAACAGCGACCTTGCCCGTCTTAAAGACCATTCTGAGAAAACGCGCGAGCGGCTCGAGAAATATGCGGCGGCACTGAAAATATTGGAATAAGATAGGCGGATGACGGTATAAAACCGGCATCCGCTTATTATGTTGGATTGACTGACAAGGGGGAGGCTTTGTCGGCCGAAAGTGGATTTTGCGTATTATCGCCCTGTAGTTCTACGGTGTTAGCCCAACGCGGTCATAAGACGCAGCAGGTACCACGACGGCGACAGATATTTGAGCATCCCGAAGCGCCCCAGCGCTTCGGGCGAAATGACCGCCCCCGAAAAAATCACCGAAACCCCCGCCCACAGCACGGCGGCCAACAGCAGCGCGGGGCTGGGGCGAAGATGTAGAACCATCGGCGCCATCAGCATTGCGGCCAGCGTCAGCACGACGATCAGCACGAGGCGGGCGGTTAAAGAATAGCCTGTTTCGATGCGTAGTAGCAGGAGCAACAGCTCACAGAGTGCGGGTAGTGCGGCAAAGAGCAGCGCCTGCGCCAGTGTGGCGGCTGCTGCGGGCAGCCGGGGCGCCGGGCAACGAAGCCGCAAAAGCGCCGTCAATTCTTGCTCATTGCGCGGTGAAAGCAGCGTCGAAAAAATAACGCAGAGCAAAAATAGCGGAATCAGCGCTGCGTAGAGCAGCGGAGAAAAGCTTATGCCGTCGGATACCTTTGGCGTGACGGCCGCATTGAGCGTCAGCGCCGGTTCTAGCGGAAGGTTTTCGGCCTGCAACCGCCGCATTTCGGACAATATCAGACGGTGGTCATTTATATTCAGCCGCTCGGCGGTCGCAAGGGTGATCTGCGGCAGCTGTGTCTCAAACCAAGCGGCGAACACCAGCTCATCGGCCACGGGGGTTAAAAACGCGCCGTCATTTTCAAAGACGGTGACCGGCGGCGCGGCATTTTGGTTGATGTGATAGGCACAGTGCAGCACGCCGGTGCGCACATCCCGCTGCATTTTCAACGACGATTCGGGTGGGTAGTGGACAAAGCGCAGCGTCTCCGACTCCAGCAGCGGCGCGCAGGCAGCCTGCAAAGCGCTGTCGGCGGGGTCATACATCAGCCCGATTTGCGCCGAGGCGGGGCGAGCCACGGGGCAGAGCAGCGCAAAGCTGCCAAAAAGCAACAGCAGCACCCCGGCGCTGACCCAAAAGGCGGCAATTTTAAGCCGGTATTTTAAGAACAGGATTAAAAGGCGCAAAAATTGGCGCATATCAGGCACGCTCCTTTCGCAGCCACAGCGCCAGCGCGCCGCTGATACACAGAGCGCACCAGATCAGAACCGTCGAGACGTCCGAAAATCCGGCCCCGAAGGCTGCGTCAACGGTCAGACGGCGCATCAGCGAAAGCGGCAGCAGGCGGCACAGGGGCGTCAGCGACGGGGGCAGCAGCGCTTCGGGTAGCAGCCCACCGCCAAACAGCGCTTGAATCAGCGCCAGCCCGGTGACTGCCGCGGCGCAGGCGGCGAAGGACCGAAAAACTGAAGCGCAGAGCGTCAGCAGTGACGCGCAGAGCAAAACCAATAGCAGAGTACTGATGTTTCGCAGCGCTGCCGGCGGCGTACCCAGTGCCAGCAGCCCCAACGGACACAGTAACGCAAACAGCGTGACGGCGGCAAATAGACAGCCGACAAAGGTCTCGCTCCTGCGCCGCGAAAAGGATGCAAACTGCCGCAGCGCGTAAAGCGGCGGGAACAGCAGAAACAACAACGCAAAAAGCACAAACGATACCGCCGAGCCGCCGTAATATTGCGTAGCTAAGACGTTGCCGGTGGCATGCAGCGTTTGGCTCTCAAAAAGGCCCTTGCGGGTCAAGTAGCTTTCCATCAGAGCCATATCGGCTGAGAAAAGCTTCTGCTCAATCTCGTCGTCCGAGAGGCCCTGTGCCTCCATAGCCGCCAGAAGGCCGCCCACGGCGTTTTGTGCGCCCAGTAGCGTCCGCCCGGCGGATTGCGCGAGCTGGCTGATCCAGAGTCCTTCCAGTGGGGAGGAGACGTTGACAGTGAGCGCGGGAACGAGATTTTCTCCGGTCATAATGCTGCGCCAAAAGCCCCGGGGCAGCGTCAGCACGGCGGCAAAGCCGTCGGTATCATCCTGCGGCGCCAGCAGCGCCACCGTCGCCACGCCCTCAAAGCGCGAGGCCACGACCGAGGAGATTAATGTGGCAGGCATTGAGGAGTCGTCGAGGCTGACGATGCCCAATTTGATTGGCTCGGGCGGCGGGGCGGTGCGTACCGCCGCGAGTGCCGCCATGACAAGCAGCGCAAGGCAGACCAGAATGCTCAGCACCGCGCCCGCACTGTAGCGCAGTGCGATGCGCCAGCTCTGAAAAACCAGCTTCACGGTGTCGTCCTCCTTTTGAAGTTAGGCTTTGTACGGACCTTTGATCGCAGTGTACAGGTTACGCTTACGCACAGCTGATACTTAGCCGCGCGTGCGTGCGCGTTTTGAAAATTGTGCTGGTATACATTTTTAGCATCTGTACTAAACAGCAGAAGGTGTTTAGCACTGACGCGCAGGAACGACCCTTACCCCCGACGCGCTTGCATGTTCTGCGGAACATGCGAGCATCTTTCACTACGTTACAGATGCGAAGTGCCTCGCGGGCAGGACGCTGCCCCCTTCGCGTGCCCCACCTGACCTCCGGTGGGGTTTTGGAAACGGCAGGGTTTGAGGGCTTAAAGAATACGGTTGTTGGCTATATGCCTCACGTGAGCACGTTATCTTCCCACGCGCCGTTAGTGGGCGCGTATCCAGACTTGTTACGTGGTTGTCTGGCCTCTTAGGACACGGTGGCGTACGCCAAGCGCCGCCGTGCGGGATAACGCATGCTAATCTACACAATTTTCAAGGCGGCACACGCACATGGGGCTAAGCACCAGAAAGCATAAAGCATGCTACAAACGCCGTCTTGAAAAAATTATAGCGAATGGCGACAGGGCCCGTGTGGCTGTTTTTGCGCATGCCAAGACGAAAAATGCGGGAAAGGCCCATACCGCTCAAGGCGCCAACACCACGAGATGACAAACAGGACTTTGGGGCAAGCTGGTTTTTAGGTTGTTTGCTACAGCAGTATCATACCACAGCCCCGCTGTCCGCGCCAAGCGTCAAACCGCCCCTTTTCGTCCGTATTACGCGGCGCGAGAAGGGGCGGTTGTTGTATTTTCACCTCGAGGGGATAAAGCGAAAAATGGAAGGTGATTTTAAAACTAAATTAGCCCATCAGCAGGCTGAACAACTGACCGACCAGACTTTCGTACCCAACCGAATATTCGTTGCCGAGCTGCCCGAGCTGCTGGGGGTTGAGCGTAAAGAGCGGTGTGCTCTCGGACGGCGTCAGCGCTTCGGTCAGCGGCGCACTCGTGCAGTCAAGATCAAAAATCAATGTGCCGGTCGCGGTGTTGGTCGCCGAGCCATAAACGCGCGAATTGGGGAGCTGTAAGGTGAGCACGTCGTTTTCAAGCACGGCGGTACCGTCAAATGCGACACCGGCCTGCACCGGTTGGCCGCCCATATCCATCGTGATATCGGTGCTAAACGCATACGCGCCGTCAGCCGCAACACGCATCGTCAACGGCATGTTCAACGTCGTGTAGTCAGAGTCGACCGCCGCCGTCATATTCAGTGTGTAAGCGTCGTTTTCAAGAAGCCCTGAGACATCGACGGTCATGCTGGTCGCGTCGTCGGTGGTAAGAACCAGCTTGGCGGTATTGGCGGTCTCACCAAAGCTGCAATCTAAGATCAGGCTCGTGAGGGTGCTTTGGGCGGGCAACAGTTCCTCGGGCGTCGAAGCGGCATCGGACGAAGCGGCGTCGGCGGCGACAGGGGTGCATGTCAGGTTGGCGGTCTTAATCAGGCCGTTTTTAATGTCGAGCGCCAATACCGCGTCCATCTCGGGCAGACCTTCTTCAATGCTGGAGAGAACGGCGTTTATCATGTCCTCATAGGATTGGCCGGGCGCGGTAGCCGAAGCGATGGGGCTCATCATTTTCTCAATCGCCGCGCCAAGCTCCGAGTCAAAATAGATATAGCGGTAGTAATCGAGAATGGCAGCCTTTAGATCATCGTTCGGAATCTTGACCACATATTTTTTGCTTTGCTTATCGTATGTATAGGTTGCGTTGGTCAGCGCGCTCTTTAAGATGGGCAGCATATCGGCCTGTAACTTCTCAGAAGAAATAGAACCGATGGCGTTGATATACTCCATCTCGCCGATGATCAGGCCTTGCGCCAACTCCAGCGTCGGTGCATCGAGTGGGTAGACGGTGCCCAGCGCGCTGCCCGCATAATCCCGCGCGAAGGAGGTGGGATTCAGCGATACGACCGTATCGCTGAAGGTCGGAACGCCCGCGGCAATCAATTCGGAGGACATAAAGGCATAGGCCTCTAACATCGGCGCATCTTTGAGATAGACCGAGGCATTTAAAGCGGCGGTTTTCTGCGCGGGATCGCTCGCAATGCTGCCGCGGATACCGGCGTCTTTTAAAATGACGTTGGCAAAAGGCGCGTAAGGGTTATCCTCAATGGATTTTATCGTGAAATCAAAATCGGTCGTGCGGGCAACACCGCCCCCGCTCTCAAAGAGACGCTTTGCGGTGGGAATCTTTTGGTAGATTTTTTCGGTGGCAGCCTTCTGCTGCGCGGCAGTCGCGGTAAAAGCGGCCTCAACCGTGGCCTTGGGATCGCGCGTTGAAATCGTTTTGACGGCCACCGCCACCACCGCGACGGCGCAGAGGGCCGCAACGCCGATTAGCAGCTTTAATCTGCCCGGTTTCTTAGGCGGCAGCACGCCAATGGCCTCTGCGGTGTTGGAATAGGTGTTGTCGTTCATCTCGTTCATCAAAAATCCTCCTGTTATTCTCTCATGGCCGTTATACGGCATGGTTATATAGCGTGTACACCACTAAAAAGCAGGGTTAAAATGCTGTGGTGACGCTGTGCTTCGGGCAGGTCTTTGAGCGCCAGCGCCGCCGAGAACCGCCCATCCTGTAGCAGGAACAGCTTGTCGGCCAGCGCAGCAATCTGCTGCGGCTCGTGCGATGTCAATAAAATGCCCATGCCCCCCGACTTTAAGCGACATAGCAGCTGTGAAAGTGTGCGGCTGCCCGGCGCGTCGAGCGCGGCAAAGGGCTCGTCAAGCAGCAGGTAGCCAGGCTGCCCCACGAGCGCGGCCGCAATCGACAGGCGCTTTTTCATCCCGCCCGAAAGGGCGCCCGCGCGCTTTTTCTCAAAGGGGCCAAGGCCGAGCAACCCCTCTGGCGAGGGAGCGGAAAAGGTTGGGCCACGTAAGCCCTGTGCCGCGTACCACAGCTTGAGATTATCGCGCACCGTGAGCTCCGGCAGCAGTGCGGGCTCCTGCGGGACAAAGGCGATTTTGCCGTCGCAGCTGACGGTGCCCGCGTCGGGCGAAATCAGCCCGCAAGCCGTGCGCAGCAGCGTGGTTTTGCCGGTGGCATTTTGACCGGCGATGCAGATGGCGGCGCCCGGTGCCAGTGCAAGGCTGATATCTTTTAAAACGGGCTGCCTTTTATCGAAGCTTTTTTGAAGCTTGTAGAGTTCTAACACGGGGACACCTCTCTTTTTACGTCGGCGATAGCGATGTCTGCACGATACGCGAAGCAAAGCCCACTGATATACGGCAAAGTAACCAAACAGCAGACGATCATGCTGTAAAACATTATCATACAACAGATGGCCCGAGAATGAAAGCTTTTTAGAAGAAATTACCGTTTTAAGATAAAATCCCAAAGGATAGTGCGCTATCGATGTTTATGTAGCACAAGCCCCTGCTTTCATACCTATGGGACCAAACGCCGCTTCATTAATAATAAAGTGTTAAAACGCTTTCAAATTTTTGCCTTATTAGAAAATAAAAGTCAGAGGCGCAAAAAATCAGGCCGCCGCATGCGCTGCGGCGGCCTGTTGATTTTATGATGCTGGCGGCTTATCTGCCACAGCAGTGCTTATATTTCTTGCCGCTGCCGCAGGGGCAGGGATCGTTTCGGCCCACCTTGCCCGCTTTGCGCTGCACCGGTCTGGCGGTGCCGTCCGGCACCGGCTCGGTGGGCTTTGCCACCTGCTCGCGCTCGACCGGCGCTTCAATGCGCACGCGGACGGTTAGCAACATTTTCACAGTGTCTTCGCGGATCGCCTGCACCATCGCGTCATACATGTCCGAGCCTTCGACACGGTATTCAACAACCGGGTCGCGCTGGCCGTAACTGCGCAGATAGATGCCGCGCCGCAGCTCATCCATGGCGTCGATGTGATCCATCCAGTGCAGATCGACATTTTTCAAGAGAATCATGCGCTCAAGGTCACGGGTCAGGTTGTCGCCCCACTCCTTTTCGCGAGTTGCGTAGCGGTCGTGTGCCTTCTGCTGCAACTGCTCGCGGATGGCGTCGCGCCCGAGGCGGTCGAGATCGCCGAGCGTATAGTTGAGGTCGTCCTTGTCGGTGATCCAGCCCAAGAGATAATCGCGCAGGCCGGCTAGGTTCCAGCTTTCGGTCTCGGCCTGTGCGGGCAGGTAGGAATCGACCGCGTCGGTGACGACGCCGTCGAACATGCGCAGCACCGTCTCGCGGATGTCGTCGCCGTCGATGACCGCGCGGCGCTGCGAATAGATCATCTCGCGCTGGCGGTTCATGACGTCGTCAAATTGCAGTACGTTTTTACGGGTCGAGAAGTTGCGTCCCTCAACCTTGGCCTGTGCCGACTGAATTGTCGAGGACAAGAGCTTTGCCTCGATCGGCGTTTCCTCGTCGACCTTGAGCGTATCCATCAAATTCTGGATACGGTCGCCGCCAAACAGGCGCATGAGGTCGTCCTCTAAGGACAGGAAGAAGCGGGATTCGCCCGGGTCGCCCTGACGGCCCGAACGGCCGCGCAGCTGGTTGTCGATGCGGCGGGACTCGTGACGCTCGGTGCCGATGATAAATAAGCCGCCCGCCGCCTTGACCTTTTCGGCCTCGGGGGTGATCTGCTGCCGGAACTTCTCATACAGCTCGGCGTATTGCTTTCTCGCCGCGATAATGTCGGCGTCGTCGGTGTCGGCGTGGCCGGTCGACTGCTCGATCAGCTCCTCGGAGACGCCCTGACGGCGCATTTCGTTCTTGGCCAAAAACTCCGCGTTACCGCCGAGCATAATGTCGGTGCCTCGGCCTGCCATGTTGGTCGCGATGGTGACCGCGCCAAACTGACCGGCCTGCGCGACAATGGCGGCCTCGCGCTCGTGATATTTGGCGTTGAGCACCTCGTGCTTGATGCCGCGCCGCTTGAGCATCGACGAGAGCAGCTCGGACTTGTCGATGGTGATGGTACCAACCAGCACCGGCTGTCCTTTTTCGTGGCACTCGGCCACCTGCTCGATGACGGCGTTGTATTTGCCCTTTTCGGTGCGGTAGATAACGTCGTCATAATCCTGACGAACGATCGGGCGGTTGGTGGGGATGACGATAACGTCAAGGTTATAAATCTCGCGGAATTCGTTCTCCTCGGTCAGCGCCGTACCGGTCATGCCCGAGAGCTTTTTGTACATTCTGAAATAGTTTTGGAAGGTGATGGTCGCGAGCGTCTTGCTCTCACGCTCGACCTTCACGCCCTCTTTGGCTTCGATGGCCTGATGCAGCCCCTCGTTGTAGCGGCGGCCGATCATCAGGCGGCCGGTGAACTCGTCGACGATGATGACCTCGTCGTCCTTGACGACGTAGTCGACATCGCGCTGCATGATGCCGTTGGCCTTAATCGCCTGATTGATATGATGCGACACCGTGATGTTCTCAGCGTCGGTGAGGTTCTCAATGCCGAAATAACGCTCAGCTTTTTTGATGCCCGACTGGGTCAGCGTGGCGGTGCGAGCCTTTTCGTCGACGATATAGTCGCCCTCCAAGACCTCTTGCTCCTGCTTGTCGTCCAGCTCGGTCACCTTGGTACGGGTCAGAGTTTTGGCAAATTTATCGGCGCGCTCATAAAGATCGCTCGACTTATCGCCCTGCCCCGAGATGATCAGCGGGGTTCTCGCTTCGTCGATCAGGATCGAGTCAACCTCGTCGACGATGGCAAAAGCATGACCGCGCTGCGTCATTTGCTCTTTATAGACGACCATGTTGTCTCGCAGATAGTCAAAACCCAGCTCGTTGTTGGTGGCGTAGGTGATGTCGCAGGCATAGGCGCGGCGCTTTTCGTCGTTTTCCATGCCGGGCACGGCCAAACCGACCGACAGCCCCATAAAGCGGTGCACCTTACCCATCCACTCGCTATCGCGGCGGGCCAGATAGTCGTTGACCGTAACGATGTGAACACCCTGCCCCGAGAGCGCGTTGAGATAAGAGGGCAGCGTGGCGACCAGCGTTTTACCCTCGCCGGTTTTCATCTCGGCGATGCGGCCCTGATGCAACACAACGCCGCCGATAATCTGTACGGGGAAGTGCTTCATGCCCAGCACGCGCCAGGCCGCCTCGCGGCAGGCCGCGAATGCGTCGGGCAGAATGTCGTCGAGCGTTTCGCCCGCCTGCAAACGAGCTTTTAGGGCGGGGGTGACAGCCTTGAGCTCGGTGTCGGTGAGCGCGGCGTATTTTTCTTCGAGCGCGATGACGCTGTCAGCAATCGGCCGGATGCGCTTTAGCTCCTTATCGGAGTAGTTCCCGAATATTTTGTCAAAAATGCCCATTGGCGATACCTCTTTTTTATCCTTAATTTTTAAATCAGTTTCGTATTCATTCATTTTGCCCGCGTTTGGCATCGGAATAAGCGCGGCGCGCCTGTAAAGATGAAATTCAATTTATTACCAGCACGTTTTGGTGCCATTTAGTATTGTAGCCCGAAACAGCCCGGATGTCAAAGAGAAAGCTGTAAACGTTTAACGAATTCTCGATGAAAAAACCATTATCGGCCGCAGATATGCGGCAAAAGCACGGCGCGAGCGGCGGGTTTGTTTAAAAATCCAAAACCACAGCTTTTTTGGCGGCTTCCGCGGTAGCGGCTGTTTATCTGGCGTAGTAGATCAGCATACTCATTGAGCTGCTGTTTTCGCGATACGCTAGAGTGACCAACACCGTTATGGCGTTGCTGTTGGTCTATTGCGCGTTGTCTTTGTTTATGTAAGCATACCCTCGTTTATAAAGCATAAAAATCAATTGAAGCGAGCCTCTTGCACCGCTCGCTTCAATTGATTTTATGTCTGGCCTCAAAGCAGCCGCACAATATCTGCTTTAAAAGCATCACATATTCAAATACCTTCTGCTGACAAAGCCTTCCTTATTATTGTAAGAGACGCTGGCCCATTCAGGCAGCAAGCCGTAGACCGTCACTCTGGCGCCGTTGGGGATGCTGCCGATGACGGCGGCCGAGGTGTTTGGGCGGGCACGCAGATTCAGGTTGGTGCCCGAGGTCCTTACGGTTGCCTGCTGCGGCGTGATGGGCGTCACAAACGGCTGCCCAAAATATTCGGCGAGCACCTGGCCGATGGTTCTTGCGATTGTGTCGGTGTTGTCGATGACCCAGTTGGCGTCCTGCTCGTTGTCGTGGTAGCCAATTTCGAGGAACAAAGAGGGGGCCTTGACCTTATCCACCTCGCCAAGTCTTGTGGTGGGCAGCGCCCGCACCCGGTCGGGCAGCGGATAGATCTCTTTAAAGCGGCGCACGGCGATATCGGCGGCGCGCTGCCCCGAGCGGCTGCCGGGGAAGTAATAGATGTCCACGCCGCGCATGCTGCCGTAAACCGGCGCGGCGTTGGAGTGCAGCGCCAGATGCAGCGCGTAGTCCCCGGCGTTGGATTCGCGGATGTTCTGTACGGCACTCTGGTTGGGATTGTTGCGTTTAAAGTTGATGGCATTGGCACGTAAGTAAGGCTCGAGTGCGTCGGCCAGTTGGTTCATATGGTATTCTTCCGAGCCGCCGGTGACATAAAAGTTACCCTCCTGCGTTGAGGGACTCAAATAAATCGTTGGCATAGCAAACCTCCCGCATGCTTTTTTTACCTCTATTCCAGTAGTATGATATGATAAAGCACACGAAAAAGTGCAAAAAACAGGCTGTATTGCACGACTTTAAATGCAATACAGCCTGAGTTTATAAGATGCTTTGAATGAATTCGCGGATGCGCGGGTCCTTGGGATGGTCAAAAATCTCTTGAGTCGACCCCATCTCAACGATGTTACAGTCGCACATGAACATGACCCTGTCGGCCGCCTCACGGGCAAAGCCCATCTCGTGGGTGACAACAATCATTGTCATGCGCTGTTTGACCAGCTTTTTCATGACGGCGAGCACCTCGGCGGTCAACTGGGGATCCAGTGACGAGGTCGGCTCGTCAAACAGCAGCAGGTCGGGGCTCATCATCAGCGCGCGGGCAATCGCCACCCGCTGCTTTTGTCCGCCTGACAAGGCCGACGGATGGATATTGGCTTTATCCAGCAGTCCGACGTCGCTCAATAGTGCGCGGGCGCGGTCGATCGCTTCGGCTTTGCTCTCCTTGCGCACCATGGTCGGGGCCGCGATCAGATTATCGAGCAC
Organism: Bacillota bacterium; assembly: GCA_023391005.1. GTDB lineage: Bacteria > Bacillota > Clostridia > Oscillospirales > Ruminococcaceae > Yanshouia. The sequence continues at coordinate 2,453 of JAEWBS010000124.1, read as the reverse complement.
CGTCATGTGCGGAAAGAGGTTGAAGCTCTGGAACACCATGCCCATTTTGGCGCTGGCCTTGCGCATCTGCGCGTCGGCGACATAGACGCCGTTTTGCATGAGCGGGTCGCCCTCAATGATGATGTCGCCGCCGTCGGCGTGCTCTAAGCCAATTAGGCAGCGCAGCATGGTGCTTTTGCCTGAGCCTGAGGGGCCGATAACCGCAATAGCCTCGCCCTTTTCGACCGAGAACGAGACGCCGTCGAGCACCTTGACGTCGCCAAAGCTTTTTTTGAGGTCGCGCACTTCAATAATATTCATCCTAACGCGCCCCCTTAAAAGCTGTATTTGCGCTCGAGCATGTCGAACAGCCGTGTGATGACCCAGGTCATGAGCAGATAGAACACCGCCGCCACCGGGTATGCCGTAAAGACCGCCTGACGGTTGACCGTCGCCTTGGCAAAATATAAAATCTCGGTCACGCCGATAACGGTGACCAGCGCCGTATCCTTAACGAGCGTGATGCTCTCGTTGGCGATGGCAGGCAGCGACACCCGCAGCATCTGCGGCAGTACGATCTTAAACAGCGTCTGCGCCTTTGAGAAGCCGAGCACCCGCGCGGCCTCATACTGGCCCTTGTCCACCGAGATGATGCCCCCGCGGAATATCTCGCAGAAATAAGCCGCGTAGTTTAACACAAAGGCGAACATCGCCGCCATCAGGCGGTCGAGCACGATGACGTTTTTCATACCCGGAATAAACGGCAGACCGTAATAGAAGAAATAAAGCTGTAGCAGCAGCGGCGTGCCGCGCATGATGTAGACATAAAAGCCGGTGATCCCGCGCAGAACGGCATTTTTACCGCTGCGCATAAACGTGAGCGCCAGCCCCAGCGGCATCGACCCGACCATGGTGACCGCAAACAGCAGAAGCGTATATTTGACGCCGTCGGTCAACAGAAGGGCGATGTCAAAAAGGTTTTTCAGCATGGATGTACGACCACCGTTCCCGTTTTAATTATTTCGCGTTCTGAGAAATGACGTAGCGGCCCACAACCGAGTCGACGACAAAAACATCAATGCGTCCGGCCTGTAAATCCATATAGGCCGAGACGTTGTCGGGATACTCGACAATTTCCTTGACCTTCTCACCGACAGGGTCGGAGGTGAGGGCCTCAAGCGAGGAGGAGCCCTTTTGCAGGCCGACAATCTTGCCCTCAAGCTGTGCCTTGGCGGTGATGCCGGAAGCAGCGGGGACGATGATGATCTGCTGGTTGGCTATGTAGGGCTTTGCAAAGAACATGTTTGCAATGCGCTCAGGGGTGATGGTCATGCCGTTCCAGATGCAGTCGATCTTGCCGCCGTTGAGCTCAAGCTCCTTTGAGTCCCAGTCAATGGGCTGGAATTCGACCTCAACGCCGATGCGCTTGGCAACTTCCTTCGCGAGATCGATATCGAAACCGACAATCTCGTTTTTGTCGTCACGGAAGCCCATCGGGGGGTAGCTGTCGTCGAGACCGACGATGAATTTGCCCTTGGCCTTGATCGTCTCAAGCGACTTATCCTCGGCGGGCGCGGCGGATTCTTCGATGAAGGCCTGATCCTTAAAGAGGGCGTCGGTGCCAAACCACTTCTCAGAGATTTTGGCGGCGGTGCCGTCGGCGATCATCTCGTCTAAGTACTTTTGAACCTCAAGGCCGAAGGCGATATCGCCGTTGCGAAAGCCCACGCCGTATTGCTCGGCGCCCAGATCCTCGGTCAGCTCGATGTAGGCTGCTGTTTCAGGGACGACGGCGGAAACAACCGGCGAATCAGAGGCGGCGGACGGCGCCTCTGAGGGGGCAGCCGCGGATGCCGGAGCGCTTGAAGTGCCGCCGCAAGCAGTCATGGCAAGCGCCATAGCAGCGGCGAGGGTTGCACAAAAAATCTTTTTCATTAATCATTCATCCTTTCTATTGACCGTTAAACAGGCTTTATTATAACAGTTTAGTAAGGTAAAATGCTAACTAGAAAAAGCGGCGGCAAATTGTCAAATTAGCCCCTTATACGCGATATGCTCAGAATATCTCCCTGTTTTGCAATTAAACGCCGGATTGCGGCCGATTGAACGACTGTGTGCAGATATTCTTCTGTCGATTTCCTTCTGGCATCCTGCTCGAGGGGAGGAGAAGGGCATGGGCCTGTCAGATTTGCCTGCCCGACTGTTGGGATTTGGGCGAATATCCGCATAAACAAGCGGAATTTGAGGGCGGTTTTTCGTGTGTTTTACACTTGGACCGATCCTTCGTAAAAATAATGTAAAAAAAGTTAGATAAACCCCTTGCTTTTTTAATTTTGGTGTTGTATAATTGCCAATGTCGCTTGAAGTGACATGGACGATTAGCTCAGCTGGTAGAGCATTCGCTTGACGTGCGAAGGGTCAGCGGTTCGAGCCCGTTATCGTCCACCAGAAAAGCCGCATTGCTAAGCCGTTTT
>JAEWBS010000067.1 GCA_023391005.1 Bacillota bacterium | reverse complement strand
GCTGCGCGCTTCGGTATCCCCTAATGTTCTAAAGGTGCGGGGAGCCTTCCCTTTAGAATGGACCGCTAATCGACGCCCTATCCGCAGCCGCGGTGCTCCGCGGTAGGACGACAGCCTAATTAGGCTGCGTACGCTAGATTGTTATCTGCGTTTAAATTTAAAATTCGGGTATTATAGAGGGCCCGCCCTCTGCTCGCTTTTTCTGCTTCACAATCCCCGTCGAAACCTTTACGCCCCCATAATATGGCGCCGGGCATTTTAGTGCCCGATGAGGAAATCTAATATATTCTCTATTTCGCTAACATCTGCCTTATAAATTTCTGTAAACCGACAGTTGGCACAGCTCACCGTCGTAAACCGCTTGTTCTGGATATCAAACAGCTTTGAAAAGGTGCCTCCGGTTGCCTGAAACTGGTCGGTCTCATACGAGTCGTTGCCGCATTTTGGGCATCTCCAGCTATGGGTCATCGCACATCGCTCCTTATCTCTGGCGCTCTTTCATCGCGCGGTCAATATCGCGCTTTGCGTCGCGCTTGGCCATATCCTCGCGCTTGTCGTAAAGCTTCTTGCCGCGGCAAAGCCCCAATTGCAGCTTGACCAGCGAGCCTTTAAAGTAGAGCGACAGCGGAATTAGCGTATAGCCTTGCTGCCGCACCATGCCGTAGAGACGGTTGATCTCGCGGCGGTGCATCAAAAGCTTGCGCTCGCGCATGGGGTCTTTGTTGAATATGTTGCCCTTCTCATAGGGGCTGATATGCATCTGCTTGACAATCAGCTCGCCGGTGCCGATATCCACCCAGCTGTCCTTGAGGTTCACGGTGCCGGCCCGCAGGCTTTTGACCTCAGTGCCGCTTAGGGCGATACCGGTCTCAAAGCTTTCGTCCACAAAGTATTCGTGCCGCGCCTGACGGTTGGTTGCGATGGTTTTCGTGTCCTTCTTTTCCGCCATGTCGGCACCTCCTTTATTGCGAAACTGCAAAATCATGCCTTCTTAAATACCCAGAGCCGGTTAACGACAAAGCCGACCGCCAACGTTACGACGGTGGCGCCAAGCTTTGATATCAGCTTGCCGTACCCGAGCTGCGCGCCCAGCCACAGCACGCCGAGGCTCAACAGCAGCAGACTGAGATTCACAACGATAAACCGCAGCATCTGCATGCTGAAAAAGCGCTTCTGACTGCCGAAGGTCCAGCTTCGGTTAACAATGTAGCTGTTGAGCATGCCGCAGGAATAAGAAACGACCTGCGACAGATAAACATCTACGCTTAAATATGATAACACCAAGAACACCCCGTAGTCAACCAGTGTATTCATGACACCCGTTAAGCCAAATTTTATAAATCGGCCTATTTCGTCTGAAAACAGCTTTTTCGCAACCTTCAACCTCCCCGGGTGCAAACCGGTCGGCAGCTTATCTCCCCCGCCCGGTTTACATCTCGTTTCTGCCCTCAAGCGCACGGCACAGCGTGACATCATCGGCAAACTCGAGATTACCACCCACCGGAATGCCGTACGCCAGACGCGACACCTTGATGCCTAAAGGCTTAATCAACCGCGAAAGATACATCGCGGTTGCCTCCCCCTCCACGGTGGGGTTGGTCGCCATGACCACCTCGCGCACGCCGTCGTCAAGGCGCGAGAGTAGCTCCTTGACGGTGAGCTGATCAGGGCCGATGCCGTCCATCGGCGAAATCAGCCCGTGCAGCACATGATACAGCCCATTATACTCGCGCATGCGCTCGAATGCCATCACATCGCGCGGATCGGCAACGACGCAGAGAATAGAACGGTCTCGCGCTTCGTTTTCACAGATCGCGCATTTGTCGCTATCCGCAAGGTTCTGGCAGACGGTGCAGCGCTTTATGCTGCGGCTGGCCTCGAGCAGCGCCGCCGAAAAATCGCGGGCGTACTGCTCGGGCTGGCTCAGCACATAAAAAGCGAGGCGCTGGGCCGTTTTTCGGCCTATTCCGGGCAGGCGCGCAAACTGCTCGACAAGCTTTGCAAGAGACGCAACCTGATACGCCATAGCCTAGAACAAGCCGGGCATGCCGGGCAGATTCAGGCTGCCGGTGATCTTGCCCATCTCGTCGTTGGTGATATCCTCTACGGCGCGAATCGCCTCGTTGACCGCCGCCATAATGACATCCTGAAGCATTTCAATATCGTCGGGGTCGACAATTTCGGGCTTGATGTTAAGTGCCTTGAGCTCCTTCTTACCGTTCATAACCACCTCGACCATACCGCCGCCCGAGGTTGTGGTAAACTCGCGCTCCTCAATCTCGGCCTGCTTTTGGGCGAGTTCCTCCTGCATTTTCTGCGCTCTGCGCATCAGGTCCTTCTGGTTCTGGGGGCCGCCGCCCATCCCTGCGGGAAGTCTTGCTTTCATATGAGAATTCTCCTATTCAATCGTTATATTTGGCGCATCGCCAAGCGATTCTATGAGCTTTTCGAGCGGATCCTCCTGAGGAACCTCCTGCTCGGGCGGGCGGTAGGGGCCAAGCCCGCATCGGTCTCCCGTCACTTCAAAGATCGCCTGTTTGATGCTGTTTTTAGTATATTCATTGTCACGCAGCATTTCAAGCACAACAGGGTTTGAAACATCGATAAGCACCTGCTTGCCGTTAAAATACGCCTTTGTACCGCGCATCATCGCATAGATTGAGAGATTGATTTTCGCCAGCCGCTCAAGCACCTGCGGCCAGAGGCCAAACGCCGCCACGCCGTCTGAAGGCGGGGTGTAAGCGGCAGGTGGCGGGGACGCCGCCTCGGCGGGCGGCAGAGGCGGGGGTTCCGCGTCAAACGGCGCTGCGGATGTCGGCTGCACAACGGACTGTGCCGGCTCCGGCGCTTTTGTCGGAACCGCCGTCACCGGGGCCACCGCAGGCTCAGGCCTTGCGATAACCGAGGGCGCGGCGGTGGCAGATGCCGAAAAGCTCCCGTTGCGCAACGCCGACTCAAGCGCCTCAATGCGTTTGAGCAATGCTTGATGGCCGGTGCGGGCCACCGGTTCGCACAGCGTTACGAGTGCCAACTCAAGCTCGGCGTGCTTCATCGGACTTTTGGCGATGCGCGCCGCCGTCTCTTGCAGCACCGACAAGCTGTGCAGCAGGTCGGTCAGCGTTGTTTTCTGCACCTGCGCGCGCAAATTCGGCAGCTCCGAGGGCAGGCAGTCGAGCAGCGCGTCGGGCTTTTCAAGCGTTTTGACCAACATCAGGTTGCGGTAATGGCCGCAAAGCTGCTCGCAGAGCCGCTGCGGCTCCATACTTTTCTGCCGCAGCTCGGCAAGCTTTGAGAGCATGCCCGCCGTATCACCGGCGAAGATACTGTCGGTTAAAGCCAGCAGATGGGCGCTGCCGGTCAGGCCCGCGGCCCTGACAACCGTTTCAAGCGTCACGTCGTCGGTATCGGCGGCGCAGACATCTAAAAGCGACAGCGCGTCGCGCATGCCGCCGTCTGAGAGGCGGGCGATCAGCGCAGCGGCCTCATCGGCCAGCGTCAGCTGTTCCCGCCGCGCGACCTCCAAGAGGCGCTCGGCGATAACGGCGCTTTCGATGCGCTGAAAATCGAACCGCTGGCAGCGTGAGATAATCGTTGGTAAAACTTTGTGAATTTCGGTTGTCGCCAGCACAAAAATGACGTGCTCGGGCGGTTCTTCAAGAATTTTTAACAGCGCATTAAAAGCGCTGGTTGAAAGCATGTGTACCTCGTCGATGATATAAACACGATATTTGGCGATGGCGGGCGTGAACACCGCCTCGTCGCGCAGATCTCGGATATTATCGACGCCGTTGTTCGAGGCCGCGTCGATCTCGACAACATCTAAAAGCGAGCCGTCGTCGACGCCCCGGCAGATCTCACATTCACCGCAGGGGCTGCCGTCTTGCAGCGCGAGGCAGTTGACCGCCTTGGCGACAAGCTTGGCACAGGTGGTCTTGCCGGTTCCGCGAGAACCGATGAAAAGATAGGCATGCGACGGCTTGCCCTGCCGCATCTCATTCTTCAGCACGGTTGTAATGTGCGCCTGCCCGACCACCTCGTCGAAGTGGCGCGGACGGTATAGCCGATAAAGCGCCTGCCGCATCCCTTAAGTCACCTCGCAAAACCAGATTCGATCAATGCCGCACCCCGCAAGCGTCGGCGCATAAACACTATACCGTTGTCGGCACAGTGAAGGCACCGGTTTCCACCATCTTGAGCGGTGGCGCGCATTACAGTCAAACAACTTGAAATCGCACCAGAATTGGCGAGGCTATTTTAGCACGCCAAGGGCGACAGCGCAGTGGCGCTCAAAACAGACCGTCGGAACAATCCAAGTTTTAAACTGTTTGGCTATACAGCAAAATGAAAACAAAAAGCAGTCAAAACCGCCTGTGGGCTCTCATGCGGGGATGCAGATTACCTGCGGCACACAAGGCGCTCCGCTTAATGCTGCTCGGTTCCCCGCCTGACATGGTTCACGAAACCTCGTCGCACAGGATCCACATACCCGCATGACAGGCCACACGCCCGTCTTGACTGCGTTGGCCGTATTTTTTGCCGCAACAGCGTTCGCCGCCGTTGTGCCGCCAAAATGACTGCCGCGTGTTATTATAGCATATCGCGCCAAAAAGCACAACAGTTCAGGTTCAAAAAGCTTGAACTCAGCTCAAAATAATATGTAGCGGCAAATCGGATAAAATAATTAAACGCCGATGCGGCGCCGCTGTCAATAGCCGCTAAAGGCGCGCCAACCGCCTTATTATAGTATTTTTATCTAAAAATCGCAGCGCGGGATTTTCATTCGAGAAATTGTCAAAGAAGCGCTTCGCCTTTAAGCGAAAACCGGCGCGGTATAGCCGAAGCTCGTCTATTAAAGTTAATTTTATTTTAATTGAGCGCGCGCATGAATCTCGTATAGGGGCTTTGCGCAATAAGTAATAAAATTATCGCGGCGCACGCCTAAAGCGATATAACATCCAGATCGTTTGGCACAAAGATGTTGCCGCTAAAATACGCCTTTGCCTCAGCAGTATAGGCTGCGGCGCGGGTATCGAGCGTTTTATCCTCAGTATGCCACAAAACGAGGTTTTTAACACCCAACCGCGTGGCCAGCTCGGCAGCGTCTTTAGCGGTGCTGTGGTTCTTTTCGTAGGGCTTAAAGCGGTCGCGGTCTTCATAAAGGCAAAATGCCTCGCACAGCAGCCAGTCGGCGTCGGCAGCCAGAGCTTCGCAGGCGGGATCGCACGGCTCGTCGCCGAGGCACACGAGTCGACGTCCCTGCGGCAGCGCCACCTGCATGCCGAACTGCTTGGCCTTGGTCGAGCGGATATCGAAAAAGCGCATGTCGCAGCCTAAAATCCGCGCGGTGTCGCCATCTTTGAGCGTGACAAACCGAATGCGGTCGTCAAAAAGCTTGGTAAATTTCTTTTGTATTGTTAAATCGCAGATGGTACGGATCGCCTGCTCAGCCACATCGTGGCAATAGATGTTCAGCGTGCCGTCAAAGCGTCCCGAGAGCATCAGCGTCCCAACGCTGCGCACCAGCCACGGTACCCCCAAGATATGGTCGGTATGGGCGTGCGTGATAAAAACATCGTGAATATCGCAGGCGGAAATGCCGGTATTTGCCAACGCGCGCAAAATACCGTTGCCGCCGCCGCTGTCCACCAGAAAATAGCCCGGTCCGAGGCGCAGCGCAAAGCAGGTGTTAAAACAGCGCGTCACCATCGCGTTTCCGGTGCCGAGGACGATCAGCGACTGGGACTCTTCGACCATATTGTATCCCTCTCTTGTTGTTTTTTGAAAAATTCGCAGGATTTTAACTGTTCGGGTGCCATATAAACCTTCGTTTATTCATTCTTATCGCCGGAAATACTGTTGCCGAGGTGATAAAAATGAATCAGCAAAGCAATCCAACCTCTGAATTGCCGATGGGTTTTGCCATGGCGCTTGCGATGCAGCCTACCGCAATGCAGAATTACGCAACGCTCCCCGAAGGACAGAAAAGCGAAATTTTGGCTCGCGCTAAGACTGTCCAATCGAAGTCCGAGATGCAGTCACTGGTTAACAGCCTGAACTAGCATCACTTTTCGGGCGGCGCTTTGGTCTTTTGTTTCGCGTCTGAGACCGACCACAGCGTGATCGCGCCCAGAACGACAATAAATCCGGCAATGGTTGCCGGACCCGGGATCTCCTGTACCAGCACCGCCGCCCATACCGGGCTGAACAGCGGGTTGACACTGGAGATCAACGTGCAGGTTAAAGGCGGCGCAGAACGCGTGGCAAAGCCAAACAACGCGTATGCGACCGCCTGCTGCACCACGCCGAGCAGCAGAATGCTTGCGACATTTTGCGTTGTAAACGTGATATCGGAAAAAAACAAAAACGGCGCCATGAGTACCGCCGTATAGATATGACCCAGCGTGATGATGCTCAGCGACTCCTCATAGCTGCTACCTTGCGCCGACATTACGTACATAATAGCGGTCGTAACGCCGACGGTCAGCCCCATCAGGTTGCCGGTCATGCTCGAAGGGCCGGTGCGATCAAGCGTCAACAGCGCAACGCCTGCCACGGTGGCGACCGACACCCATATATCCTTACCCCGAGCCTTGTTTCGGAAGAACAGAGTCGAAATGATCAGCACAAACACCGGACTGGTATTTTGCAGCGCCACCATGGCGGCGGTGGAGGTCAGCTTGTTGCCAAGGACAAAAAAGATGTATTTAATGCATACCGCTATGGCCGCTGTCAGCGTCAGGCGGTTTAAGACCAGCCCTTTGCCCAGCAAACGCAGATAAAGATAGAGCGCGGCGGCAGCCACCACGCTGCGCAGGCAGGTGATCACCATACCGTTCCATTCGATGAGCTTAATAAACGCGCCCGAGGAACTCCACAAAAAGGCGCACACCGCCATATAGAGCGCTGCGCTGCGCGGGGAAAGCTTACTGTCGACTGAAAAACGCTTCATATCCTACCTCTTTCAAAACAGTGATTGAATAACAGCATAGCCATTGCAAGCGCCCCAAAGCCCCACGGCGTGCGGCAGGCGTTTTCAATAGCTATGCTGCTTTGCAAATGCATGTTATGTGTTATTTCTTGCCTCTGCCGAACATCCGCATAATGACCTCGTAGGGATCTTCCTCGGGCGGTTCTTCTTCGATGAACATATTCGGCTGCTGTATCTGCGGCTGGGCCATCTGGGGCTCGGGCACAGCAGGGGCATGAGCCACAGGCCTGACCGGCGCGGCGACGGGCGCGGGCTGCGGCGCGGGCATACGCACCGCGACATTATCCTTGGGCTTATAGCCCGCGATGTCTTTGATGTAATTCGAAACGCCAAACTCATCTGCGCGCTCAAAGCCGGTGGCGATGACGGTGACGAGAATTTCGTCGTTAAGGTTTTCGTCATAGGCGACACCCCAGATGAGGTTGACGTCGGGATGCGCGGCGTCGCTGATCAGCTCGGAGGCGGTATACACCTCATCAAGCGCGATATCGGGCGAGGCAACGATGTTGGCGATGACACCCATCGCGCCATTGATGCTCGTCTCAAGCAGCGGGGAGTTGATGGCCATCTCGGCCGCGACACGGGCCTTGTCCTTGCCGGAGGCACGGCCCACACCCATGTGCGCGTTGCCGGCACCCTTCATGACGCTCGTGACATCGGCAAAGTCGAGGTTGATAATGCCGGTCGTACAGATGAGATCCGAGATGCTCTGCACGCCCTGACGCAAGACCTCATCCGCCGCCGCAAAGGCGTTGGCGAGGGTAATTTTTTCGGTCGAAATCTGTTGCAGCCGCTCGTTGGGGATGATCAGCAGCGCGTCGACATGCTCGCGCAGCGCGGTAATGCCCATCTCGGCATGCTCCATGCGGCGCTTGCCCTCAAATTTAAAAGGCTTGGTCACAACGCCGACGGTCAGAATGTCCATATCGCGGGCAATCTCAGCGACGACGGGCGCAGCGCCCGTGCCGGTGCCGCCACCCATACCGGCGGTGACAAAAACCATGTCGGCGCCCTTTAACAGCGCCGTAATCTCGTCGCGGCTTTCTTCGGCGGAGCGCTGACCCACGTCGGCTTGTCCGCCCGCGCCCTTGCCCTTGGTCAGGCGCGCGCCGATGTTGAGCTTGTAGGTTGCGTGCGAGGTCGCAAGTGCCTGATAGTCGGTATTCATCGAGATGAATTCAACGCCCTTCATCCCCGAAAGCACCATTCTATTGACAGCGTTGCCGCCACCGCCGCCCACGCCGATTACTTTTA
>JAEWBS010000062.1 GCA_023391005.1 Bacillota bacterium | reverse complement strand
TTTGGCGTGCTTTTTTGAGTTTTACGCTTCTTTTCTCGCGGCGTGTACCTCTCAATGCATTGTTGCGTAATATGGTAGTAACAAAAGTCAAGGAGGTGACGCAGATGCAATCCAACAGCACCCCTTTTTCGCTGCGAATTCCCAAAGAACTGCTGCTGCGGCTAAAACGTCTGGCCAAGCACAATAAACGTTCCGCCAACCGAGAGGCCGAGCAGATTCTCGAGGAATATCTAAACCGATGGGAGAAAGAGCACCCGTTAGATTAATGGCTTACCGGACGCGTTTAGCATCCGCAAAATAGACCGTACGGGACACGGTGGAATAAGACACCCCCTCAATGCCCTCTCCGGTCGCAAAAAGCGATGGCGCAACAAACAACGGAACGGCCACATATTCATCCACCAGCTTTTGTTCTGCCATAAACAATTGCGCCGCAGCCGTATCCGGCTCCGACTGCTGTCTGGCCCGGCTGATGATCTCAGAGATTGAGGGCGCATCGTCGCTTTGGGTAAGCGGCAGGCTTTCAAATGCGGATAAAAGATCTACCGGGCTGTTCCCCTGCGCCGTAAGCGGAACAATAGCGATATCGAATTTTCCGTTTTCAACTCTCTCAAGCAGGTCGTAATAATCCAACTGCTCCATGTTTACAAAGGTTGAAAGCTCCTGCTGCCACCTGCGCTGTATGGCACCGCCCAGATCGGGCCCCGGCAAAAAATTACTGACCAGCAGCGTCAGGCGGCCTACATCCTCCTGTTCCAGATCCGCAACAGCACTTAAAAACATCTGGCGGGCCCCGTCCGGCAGCGCCGCCGGCTGCGGTATCGGCGCCAGCTCGCGATAGGGGCTACCCCAAAGCATGGCACTCGGGGCAATAATCCCATGGTAAGGCTGCAGGTAATCCGGCAGCCTTTCTACCAGTTGGTCGGGAGCGAGCGCCGCCGTCAGAGACGCGCGAACATCGCGCCGGGCCAGCAGCTTGCCGGTGGTGTTGTAAAGCAGCATCCAGCTTTGATCATAGAATATTTTGCCCTCTAAGCCCTGTGCCTCGGCCAGCCGCTGAAAGGGGACAAAGACCAGATCGCTTTTGCCCTCAAGATATAACGACACCGGGTCGCCTCGGTTGACATAAAAATCGACGCCGTCAATCTGCACCGGGTTGCGGAACGATTCGTTGCGTTGTACCGAAATAGCATCACTGTTCCAGCCCCTAACAAAGAAGGGGCCGTTGCACAATAAATTATCCGCCGTCAGGCCATATCGACCTTTTTGACCGGCAAAAAAGCTCTGCTGGCACGGCATAGCTGACGCGTTTGATAATAGCGACAAAAGCGACGGATCGTCATGCGCCAGTGTAATCTCTAAAACCGTATCACCCTTTGCGCGGACGCCAAGGGCGGTAACGTCGAGCGCGCCGGCCAGAATCTGCTCGGCATTTTTAATCATGCTATAGCGATTGGCGTCCGGCGCGGGCGCGTCGCGGTTGAAGAGCCTTTGCAGCGCAAAGGCAAAGTCCTGCGCCCTCAGCGGGTCGCCGTTGGCCCAGCGCAGACCGTCGCGCAGCGTAAAGGTATAGATCAGCCGGTCGTCAGAGACGGTCCACCGCTCGGCACAGGCGGGCACAATCTCGCCTGCCGGCGAGATTGCCGTCAGCCCCTCAAACGAATTCTCGATAACGGTTCGCGCAGCCGAAGAGGTCGCGTACTGTGGGTCGAGCGTTTCGGGGTAGGACACGAGATCGTAACGCAGTCTAACCGGCAGCTCCTGCTTAGCGCATCCACAGATCAAAATCAAGCCAAGCAGAAGACTGATTATCCCCAGCTTTATTTTCACGCATACACCACCTCCGCTTTTGATATATTTGGAAAATTTTTATGTTTTAAACCGCGTGGGCAGACTTGCTCGCCGTTTATCCTGATATCCGCTCAATAGTACTTTTTCAGACCGCCGTTAAACACTTAGCACGGTTTCTTTTTTTACATGATCAGCATGTAGTCCGCTCGTATCATAGCATATCAAGGCCTTGTTTTCAAGGCGGACAGATTTTTGAACATCACCGCCAAGGGGGCTTTCACCCATACAGGTGAAAGCCCCCTTAATACCGGTTTAAGGCATTCTTATTCCAACGGCTCGGCCAACAGCGGGTTATCAGCTTCCAACCTTTCAACCGACAGCGCCCGATCTGACAGAACATATTGGCTCAGGTGCCGGGTGCGCAGCAAAAAGCCGCCTGCCTCGTCGTCATAAGTCGCGCCGACGTCATACAGCGTCCGGTTGATGTTGCGGTAGATGCAACTGCCCGGCTGGGCCGGTAAAAACAGCGTGCCATAATGGTGAAAGTAGTCGCCGTTGCCGTTAAAAAACAACAGCTTCGCTTCGGGATAGCGCTCAAGCACCGCGTCGTCATAATCGCAGTTCGCACCAAGCGTCAGATCAGCCTGCCCTTGGGTGTCAACCGTAAAGGTCGCGCCGTTAAAAACCTCAAACTCAAATTCCCACGCGCTGTCCTCGGCCGTCTCGCCCTTTATAGTCTTGTCAAAATAATAGCGGTTCTGCCGGTTATAGATTACATCCCGTTCAAAATCATCTGTAGCAGCCGCAGCCTGAACACAGGCGGCCGCCGCGAGCGCGGCACAGAAAACGGCAGCCCCTATCTTTTTTTGCATGTTGGTTCCCTCCGTCGTATTGATTATAGCAACTATCTGAACAGCTCTGCCAAATCGTCCTTAATGACCTTGAACACACGGACAATGCGCGCACCAACGGTGCTTTGGGCCTCCTCCTGTTCGGCGGAGACGACCTCGGCCTCGTCGGGCAGCTCAATTTCACGCGTCCGCATCATAATCTGCAGGCTGCGCGGCGGCGCGTTCTTAGCCGAGGTCAGCGATACCTTATGGGCGGCGGTGTCGATATCGAGCACACCAAAATCGTCGTCGAGCCGATGCCACTCGTCCTTGACGATGTCCGAGATTGTTTGGCGGTTGGCCTGTAGGTCGTCTGTCTTATGCAGGATATTGAGCAGATCGTTAAGCATCTGGGTGACGCCCGCAATACTGACCCGGGCGCCCTCATTGAGCAGGTCGCTGCTGCTTGAAAGCATGGCGTCCACCGAGTCGAGCATACCGCGCGTGACCTTCATCAGATCGGCCGTGTCGTCCATGACCCGTGAGGTCTCTTCGAGCAGATCCTCCATCTCGCCCGAGAGGGCGTAGATGTCGCCAATGCTGCCGCTGATGCTGCCCGACAACGCCTCACTGTCCGAGAGCATGTCGCTCATCGTCGCGCTGATGGTTTGCAGCTCCCGCAGCATCGCGCCGGCTGACTGCCGCACCACGTCGTCCGGCGCGCCCGCCGCGGCGCCCGCGAGCGATTCAATCTCGCCGACCGACGACTCGATGCGCTTAATGTAGCCCGCAAAGGTCGACGAATCAACGTAGGAGAGCGCCGTCTCAAGTTCGCCGGTCAGCAACGCAATCTCATCGACAAGCGCCTGCTTTCTGGCCGGGGAGGTATCCTCGCTGTTAAACTCGAGGATAGCCGCCTTGAGTTTATTCATCAGCTTGTACACGTCCTCAACGTCCCCGCCCATTTTGCCCATAACATCCGCAATTGACTCGGCATTGCTGCCCATGCCCTTAATGGCCGAAGAAAGCTTGGCGTCGCCCAAAAACTCGGCGTAGTTATTTAGGCCCTTTTCCATCTCTTTAAGGGAGCCGCGCAATCTTGAGACGCTCTGCGTAATACCGCCGGAATTCTTATCGATCGCCGCCCGCGCCTGATCAAGCGTGTTCAGACCAGAAACGGTGGTGCGCATGCCGCCCGACATAGCCGAGAGCATGTCAAGGATATCCGCTGTCGTCGCGTCGATGGCACGGCTGGCATCCTCAAGATTGGTTTTGTGTTCCTTCATCTTTGAGACGTCGTCAAGCTGCGACAGGGTGGCAGGCATCATCGCCAGAACAACGCCCGGCGTTTCAAAGCTGTCGGTTCCGATCTCAAAGCTGAAATTGCCCTCGCGCTTAGGGGCGGCGATAAAAAACGCCATCTGATACGAACCAAACGACTGAAACTGCGCCCCGGGTGCTGTGAAGCTGCTGTTTTTACCGGTATCCGACGCCATGCCGCACACGAGAATAAAATTGTCGCGGTAATAGGCATTGGCCTTGGGGTTCGGGGTTGCGGTCACCTCAACGGTGATCAGCCCCGAAGCGCCCGCCAGCGCCTCGGCATGGGCCGGCGCGCCGTTGAGCTTATAGCTGATATCAACGGTCCACGGCAGCGTATCAACGGTCTGCTTCTCGGGCACCACCTCGTAATAAAAGCGGTTACCGGCGCCGCTATCCAGCTGCCAGCTTACGCCGTCGTCACGCCGATTGGGCGCGTCGAGCGTGCTCATATTCGTCACCGAGGTATATCGGCCATAGTCGTCAAATTGGGTGTTACCGTTTAGATCACAGCCCTTGACGATGCTCAAATTGTCCAGTGCGCCGTAATAATCCAGCATCAGATACGCGGTCTCGTCCACCGTCACCATTGGGGCAGCGGCGCGCGCATAGGTGGTGGGAAAAACCGGCAGCATGCAAAGGGCCAACGCGGCGGCTATTATTTTCTGTGAGGTGCGCATAAACTTATCTTTCCTCCTGCGGTGTCAAATTTCTACGGTTCGGACGCTGCCAAATGGCGCTGACCAGCTGCTTGACCCGCTCGCCGGTTTTGGCTGTCAGCGTGGCCTGCGCCGTCTTGATTTTTTGAGTGCGCTCGCGTCCTCGGTGTATGACACCGTCGAACAGCGTCAGCAACAGCGGCAGCAGCGTCAGCACAAAGAGCATGCTGAACAATCCGCCGCGCCCGATTAGATGCCCCAAATCGACAACGGTGGGCACCGAGGACATAAAGTTCAGGCCATAGCCGACGATGGTCAGCACCAAGCCCGAGGTCATGATCGAAACGGTACTCTTGCTGATTGTCTTGATGGCAGCCTGGCGCTTATTCGGCTCTTCCTCTCGCATAGCGAGGTAATTGTTGGTCAGCAGAATCGAATAGTCGACCGTCGCGCCCAGCTGCATGCTGCTCACCATCAGATAACCCAAAAACGCGAGCTTTTGGTCGTACAGATAGGGCAGCGCCATGTTGACATAGACGGCGACCTCAATCGGTACGAGCACGACGAGCGTCACGGCAAGCGAGCCGAAGGCCATAAACACCACGAGCGCCACGCCCAGAATCGAGATCAGGTTAACCTCCTTGTTGTCCTGCAAAATAATCTGCTTAATATCCTTGGCAACCGGCGTTTTGCCGATAAAATAGGTATCCTCAGGGTAATAACGGCCGACGAGGGCTTTGAGGTCGTCGTCGAAGACAAAGGCACTGTCGGTCTCGGTGTCGCTGCGCAGATTGACGAGCAGGCGGGCATAGCCTTCGGTGTGCAGCTTCGATGTTAGGCTGCCGGGCAGAAAGCTCTCGGGAATACCCCGCGGCAGCGTGTCGGAAAGCGCTGTGACATTGCGTATGTAAGGCTGCGCCTTGAGTTCCTCCGCGAGTTTCCGCTCGATGACGTTGCCCTTATTTGGCACAATAACCACAATGGTGTTGCTCATGCCGAACACGTCATCGATGGCCTTTTTCTCAAGCCAGGTGGGCGTACCCTCGGCACAGCCCACTACCGAGGTACCGTACATATAATGGGTCATGCCCTGCGCCACATAGCACGGCACGATCAAAATCAGCACGAGCGTTGCCACCGCATACCGCGAGGCAAACACCCGTTTTGCAAATTGATCAAGCGGCGGAATAAACGGCCTGTGCTGTAATTTTTCGATAATATCCTGCCAGCGCAGAATCAGCGCGGGCATCAACAGTAGCACGGTGAGCATGCTGCACACAATGCCCTTGGCCAGCACCATGCCGATGTCATAGCCGATCGTAAACTGCATCAAGGCCAATGCCAAAAAGCCGATTACCGTTGTCATCGCGCTTGAGACAATCGAGTTCATCGCGATGCGCAGCGCGTTTTCCATCGCCTGCTCGACGCCGATCCCTTTGTCTTTTTCGGCCGTAAAGGTATGCAGCAGAAAGATGGAATAGTCCATCGCCACCGCAATTTGCAGCAGCGCCGCCGCGTTAGAAGAAATAAACGAAATGGTGCCGAACATGATATTCGTGCCGGTATTGATGATGACGGCGGCCCCCATGGTTACCATAAACAGCACCGGCTCAAACCATGAATTGGTGGTCAGCGTCAAAATCAGGATGATGAACAGCACGCCGATGGTCAGAATGCGCGGCATTTCCCGGGCCATATTTTCGCTGACCGTCTTGTTTTCTACCGTCGGGCCCGAGATGCTGCACTTGTCGCCAAGCATACCGCGTATCGCGTCAATAGCGGCATAAGAAGCGCGGTCCGAATCGCCCTTTTCAAAGAGCACATCATAAACAGCGTAGCCGTCCTTATAATAATCACTGATATCGGCCGCTTCTAAAAAGGCCTGCGAGGTGTAAATATCGGTGGCGGCCCACGAAACGCTGTCGACGCCGTCGATCGCCTCAAGCTGATCTTTATACAGCTTCGCTTCGTAGATTGTGACGTCCTTGATCATCACCCGCGCGGTGCCCGGGTAACCGAACTCGGCCTCCATCACATCGATGCCCTGTTTGGTCGGCGCCCATGACGGCAGATATTCGGTCAGGTCGTAATTGACCCGGACCATCAGTGCGGCGACCGCAGACAGCGCCACCATGAGGATGAAGAACTTTTCAATGCCGTTTCTCCGTCTCACGATAAAGCTGATTAGGCGGTCGACCATTGTTTTTTGACTGGTAACCATGTAATCTTCTCTCCCAATTTATTATACATATGTTGACTTTTACATTAATGTATATTATTATACAATTGAGAAGAATTCAACGGTCACTTTTAGCATCGTTTGTGTATTATTCCATACATTTTATTAATATTGTGGAGAAAGGGGCAAATTATGGCGGGGATATCCAATAATAAGGATGATCGGCGATGCCGAAAAACCAAATTCGCAATCAAGTCGGCCCTTCTGACCATTATGAAAGAAAAACCGGTCGCAAAAATTTCGATCAGTGAGCTAACCGAGCTGGCCGACGTCAACCGAAAAACTTTTTACAACCACTACGCCGATATCGATTCGGTGCTGCGCGACCTTGAGGACGAATTCTTAGGGCGGCTGTTTGGCCTCATCGATAAAGATAACATCTGGAACGGGCTAGAAAACCCCGCGCCGTTCTTTGAAAAGCTGTTTCTCGAAATTCAAAGCGACCAGCCGTTTTTTAAGCTTTTGATCGAATCGGGCGAGCATGTGCACCTTGTGTTCAACTTCCGTACCCGCCTGCGCGATTTATGGGGCGAGCAACTGCAAAGCCGCAGCGACATAGACCCGCAACTTTTGATGTGCTTTATGGATTTTATCGCCTCGGGCACCGTCGCCATTTTAGAATCGTGGATTAGCAATGCCGACCAAGTGCCACTCGAGCGGCTCTCGCAGCTGATATGCAGCATTATTTCGGGCGCCAGCCACGCCGCGCTGCATGCTTCGATTAAAAATTAGCAAAAACGCTCTCTATTCCGTGCGGGCGCACGGAATAGAGAGCGTTTTTGTTTTTGCTCAGGGGCTTTCTTAAAAGTTCTCAACTTAACATAATGCTACTGCAAGAGCCAATCGCCGCGTCAAAAATGCTCGGAATACATCTGGTATTCCTGCGCTTTTTCCTTGCGCTTATGCATCAGAGAATCCTCTACCGTTTTGACTTCTAAGAAACCCCCTAACTACTTATTAAATACGCGGCTGCCGGGCTTGGTGATCGGCAGGCCCTGCTTGCACAGCGGGCAGTCGGCCTCCTCATATGAGACAACCTCCATCGAGACCGCCGCGTGCAGCGGCACGCCGAAATTGACCGCGCCGTTCGAGCGGTCGACCACCGAGCCGACGCCGACAACCACACCGCCCTTTTCCTTGACCAGCGCGATGACCTCCTTGACCGAGCCGCCGGTCGTGATGGTGTCCTCAACGACGAGCACCCGCGCACCCGGCTCGATCGCAAAGCCTCTGCGCAGCGTCATAGCGCCGTTCTCGCGCTCGGCAAAAATGTTGCGCACCCCAAGCTGCCGCGCGACCTCGTAGGTGATAATAACGCCGCCAATCGCGGGGCCGATGACGAGGTCGATCTTCTCATCGCGAAACGCGTCGGCAATGTCCTTGCAGATCGGCTCGGCATATTTGGCGTCCTCAAAAACGCGGGCACACTGCATATACTGGTCGGAATGGCGGCCCGACGTCAGGCGAAAATGCCCGGTCTGCAGCACCTGCGCATCCTTTAAAAGCTGAATTTTTTCTTCTCTTGTCATAAAGCTTCCCTCCGGTTATTCGGTTATAAGGGCGCCAACGAGCTCTTCGACCCGTTTAATGCCCTTGCGGTTCATATAATCCTCAAGCTCGTCGAGGATGCGCACACAGGCCATCGGGTCGGCGAGATTCGCCGTGCCCACCTGCACCGCCGTGCAGCCCGCGAGCAGAAACATCACAACATCCTCGCCGGTCATGATGCCGCCCATGCCCACGACGGGGATCGACACCGCCTGCGCCGTCTGATAGCACATGCGCAGCGCCACCGGGCGCACCGCGGGGCCGGACAGGCCGCCTGTTACATTCGCGAGCACCGGCCTGCGGGTGTTGACGTCAATGGCCATGCCGGTGATCGTGTTGATCAGCGATACCGCATCGGCTCCACCCTCTTGTGCTGCAAGCGCCATCTCGGCGATATCCGCCACATTGGGCGAGAGCTTGATAATAATCGGCTTTGACGTACAGCAGCGCACCGTCTGCGTCACGGTCAGAATGCTTTCGGGGTCGCTGCCAAACACCTTGCCGCCAGCATGGATATTCGGACAGCTTACGTTCACCTCAATAAACGTGGCGTCACTCTTATCGAGCTTGCGCGCCATCTGGCAGAATTCCTCAAGCGTGTTGCCCGAGATGTTGCAGAGCACCGTCCCCTTCTGCTCAAGCATCCACGGCAGCTCGGTCTCTAAAAACGCGTCGATGCCGGGATTTTGCAGCCCGACTGAATTTAGAATGCCGCTGGGCGTCTCGGCGATGCGCGCCGGCGGATTGCCCGCGCGCGCATCGGGCGTCACGCCCTTGGCCGAGATGCCGCCGAGTCTGGCAATATCGTAGAAGCGGGTGAAATCGCGCCCGAAGCCGAAGGTACCCGAGGCCGCGATGATCGGATTTTTAAGCGTCACGCCGCAGAGGTTGACCGACAGATCGAGATTACTCATAGCACCACCGCCTTTGCGTCGAAGACCGGGCCGTCGGCGCAGACTCGCGCGAACGTCTCGCCGCCGTCAGCTCTTTGGGTTTTGCAGGCGCAGGTCAGGCACGCGCCATAGCCGCAGCCCATGCGCTGCTCTAAGGACAGCTGACAGGGAATATTGCGCTCGGCGGCAAACGCCTGCACAGCCTTGAGCATCGGCGTCGGCCCGCAGGCGAGAATCAACTCGGGCAACTCGATGCGCTCTTTCGCCGCGTCGATCACCGTGCCGTTAAAGCCTCGGCAGCCGTCGTCGGTGCAGATCATCAAGTCGGCGAAAGGGGCAAATTCTCCCTCGGCATAGACCTGCTCGGCGGTGCGAAAGCCTAAGAGCGCCGTCATTTTGGCCTGCTCCGAAAAGGCGTGACAGGCAAACAGCATCGGCGCGACACCGACGCCGCCGCCCAGTGCCCACGCGGTTTTAGCCCCGTTCAGTGAGAAGCTGTTGCCGAGCGGCGCGATGATGTCCATGTCGTCGCCGACATTCAGCGTACAGATGCGCTGCGTGCCGTCGCCCTTGGGCTGAATACCCAGCGTGAGGCTACCCTCTTTCGCGTCGGCGTCCATAATGCTAATTGGCCGCCGCAGAATATGCGACGCATCGCCCGGTACCTTGATATGCACAAACATACCCGGCAGCACCGGCTGCAAAAACGCCTCGGGCGCTTGCAGAACAAACCGGACCATGTCACGGCCCAGAGGGCCTTTTTCTAAGATCTTAGCCATAAAGGGCTTCACACGCTCACGCCCCTTCACTGTAGTCGGCGGTGATATCGTCGCGCATGCGTGCCGCCTCGGCCCGCACCGCGTCAAGCCACCCCATCTCAGGGTGTTTTTGGTGTGCGCAGAGCAGCGAGCGCGAGGCGTTGACCACCGCGCCGCCCTTGGCCGCATCAAAGCAGCCGCTTAAATCCTTGCCGGTCGCACCCTGCGCGCCGTAGCCCGGGACTAAGAACGGGGTGTGCGGCATACGGCCGCGCAGCGCCGTCGATTCGGCGGGCCACGTCGCGCCGACCACCGCGCCGACTGAGGAATAGCCGCTCTCGCCCATCAGTTCCTCGCCCCAGCCGCTGACCAGATCGGCCATGAGTTCATAAACTTTGCGCCCGTCGGCGGTCACAACGTCTTGCAGCTGCCCGCCCGAGGGATTCGAAGTCTTGACCAATACATAGATACCGCCACCGTGTTGCTTGGCTTCGTCAATAAACGGTGCGATGCCGTCAGCGCCCAGATAAGCGTTGACCGTAACAAAATCGCTAAAAAACTCTCCCTCGGGGGTTAGATAGGCACGCGCGTAAGCGCCGGCCGTCGCGCCGATGTCGTTGCGCTTGCAGTCGGCGATCGTCACATAGCCCAGCTTTCGCGCGTAGGCCAGCGTCTCGGCAAAGGCCTGCATGCCCGCCACGCCGTAAATTTCATAATAGGCGACCTGCACCTTGACGCAGCCGATCAGATCGGCCATGCCGTCGAGCAGCGCCTTATTATATTTTAAAATCGCCTCACAGACGGACGCGTCTGAAGCATCCTTGGGCGCGAACTCGGCGGGCAAATGCCCAGCCTGTGTGTCCAGCCCCATCGCGGTCGGATTTTTGACCCGTTCAATTGCCGCCGTAAGGCGGTCTGCCGCATTATTTAACATTCTGTTGGCCTCCGTTTCTGCCGTTAATCGGACGCGCGGTCGTAGACCAACCGCCCCGCCTGAAAGGTCTTGAGCACCCGCCCGTTTAGCGTTTTGCCGTGCAGCGGTGTGTTCTTGCCGCGCGAGAGAAATTTCTGCGCGTCAACCGTCCATTCGCCGTCGTCGGCCAGAAGCAAGTCGGCGGGCTGTCCCTCGGCGATAACGCCACCCGGTATTTTAGCAATTTGAGCAGGCGTCAGGCACATTTTTTCAACCAGCTTTTCCAAGGTGAAAATGCCGCTCTTTACCAAGCGCGTGTAGCAGGAGGAAAACGCCGTCTCAAAACCCGAGATGCCCTTTGCCGCCACCGCAAATTCCATGTTTTTATCGTCGATATGGTGCGGCGCGTGGTCGGTCGCGATCGCGTCGACGGTACCGTCCAACAGCCCCGCGATCAACGCCTCCTGATCGGCGACAGTGCGCAGCGGGGGTGCAACCTTGGCGTTGACGTCGTAGCCCTCGCAGGCCGTTTCGTCAAGGCAGAGATAGTGTGGCGTCGTCTCACAGGTTACCTTAACGCCGCGCGCCTTGGCGTGGCGGATCAGCTCAACGCAGCCCGCCGTCGAGATGTGGCAGATGTGGATGCGCGCCTGATTTTCTTCAGCCAAAACGAGGTCGCGGGCGATGGGGCCCTCCTCCGCCGCGCGGGAGATGCCGGGCAGGCCGAGCATCGTCGCTATCACGCCGCGGTTCATGGCGCCTCCCTCGGTCAGCGACAGTTCCTCGGGGTGTACGGCCACATAGCCGTCAAACCGAGCGGAATATAGCAGCGCCAGCTCAAGCAGACGCGCGTTTGAGACGGGGCTGCCGTCGTCCGAGAAGGCCACCGCGCCGGCCGCCTTCATGTCGCCCATTTCGGCAAGCTCCTTGCCCTCGAGTCCCTTTGAGACGGCACCGTAGGGATACACCTTGCAGTAGCCCGCCGCGTCGGCTTTATTGATAATATACTCGGTGATGGCCGCACAGTCGTTGACCGGATCGGTGTTGGCCATACACAGCACCGACGTAAAGCCGCCCGCCGCCGCCGCGCGGGTGCCGCTGACAATATCCTCTTTATATTCATAGCCGGGGTCGCGCAGATGGCAGTGCAGATCGACAAGTCCCGGCAGCAGATAAGCGCCTTTGGCGTCGATGATCTCCTCCGCACCGTTCAGCCCCTGCCCGATCTTAGCGACGACGCCGTTTTCAATCAGAAGGTCGGCGCTCTGCCGTCCGTCGGCATTAACAATAACGGCGTTTTTAATCAGTGTGCTCATCGGCCTTCCCTCCTCGTCATCATATATAGCAGCGCCATGCGCACCGCTACGCCGTTCGTGACCTGCTCGTTGATAAACGACTGGTCGGAATCGGCGACATAGCTTGAAATTTCAACGCCGCGGTTCATCGGGCCGGGGTGCATGACCAGCGCGTCGGGCCGTGCGAGCTGCATCATCTTAGGGTCGATGCCAAAATAGCGCGAGTATTCCCGCACCGAGGGGAACAGCCCCTTCTTCTGGCGCTCCAGCTGAATGCGCAGCGCCATGACGACGTCGGCGTCCCGCACGGCGTCCTCAACATGGTCGCAATAGTCGACACCGGGCAGCTCACAGCCGGGCGCCGGTAGCAGCGTTGGCGGTCCCGCCAGCACGACCTTGGCGCCCATTTTGGTCAAGCCATAGATATTCGAGCGCGCAACGCGCGAATGCACAACGTCGCCGACCACCGCGACCTTTAAGCCCTCAAACCCGCCCTTCTTCTCGCGGATGGTCAGCATGTCCAACAGACCCTGCGTCGGGTGCTCGTTGGTGCCGTCGCCCGCGTTGATAATGGACGATTTGACGTGCTTGGCCATGATATGCGGCGCACCGCTCATCGGGTGGCGCATGATGATGACGTCGGTGCCCATCATGTCGATGGTCTTGGCCGTGTCGATGAGCGTCTCGCCCTTCTTGACGCTTGAGGTGGAGGCCGAGATATTCGCCGCTACCGCCGACATATATTTGCTCGCCAGCTCAAACGAGAGGCGGGTTCTCGTGGAATTCTCGTAAAAGAGCGTTACGATCGACTTGCCCTGCAAATGCGAGGTCTTCTTAGTTGGGCCGACTACCACCTGCTTCATTGCCTCGGCGGTGTTTAAAATTTCGACAATCTCCTCGCGGCTGATGTCCCGCAGCCCGAGCAGATCCTTTGTTTTTAATGCCATTTTTTCACCCTTTTCTATACACGCGGTTATTCTTCCGATTCAATATACACAGCGCTTTCCCCATCGAATTCAGGGATGCAAACATGCACGACCTCGTTATTAGCGGTCGGCAGATTCTTGCCGATAAAATCCGCCCGGATCGGCAGCTCGCGGTGACCTCGGTCGACCATAACCATAAGCTGAATGCACTTGGCGCGCCCGTTTTCCATCACAGCCTCAATCGCCGCGCGGGCGGTGCGCCCCGTGTAAAGCACATCATCAACCAGCACGACCCGCTTACCCGCAACCATGAACGGAATGTCGGTGCCGTTGATAACCGGATGCTCGGCCAACAGCGACAGGTCGTCGCGGTAAAACGTAATATCAAGCATGCCTACCGGCAGCTTCACGCCATAATACTGCTCGACCAATGCCGAAACTTTTTTAGCCAGCGGCACGCCGCGCCGCTGAATGCCGATGAGTACAACGTCGTCGGTCCCCTTGTTGCGCTCGATGAGTTCGTGCGAGAGCCGCACGCAGGCGCGGTTGATATCCGCCTCATCCATAATGTCCTTGCGCTTCAAATCATTTTCCCCCTTTTTAATCTAAATGGTTTTCTGTGGTTTAAATAAAAATAAGCGTCCTGCCCGCATATAATGCGGCAAGGCGCTTCTCAATATCAGTCTGAATATTGGCATCAAAAGCAAACCTTGCCGGCCTCACGGGACCGATTTAAAGGATGCTGTGCGACGGAATCTCCGCCGCATAAAAATCTAAATTTTTATTAGTATAGCACTCTGTGACAAGATTGTCTATGCCATTCCATAATTTTTTTAATATTTTTCTTTTCTCTATTATTGTGACAATTGATTTTAAGTATTGAAACGTTATACTTGTTTATAATTCATAAATTTTGATTTTTGCATACAATCTTTCATATTTTTGTTGATTTTCTGTTTCCGTAATGTTAAAGTAATGCTGATGCAGATAGTATCATACGAAAGGAGATTTGAAAGAATGTCCGCCAAAAAGAAGCTTAATCTTTCTATTCAGATTCTTATCGGACTCTTGGCCGGTATCGCGGTCGGTTTATGCATGCAGGGGGAGGAGGCCCGCCTCTTCGCCAACAACTGGATTAAACCTTTAGGCACCCTGTTCCTCAACGCCATCAAGATGATCATTGTTCCTCTGGTGTTCTCTTCGCTGATCGTCGGCACCTGCGGCTTGGGCGACGCCAAGCGCGTGGGGCGTATCGGCGGCAAAACCATCGTCTATTATCTCGTTACCACCGCGCTGGCGGTGACGCTCGGCCTCATTGTGGGCAACATCGGGCATGTGGGCGGCGGCTTTGTGCTGGCCGAGGGTTTGACCTATCAGACTCAGGAGGCGCCAAACGTCGTCGACACGCTGCTCAACATCATCCCGGCCAACCCGCTCAAGGCGCTGGTAGATGGCAATATGCTCCAAATTATTGCCTTTGCGCTGTTTTTGGGCGGTTCGATTGTCATAGTTGGCGACCGCGCCAAGCCTGTCGCGGATTTCTTTGACGGCATGGCCGAGTGCATGTACGCGCTGGTGGCCCTTATCATGAAGTTGTCTCCCATCGCCGTCTTCGCGCTCATCGTACCAATCGTCGCCGCAAACGGTCCGTCGGTGCTGCTGCCGTTGCTGAGCGTCATCCTCGCGGTTTATATCGGCTGCATCTTACATATGGCCATCGTCTATTCCTTTTCGGTGCGTGTGTTTGCAAAGATGGGCCCGCTGACCTTCTTTAAAAAGTGCTCTGAAGCAATGCTGTTCGCTTTTACGACGGCCTCTAGCTCGGCCACGCTGCCGTTTTCTATGATGGCGTCTGAGCGCTTGGGCGTACCGCTGCCGATACGCAGTTTTGTGCTGCCGCTGGGTGCGACCATCAACATGGATGGAACCGCCATTTATCAGGGCATCTGCGCGCTGTTTATTGCCAACGTCTACGGTATTCCGCTGAGCATGGGCCAGCAGATGACCATTATTCTGACCGCTACGCTGGCTTCGATCGGCACGGCGGGCGTACCCGGCGCGGGCGTTGTCATGCTTGGCATGGTGTTACAGTCGGTCGGCCTGCCGCTTGAAGGCGTGGCGCTGATTGCGGGCATCGACCGCATACTCGATATGGCGCGAACCACCGTCAATATCACCGGCGATATCGCCTGCTCGGTGGTTGTCGCTTCTTCTGAAAAAGAGCTATCCCCCATAGACTAAGCTCCCCCTCTTCTCCAAAAGCGGTTGGAATGCGGTTTGCATTTCATCCGCTTTTGTTTTTCAGCTTTACATTCCAACCCGATCCGTTCCATATTTATCAGAAAGTGAAAGCGTAGGCCGTGCAATCTATTAGCATATGAGCGGTTTTGGGGGTATTAAAAACCCCCACCCAAAAGATCGCCGTCAAGCGGTAACAGGAATAAAAAGCCCGCTCCCCATCCTCTTGGTGAGAATCCCCTGTCGAATTGTGAAGGTTTTCTGATATTTTGGCCCTTGCTATTGAGTGCGGTTTAAAGGGGTGCTAATATTCAACTATAAGGCGCACCATACCTATCGGATCATTAACGACATCAGGAGGGAACCATATGAGTATCTCCATCGCAGGTATTGAACGCACAATCGACACGCAGCTGACGGCATATGACTGCGTCCAGCAGGTAAACAGTACTGCCCAGACCACCAGCGTAGAGCAGACCGAAAAAACGTCCGCCGACGGCCCCGGCAATGAGGTAAAGGTTCTCAACAAATACGACCGCGTTGAAATCAGTGCGGCAGCTTATCAGTACGCCTCAAACGCGCTTTCCGCCTTTGCCGACGCCGAAACACAGGCGGCAGCCAACGATACGCCCAAGCTCATAGACATGTCTGCTTTGACTCAGACGGATGACGACAACCTTGACCTCACGACCCTGTCCGAATCGGAGCTGCGATCGTTGGTTTCTGAAGGAACCATCACGCAGGCACAGGCCGATACCGAGCTGTTGCGCCGAGCCAACGAACATAAGTCCGAGGCGGCCGAAGCTGCGTCGGTAAAATCCGAGGTCCAAGACATGCAGAAAGAGACTGACGCGGCGGCAATAGACCCGTCCGCTTCCGATGTTGAATAGAGCCCGTTTGTACGATAAAAGCGTTTTTAGCCGAATATTTGTAAACCTTTATTTTTGCGGCTGTCTCACTTTGGCCAATTTCCTGACCCCCGCGTCAAAGCCGTTTATACGGCAGCCGCCTTGCGGCGCCGCCCTTGCAGCGCTATAATGACTGGGAGGAAAGGAAGTGCCACCCCATGTGCAAGTTAGCCTTTGCCTATCTGGTCAGATGCGCCGACGGCAGCCTTTATGCCGGCTGGACAAACAACCCCGACGCGCGTCTTGTTGCCCATAACGACGGCGTTGGCGCCAAATATACCCGTACGCGCAGACCCGTCACGTTGGTCTATCTTGAGCGCTGTGACGACAGGCGTGCCGCTATGCGGCGCGAAGCGGAATTGAAGCGCATGACCCGCGCCCAGAAGCTGGCGCTGGTGAACGCCAATCTTCCGCCAGACAAAGAAATAGCAGAGAATCAAGATTAATGTGCAGTTTATTAAACCGCTGTTTCAAGTGCTTGGTGTTGGGCTAATGCCTATAAGCTTAAACCGTTGTAAACATGCCTTTAAGAACCGCACGCAAAAGCACGCCCTGATTTGGCTCTTAAAAACCATTTCAAGGCGTGCTGTTCTATTTAATGCACTATTTTATAGTTGTAATTTGCTTTTTTCAGTGTTGTTTATATTTTGCGGCAACCGCTAATAGAATATCTCGCTGGAAATTATAGCAGCATTTCAATTTCAGCCTCGGTCAAAACGGTTATCCCCGCATCGGCCAATAGCTGTGCCAATACACCGGCGCCGTCGACCAATCTACCGCTAAAGCTGCCGTCGTAAATTTGGCCCTTCCCACAGGAGGGACTTTTTGACTTGAGCACCGCGACCCGGCAGTCTAAGCGCCTCGCCAACAGAAGCGTCTCTCCCGCCCCCTTCTCATATGCGGCGGTAACATCCCTGCCGCTTTTGGTAATCACGCTGCCGCCGATGCGCTCCGCAGGCTCGCGCGGGGTAGGCAGGCCGCCGTAAATCTCGGGGCAGATTGGCACTAAATGATGCTTCGCCCTAAGCTTTTCGAGCTCCGCCTGATAGCAGCCCGAGCCGTCATACCGGCAGTTGAGTCCCAGCAGGCAGGCGCTGACCAGAATGTTCATTGAACTCGGGCTCCCTTCGGAAAAGTTAGGCGGCCTATATTACAGCCTGATCAGGCTAAACAGACCGTAGGAGGTGACCCCCATGATCAGCCCCGCGGCGGCAACCCCCGCCGCAATCGGCCAGAACGCCCTGCGCAGCCGCATCTGAAGCAGTGTCGCAATCAGGCAGCCGGTCCACGCGCCGGTTCCGGGCGCTGGAATTGCCACAAACACGAAAAGCGCAAAGAGCAGCGCGCGGTTGGTATTCTGCGTTTTTTTGACCTTTTTGTCACCGATATCCAAAATCTTTTGAAACAGCCACCCTATTTTAGGCAGCGTTGCACCCCAACGCAGCACCCTACCTGCAAACGGAATCAAAAACGGCACCGGCAGCAGATTGCCGACGACGCATAATATATAGACAAGCCAGAACGGATATCCCCACCCGATGCCGATCGGAATGGCCCCGCGCAGCTCAATAATGGGCGTCATTGAAAGTAAAAACAAGAACAAAAGCTGTGTGGGCATGGGTCCTCTCCTTTTAACGAGCGGTGCGCGGCGCGACAAAGCGTTCGAACAACGCGGTCGCCAAACGCAGCACCGATTTGATATTCACGAGCGTCATCAGCGCAAACATGCCAAGCTGAATTAAAAAGCTGTGCGGCACCTGCCGGATCAGCAAGGCGCCCTGAACCATCAGCAGCAGCATGCGCACGGCGGTGGTCAGCGGACGTAGCTCAAGCGGAACAAGCCGCTTGATATCCACCGCCCGGATCGCAAAGGCCAGCAGATAGCTTAACAGCGTCGCAAAGGCGGCGCCCATCACGCCATATTGCGGAATCAGCCAGAAATTCAGCCCGATATTCGCCACGGCGCCGACAAAGATGGCCAGCGGTACGGTAGCATTTTTCTTGCTGACCATATAAAACGAGCCCAAAAAGGTCACGAGCGAAGAAAAGACCTCGGCCACCACCAAAAAGGGCACATACTGCCACGATTCATAATAGACCGGGGCGTACATCACCTTGGTAATGGGCTGAATCAGCATCACCATGCCCGAGGCGGCACAAAACAGCAGCGTGCTGTAATAGTCATAGGTCTGAGAATAAAAGCGGGTGGTGCGCTGGCCCTGCCCCGATTCGTCCACGGCCGAAATCTGCCACGCCTGATAGAAAATGGCCGAAACAATCGTGAGCAGCGACGGAATTTTATGCGCGATTGCGAGCATGCCGGTCGGCGTGTCGCCGCAGAACCAGGTGACCATGTACTTATCCGACGTACTGACAATCCACCAGAACATCGTCGTCGGAATCAGCGGCACCGAATATCGCAGCATCTCACGCCGAAGTGCGGTGTTGGGATGGGTAAAATCGACATACCGCTCAAGCCGCGCGACGATGAACAGAAAAAAGATCGAAATAATGTTTGAGGCAACAATTGAAATAATATAGCCGTACAGGCCCCATTTAAACACCGTCAGAAACAGAATGTTCAGCGCAATGGTCGTAAAGGTGGCTAAAAATCCGTCAAAAGCGAAAAGCCTGACCAGCCCGATCGAGCGGACAAACTGCGCGCAAACGGCCTTAAGCATACCAAACAGCACATAGATGTAGATCAACAGCGTATAGGGCGAGAGCATATCGATCAGCAGCATGACCGGCGACAGCATGCAAAACAAGATAAAGCCCGCGAGCACCGTTTTAAGGCCGATGGAGAAAACATCCGAGCGCTTAATCGACTTATCCATCGCAAAGCGGATGATCGCCTCATTGATCGAGAGCATGACAAACGGCATGAGCAGATTGCTGGTGGTGGCAATACGGTCGGCGATGCCGAATTCGGCCGGGGGGAGCATGGCGGTGTAATACCGCAGCATAAAAAACACCAACAGCTTAGAAGAAAAAGACCCGATCGCAAACACCAGCGTGTTGCCGACCAGCCTTTCATACCGCCCCAAAAGCGCCGCCCCCTTTCGATACCAAATTGATGCACACTATATTATCCCATTTTACGTCCTAAAATTCAAGCAAAACAAAAGGCCGCAGGCACATGGATGGTTGATCCTGCGCATGCAGCCTTTACAGCAATAGAAGCGGCCTCCTATTTGCCGGTGATGTTGACGATCTCGCTGCCCTCTAAAAGCTTGCCCAGCTCCTGAACATAATAGCTGTCCGCGGAATCCGGCTTTTCACCCGAATCAACGGTGAGTGCGTTATATTCATCCGTCATCGCGATGTAGTACCGGTCGCCGATCTCCTGCAGCCAAAGCGGACGCTCAAGCACCTTAAAGTAGTCATCCGCTGTGGCGCCCAAGCTGTTGCAGACCTTTTCAAGCTGCTTCATGGCCCGTTCGTCGGCGCGCAAACCGTCGACATATTCTTTGAGTGTCGCCTCAAAATTTGTGCGGTCAAATTCCGTGTTGCGGCGCTCAAGCTCACGCAGCGCCAGCTCGCCGGTCTGTATAAAGGCGACCGCGTCAATTCGGTTGGCGATACTGGCATAATCGAGATAGTATTTGATCGCGTCGGTGTAGGGCACCGCCTCGCCGTCGATCGTCACAAGCGCCGAGTCGTCGTCAAACGAAAGCCGGGTCTCGTAATCAGCCGAATATTCCTGCATCATCTTTATGGCGTTGTCATAGGCGGCCTGATCACGGGCAGCCTGTGCCGCTTCGCTATCCGGCTCGGAAGATGCGTCGCTTGAAGTGGCCTCAGACGAAGTCTCCTGCTTATCGAGCTCCTCGGCAGCCAACTGCTGATAATGCTCGCCCAACAGCTGAATCAGATATTGGGGACGAAACGACAGCATCATCGCCTCGGTCACTTGCTCCTGCGTCATGCCGGTTTCGTCGCTGATCTGCTGTAGGCTTTCGGCAAACGAGGGCGTATACATCATAGCGCTCAGAAGCTGCTGCGACGCCATAGCCTTAAAATCTTCCTCGTTAATCTCAATGCCCATCCCGGGGAAATCTTTTTCAAGCGCCGCGCAAACCGCCATATCCTGACGGGCGGTCATGCGGTTCATCTGCTCGCCGACATCGAGATAGAGTCGGTAATTCTCATAGGTGATGTCGCCGCCGGGTGCCGTGATCATGACCATATCCGGGTCGGGGTTCACATAGGTATAAGACGGAACATAATCGGTCTGGGATGTGCTTGCATCGCCCTGTGAAGATGCCGCGCCGCAGCCGGCCATCAGCGAAAGACAAAGCATCAGCGCAATCAGCCTGGTTTTCATTTGTTTTTCCACCATTCTCCGCGCTTAAAATCAACAGCGCCACATTCTGCTGCGCGGGAACAAAACGGGCATTGTTTATCAGTATAGCACAGTCGCCCGACATTGAAATGAAAAAAGTGTGAAAAATGAATTGAAAAAATTTTCTTGACTTCTCTATTGTTCTTTTATATATTTATAATATAAATGGCCAATTTTAATAAAACAGTAAACTGTTTTGTTAAAATAGCATGGTGGAGTAGTTTGCGCCGCATATTGGCGTGTCAAGTCAACATAATGATGCTATAAGCATCTGGCTTGCATTAAAGAACGAGAACCGTGTGCAGTCTTTGCCGGGCTGCACATGGTTTTATTTTTTATATAGACCACGGATTTTGAAAGGAAGAAGTACATGAGTTTAGACGGAATATGGCTTATCGGCGTAGGGTTGAGCATGGACGCGGTCGCGGTGTCGATGTCCTGCGCCATGACGCATTACAGAAATACGCCAAAGCTGTTGGAAATGGTATGTCTATTTGCAATCTTTCAGGGTGTGATGCCGCTCTCCGGCTACTTTGTAGGCGGCATATTCTCAGAGGTAGTCGCCCGTATGGGCGGCTTTCTGGTGTTGTTCATATTCGGAATCATCGGCGGCAAGATGGTCTACGGCGGGCTATGTTCAGGAGACGACTGTCCAATAAACCCGGTACTTACACACAAGGTGTTGCTGCTTCAGGCGGTAGCCACCAGTATCGACGCGCTGGCGGTCGGGGTGGGGCTGCGCGCGCAGCAGATCGATATCTGGTCGGCCAGCCTCACCATTGCGGCCACGACGCTGTTGCTTGCGCTGGTCGCTATGTTTATCGGGCGGCGCTTTGGCGACCTGCTGGGCAAAAAGGCCGAGGTGTTTGGCGGGCTGCTGCTGGTTATCATGGGTATTAAAGCGGTGCTGTAGACATTTACAAGCCTCTGTAATCGGCTTATAATAATGTATAGCGTATAACGCTTAAAAATCGTCCCTTTACAGCAATTAACTTATTACTCGGAATTGATAACGCCATCTTGCTTGCATGCGGTTGAACTTAAATGAAGCCCCAGCACCCGAATAATAAGTCAACCATGATAAAATGCCATTAAAATAACGGCCCATTCTGCCGCGGTAAAAGCATCATGACGCCAAAGGTCAACATGCCGCATGGTTGATGCATTTGAAGCCGGCGCCGCGTAAAGCCGGACAAATGCTTTAAAACGTTTGCCCACAGCGTTTAAAAGCCGCCCCGGTGGCAGAAAGTCTTGGAGTGTGACATATGCTGACCAAAAATTTCACCTGCTGCTTTACAGGCCACCGGCAGATTGCGCCCGAGCATGCGCAGGCGCTGCCCGCAGCCATTGAAGCGCACATCCGTACGCTGATTGCAGAGGGCTATTTTATTTTTGCGGCGGGCGGCGCGATGGGCTTTGACACCCTCGCCGCCGAAACGGTGCTGGCGCTTAAAGCCGAGTTTTCTCAGCTTCGGCTGATTATCGTGGCCCCCTGCGCCAACCAAACCGATGGCTGGGCTGGGGTTGACCGGCTGCGATACGAGCGGCTGCGACAGGCGGCGGATGATTATATTTGTCTGGAAGCGGCCTACACGTCCGATTGCATGCGCCGAAGAAATCGCTATCTCGTCGAGATGAGCAGCGCCTGTTTGGCCTATTGCCTTCGGCCGCGCACCGGCAGCGCGCAGACGGTCGCCTACGCCGCCGGGCAGGGGCTTGAGATTATCGACATCACCGCGCTGCTCGATTGCCCGGTATAATTCTCAGGTGAACGTCTATTTTTCCTGTTAAGCGTGTGGATTTTGCCAATACTTCATGTATCGGTGGGCTTTACCGGCACAAGGCAGCAAAAAAGATTTGGCGGGGCTGTCGAGAAGGCATTCAAAGCGCCGTTCCGTGCATCTTTTTGCCGCAAAATCTGGACAAATCTATTGCGTTGTGCTATGATAACTTGCATGACTTGGGCATTCTGGCGAAGAAACAGAAGCTTCGCGGGGTGCCCGGTCGATTTTAATGTATACCAATTTTAACGGCGCGGACGCCGCTAAAGAAATGAAGAAAGGAATGACCGTCATGTTTTTTGAAAACCAATACCGCACCAAGACCTGCGCCGCTTTAAGTGAGGCCGACGTTAATAATAGTGTCAAAGTAGCGGGGTGGGTTGAAAATATTCGTGACCATGGCGGCGTACTGTTTGTCGATTTACGGGACCATTATGGCATGGTTCAGGTGGTCATTCATGATGACGCCATGCTGGCCGGCGTCATGAAGGAAGCGGTGATCTCGGTCGAAGGACCTGTGGTGCTGCGCGACCCTGAGACCGTCAACCCGAAGCTTTCAACCGGTACTATTGAAATAACGGCAAAATCGCTCGAAGTCATCGGCAAATCGCAGGGCAACCTGCCGTTTGAGGTGGGCAACTCCCCTGAGGTTAAGGAGGAGCTGCGTTTAAAATACCGCTTTTTAGACCTTCGCAATCCGAAGATGCAAAATATGATCAAAACCCGCGCGCGGCTGCTCGCCTTTTTGCGTAATCGCATGACCGAGTTAGGCTTCACCGAGGTGCAGACCCCGATTTTGTCGGCGTCGTCGCCCGAGGGCGCGCGTGATTATCTGATCCCCGCCAGAAAGCACCCCGGCAAGTTCTACGCACTGCCGCAGGCCCCGCAGATTTTTAAGCAGCTGCTTATGGTCTCGGGCGTTGACCGCTATTTTCAGATTGCGCCCTGCTTCCGCGATGAGGATGCAAGAGCCGACCGCTCGCCCGGCGAGTTTTATCAGCTCGACTTTGAAATGGCCTTTGCCACGCAGGAGGAAGTGCTCACCGTCGCCGAGACGGTGCTGTACGACGTGTTTCGGGCCTTCTCGGATAAGCCGGTAACGCCCCCCTCCTTTCCGCGCATCACCTACAAGGATGCCCTGCTGCGCTACGGCTCGGATAAGCCCGACCTGCGCAATCCGCTCGAGATCATCGACGTTTCGGATATCTTCGCGCTGTGCAGCTTCGCGCCCTTCCAGAAGAGCACGGTGCGTGCCATCCGCGTGCCGGGTTGCGGCAGCCAGCCGAGAAGCTTTTTTGAGCAGATGCTCGAATTCGCCACCTCGATCGGCATGAAGGGCTTGGGCTACGTCAAGGCCGCCGAGGATATGGCGTTCTTAGGACCGATCGACAAGTTTGTCCCGGATGAGCAAAAGAAAGCGCTGATTGAGCGCAGCGGCTTGCAGCCCAACGATGTGTTATACTTTATTTCAGATAAAACCGAGCTTGCGACCGCGAAGCTGGCCGGACAGATCAGAACCGAGCTGGGACGCCGCCTTGAGCTGCTCTCGGACGATTTCAGAATGTGCTTTATCGTCGATTTCCCGATGTTTGAGCTAGATGATGTGACGCATAAGATCGGCTTTACGCACAACCCCTTTTCGATGCCGCAGGGTGAGCTCGAGGCGCTTAACACCAAAGACCCGCTCGATATTCTCGCCTGGCAGTACGACATTGTCTGCAACGGCGTCGAGCTTTCTTCTGGCGCAGTGCGCAACCACGACCGTGAGACGATGGTGCGCGCGTTTGAAATTGCGGGCTACGGTGAAGAAACGGTTAAGGAGAAGTTCGGTTCGCTTTATAACGCTTTCGCTTACGGCGCGCCGCCCCACGCGGGCATGGCGCCGGGCGTCGACCGCATGCTGATGCTCTTGATGAACGAAAACTCGATCCGCGAGATCATCGCCTTCCCGATGACGGCCAACGCCGAGGATCTCATGATGGGCGCGCCCACCCCCGTCACCGAAAAGCAGCTTAGAGAAGCGCATGTTAAGGTGAGATAAGCTTTACAAAATGGAAAAAACCGCCCGGATAATACAATCCGGGCGGTTTCTTTGTTGTATTAAAAAAGCGCATAGATTAGGTTGATCAAACTGTTTTAAAAGTTTGTAGAATTGCCAGAGCCGCAGCGGGCATTCATGCCACCCGCTGTGATCAGCGCAGCCAGCAGCTCTGAACGCGCATATATGCAAGTGGTTTCGGTGCAAAGCCCCGTCGAAAAAGGCACAAGAAGGAGCGGAAAAATCAGCCCGGAGGACTGGTTTTCCAAATGCTGTTTCAGAACGGCATCTGTACTTTTTATCATGGCTTTTGTTTTGAGCCGCAAAGTAAGATGCTGTTCAACATGCCATTTTTGCAAACATTATTAAGACCGCAACGTTTTATTGCGTTGGCGCACAGGAACACCCCCCACCCCCGGCGCTTGCATGTTCTGCGGAATATGCGGACATCTTTCACTGTGTTACAGATGCGAAGCGCCTTACGGGCGGGGACGCCGTCCCCCGCATGCCCCTGACCTTCAAAACGACGAAAATTTGAGGGCTTAAAGAATACGGTTCTTCGGTGTTGTAGGCCCCCACGTGAAAGTGTTAGCGTCCCACGCACCGTCAGTGGGCACGCATCCAAACTTGTTACGTGATTATGCGCGCCAATTAGGTTGAATTAGCCTCTGGGGCATGGTGGTGCTTCCTTAATACCGTACGCTATTCCCTATCAACAGTCTGTGTAAACTCACTCCAAAGCTTCTTTTCACATGCACTTGCCGCTATTCTCCTATGATATGCCACGCCTTTTCATAATCACTTTTACGGACGTAAAAAGTATAAACATGCCGCCACTCGGGGTTTATACCCGCGCTCCCGGTGCGGGCCCGCAGATCGGCGCGGGTAAACGAATCGTCCTGCCCGCGAGTTTTGAGCTGATAATCAATGCCGTTGGCGGCCAGCAGCGCGCGTATTTCGCCCTGCCGCTTCATGCTGTGGGTTACGGTCAGCTCGCGGCGGTTAAAAAGCGTAATCATCGGCCAGTCCCTGCTTTGCCAACCGTTTCAAGGTAGGCCGCGCGCCCGCTTTCATACAAATTACCGCCGTGGCAGTCAAGCACCACAACCGCGGGGAAATCCACCACCTCAAGCCGATGAATGGCCTCTGAATCAAGGTCAGGATAGGCGATCACCTCACAGGCGGTCACGGTGGAGGCCAGCAGTGCGCCCGCGCCGCCGATCGCCGCCAGATAAACACCTTTGTTGCGCCCAATGGCGTCGATAACCTCCTGTGAACGCAGGCCCTTGCCGATCATCCCGCGCAAGCCCGCTTCATCCATAAGCTGTGGGGCGTAGGCGTCCATGCGGTAGCTCGTCGTCGGCCCGGCCGAACCGATGACGCCGCCCGGCTTGGCGGGCGTGGGGCCAACATAATAGATGATCTGGTCCTTTAGGTTGCAGGGCAGCGGCTCACCCTGATCCAACAGCGCCACCAGTCGCTTGTGCGCAGCGTCGCGCGCCGTATAAATCACGCCGGAAATGAGCACCGAATCCCCCGCACGCAGCGAGCGGGCCGCGTCCTCGGTAAACGGTACCGTAATCTTCTTTTTCATCACATGCGCCCCCTTTAAAGCACCGCCGTCTTGTGGCGGGTGACATGACAGTTAATATTGACGGCGCAGGGCAGCTGCGCGATGTGGGTGGGATAGGCCTCGATGCTGACCGCCAGCGCCGTCGTACGCCCGCCAAAACCCTGCGGGCCGATGCCGAGCGCGTTGATGCTTTGCAACAGCTCCTCCTCCAACGCGGCGTAGCGCGGGTCTGGGTTGACTGCGTCGAGCGGGCGCAGCAGCGCCTTCTTGGCCAAGAGCGCCACACGGTCAAAGTTACCACCGATCCCCACACCCACCACAATGGGTGGACAGGGGTTGGGGCCCGCCTTTTCAACCGTCTCAAGCACAAACGCCTTGATGCCCGCGACGCCGTCGGAGGGCTTGAGCATCGCAAGACGCCCCATGTTCTCGCTGCCGGCGCCCTTTGGCGCCACCGTGATGGTCAGGCTATCACCCGGCACCACGTCGTAGTTGATGATGGCCGGCGTGTTGTCGCGGGTGTTTTTACGCTCCAGCGGGTCGGAAACGATGGATTTTCTCAGATAGCCCTCGGTGTAGCCGAGCCGGACGCCCTCGTTGATCGCGTCGGGGAGGCTGCCTTGCACATACACCTCCTGCCCAAGCGCAACAAAAACGCAGGCCGTGCCGGTATCCTGACAGATGGGCATGTCCAGCGCCTCGGCGCGCTGATAATTCTCGATGATGTCGTCGAGCACCCCGCAGGCCGTGGGCCAAGCCTCAATGGCTCTTGCGTCACCGAGCGCCGTGCGCACATCGGTGGGCAAAAACCGGTTTGCTTCGATACAAAGCGCTTTGACCGCCTCGGTTATCTGGCGGGCTGTGATTGTTTTCATGTTTTGTCACCTCGTTATTTGTAATACCGTCGATTTTAAAGCACATTATTGCGATGCCTCAGATCTGTCGATCATCCCGTTAGAGGCGTACCTCCGTGTACCACCGTAAATAATGCATAACACGCGGTGCATTCTAATTGTCACGGCCCCACTAGCGGTATGCAGCCGCAATAGCCCTTCGTAAAAGCAAAGCGCGCTATGCTGCGGAGGTGTTTAATCGGCTTCACGGGTATCCCCCGTTATCACTTTTTATTGACCGCTCTGCGGTTATTATAGCACAGCACAAACGCCGACTCAACGTAAAACCGCAACCGCCGCAAACTGAGATATGCAGCCGCAAAAGGGGGAGCGCTACGTCCCCGCACAAAATGCGAGACGCAACGCTCCCCCCGGTTGCAGAATATTGAAAAATCAGCAGCTCAGGCAATTGCAGGTACAAACGCAACCGTCAGAATAGACGGGATAACAGATCCGCCGGGCCGGCCGGTTCTGTCCGCAGCATCCACAGCATCCGCAGCAGCAGCAACAGCAGCAGCATCCACGGCAGCGACCGGCCCAGTCGGGTTCGCGGTCAATCGGTTCTTCAAAGCCGCAGTTGCACCACGGCGAGCGGCAAGTGTATTCACGCATAACGCATCGTGCTCCTTATATATAAGTGAGATTTGTATGGTAATTACAGGTACACTATATTG
>JAEWBS010000056.1 GCA_023391005.1 Bacillota bacterium | reverse complement strand
CGGCGTTGCTCTCCAGCATACGCATGGCGGCGTCGGCGTAGCCTGAAGCCAGTGGCTTTGGCACCGAAAAAAAAGCCTGCGGATTTTTACCGTCGGCAGAATAAACGATTCTAAACATGCGGTATACAGCCAGCATGAAAAAGGCAGCGACCTGCGATATGAGCAGGCGGTTCTTGGTCTTGCCCAGCAGGTCAAACAGCACATAAAGCGAGTTTGAGATCAGCTTCTTGTTCAGCATCACCAAAAGGCCGACATTGCCGACGGCATTTTCCTTGCCGGCATCCTCGGGGGCTGGCAGCTCCTCAATGTTGAGCAGCGTACCGCTCCGATCGGGCGAGCGACCCAGCAGATAATCGCAAGAGACGTTATAATAAGAGGCCACCTTTACCACAAAATCAAGTCCGCATTCACGGATGCCCTTTTCATAATGCGACAGCAGCGCCTGAGAGATTCCAAGGTCGGCAGCCGCCTGCTTTTGGCTTAGCTTCTGCTCGCGCCGCAGCAGCGAAATGACCCGGGGAAAGTGTGAATTCATCACGAAAGCCTCCTAAATTACGAAGAGTATACTGATTATAGTATAACACTGGACAATTGTAAAGAAAGAATGCATCAATTGTAAAAATATGTAGATTTAAACAAAAACACGGAGGAAAACATGGTTACTTACAAGCTGCATTTTATCCGCCACGGCATGACCGAGGGCAACCGCGTCGGACGCTATGTCGGGCGGATGGATCTTCCGATCTGCAAAGAGGGGAGAGAAGCGCTCGAGCGGCTCAAAGAAAGATATGAATACCCCGACGTGCAGGAGGTCTATTGCTCGCCGCTGCTGCGCTGTACGCAGACCGCGGACATTTTGTACCCCGACGCGCCCCGCACCATTGTGGAGGATCTCGTCGAGCTCTCGTTGGGCGATTTTGAGGGGAAATACATCGACACGCTTAAAGACGATCCCGCGTACCGGAAATGGGTGGTTAATTCGCTTGCCAACACACCGCCCGGCGCGCTTGAAACGGGTGAGCAGTTTGCCGTGCGCATCGGCGGGGCGCTTAACGCCATTTTTATGAACATGACGCAAAACCGCATCACCGAGGCGGCGGTTATCGCCCACGGCGGGGTATTTATGGGGCTGCTGTCGGCCTTTGTTATGCCGCGTGCGCCGATGGGCGAATGGGCGTTGGGCAACGGCGCGGGCTACACCGTGCGCATGTCGACGGCGCTTTGGATGCGCGACCGCGTCATCGAGGTCATCGGCAGCGTGCCCACCGGCCTGCCCGCAGGCAAAGACCCGGTCGTGATGAACAGTTTGGGCATTACGCTGTAAGCTGTGCCTGACGACTTTTATCGGGGCGAAGCGGGTTTTTAGCAAAAAGTGAAAGAAAGTGTAAAATGGCATTTGCTTTGCGGGCTTCATTTAATAGTTCTGTCAATCATTTGTCGTTTACCCCTGACAATGGTTTACGCCATTTAAATTGCTGTCACTGGCGGGTTTCAGAACTTTCTGCCACGCACTTTTTACGCTTCACTATTTATGAACGAAGGGAACACCCATGAAGCTGAGAAGACTGATAAAACAAAACGCGCGCCGGGCATTACAGCGCCACTGGTCACGGGCTGCCTCCATTGCGCTTGTCGCCATGATATTCTGCTTTTTGTTTGTGGCGCTTGAGATGCTGCTTTCGGCGGTGTTCGGGTTGCCGGCCTATGTGGACCCGTTCGCTACGCCCGATATTTACCTCGACGATCTGCCAAATGTCTCCCCTGTGGCGATGGCGGTATCGCTCGCGGTGGCGGGGCTTTATTTTCTGGTGCTGACGCCGCTTTCAATGGGGCTGCTGCGGTGGTTTTTTCTGCTGGGAGATGGCAAGGTCGAACCCACCGTCGCAATTCTGGATTTTTTTCATGCCGCCGGCCTGTTTTGGCGGGTGCTTTGGCTGCAAATCTGCCTATTTTTCAGGCGGCTGCTTTGGTCGGTCACGTTTTTGATCATACCGGCGGTGATGCTCTATTTTGCCGACCTCTGGCGGCAAAAGGGGGATACCGATCTGGAGTCGGTGCTGTCCTTGGGGCTGACGCTCTCGGGGGTGCTGCTGATGATGCTGCTGGGCGCTTTTTTGCTGATCTGGCTGATGCGCTACTATCTCGCGGAATACGTGCTGATCACCGATCCTGAGCTCACGGCGCGGGAGGCGATCCAACAGTCGGTACGGTTCTGCCACGGCAGACAGACCGAGCTTTTGGTGCTGGAGCTTTCGCTGCTGGGCTGGCGCGTGCTCGACCTTCTAATTTTGCCCCGGTTGTTCACGCTGCCCTACCGTTACACCGTCAAGGGCCTTTATGCCCATTACCTGCTCGAGGTCGCCAAGCGCGGGCACGACAAGGTGGAAGAGGCGTAGACGGTAACGCATATGGCACACATTACTTGAAAACGCCGCGCCTGTCGTTGCAAACAGGCGCGGCGTTTTGCTGCATGCTTCTGAAATATTAATACAGCGCTTGTATCGGGCGGCTTGTGGTACCATACGCCTCTTCGATGAAGGATAGCAAGAGGGCAGAGGTATTTGCCTGCCGACTGCGAACCGCGCCGCAAAACATAACTTTTTGCGCATTATAAAATGACGGCGTTTGTATCGCGCTGACGCGCAGGAACGGCCCCACCCCCAACCCTCTGGCCCCCCGCAGGGGACCGAGGGGGAACGGCGGAGCCGCAGCGGGCATTCATGCCGCCCGCTGCGATCAGCGCAGCCGTTCGACCGCGAGCGCCCATATAGGCGAGCGGTCAGAACCCCACCCCCCCTGACGGGGCTTAAAGAATACGGTTTTTGGTGATTGTATGCCCAACGTGAGCACGTACCTTCCCACCCAACGTCTGTGGGCGCGCATCCAGACTTGTGATTATGCGCGCCAATTAAGTTTGTCTGGCCTCTTGGGACACGGCGGCGCTTCCATCGCGCCGCCGTGTAAGGTATATGCTACCCGCACGGCAGTGCTTGGCGTGGCCGCCGTACCCCAAGAGAGTGTTTTATTATATAGTATTTTAAAAACATAATTGACTTATGTTCCCCATTAGTATATATTATATTTGGGGCACATAAGTAAGGAGGTGTTTTGTCTGCCACCAAAGAAAAAGATGGGGCGACCAACCGACAACCCAAAACGTCATGAAATCAAGGCGCGTATTGATGATGATACCTATAAAATCCTTAACAATTATTGCGAGGAAAAAGGGAAATCAAAAGCGGAGGGCATTCGTGACGGTATCAGAAGGTTGGAGCCTGACATCAATCAAAAATGAAAGGAAGCGGCGTTCCACCCATCAAAGCGACACGCCACTTCCCACACACCAACAATGCCCGAAAGCAAATATGGCGTAAATATTATACCATGCGCCGGTATTCCTTTCAAGGCATCGTTGAAAAACAGCGATGAAAGGGCGGTTTAATAAAATGAGAAGTATTTTGCACGGCCTATATAGCAGCACTATTATCCCAGGGGAGCGCCGCAACCCGCACAGCGAGCAGCAGCGCGCGCTGCTGCACAAAATAGAGGATGAGGAGCGATATTTCATGTCGAAAATGTCGCTGGACGATTGCCAGCGGTTTCAGGAACTCTCTGATCTGCATATAGAACTTTCCACCGCCGGAGAGGACAACCTGTTCTCCTACGCATTTACATTGGGCATGCTGCTTGCACTGGAAGTGGCAAACGGGGCACAGGGCATTTTTAACAACTGAAAAACAGCTTGGCGGAGAGTCGGCACCATTCGGTGCAGAACCTCGGCCAAGCATTGCATAATCTTTTAGCATCGTTTATATCATCGACAATCCTTTGAGAGGGGTTGTATGACAGATTCAAAAAGCTTCGCGCCACACACTGGTGACGCGAAGCTTTTCTATTTATCAGTATAAGCACTACGATCTCGGTTGCACACCGGTGTCAACGTCGCCGACGGCACTGATATAATAACCCTGATCCCACTTGGTCAGCGTATAAAGCATATACTTCTCAGGGCTGGGCTGGTCGGAATCCTTGCCGGTCTGAGGGTCGGTACTCCAAATATTGCCTGGAGCGACATAACCGACGGTCAGCGCGATGTTGTCACCCTTTTTGGCGATGTTTGTAATGGCGGGCGAATAGGCTACCTTGTTGACCGAGGGGACGCGATAGGCCGAAATTTCGGGGTCGAACAGATAGCTTGCGTCGTTGTCCTCAAAGCTCTGGTGCGTGAGCACGACATTGGGGCCAAACAGCTTGCTGGCGGCCACGTTGACGTCAGAGGAGGGAACCAGCAGCAGGCCATTGTCGTCATAGGTATAGGCCCCGCGGTTTTCGCCCATCAGCGCCGCCCACAGCGACGATTGCAGCAGCAGGTTTTGCTCAATATTTTCAACACGCGAAAAGGGGACGGGGTCCATCATGACGACCGGGCTGATAAAGCTTTCGTACCGGGCGCGCTTGGCGCTGTTGTCAAATAGTCCACCGACCGTGTCAAAGCCCCAGAGTACCACTGAGAAAAGGCCGACGGCGGCGAGCGCGACAAACGCCCCGCCGATGATGGTGGCGAGCTTGCGGCGCTGGGCCGGGCTTCGGCGCGGGCGCATCGATTTGGTTCGTTTCATGCTTCCTCCGTCAGGCGCGAATCTGACCGTCGCCTGTTACGATATATTTGATCGAGGTCAGCTCGCGCAGGCCCATCGGCCCTCTCGCGTGCAGCTTCTGGGTCGAAATGCCGATTTCAGCGCCGAGACCGAACTCTCCACCGTCGGTAAAGCGGGTCGAGGCGTTGACATAGACTGCCGCCGAATCGACCTCGGCCACAAATTTGTGGCTGGCTGAGACGCTGTCGGTGACAATGCCGTCCGAGTGCCCGGTGGAATATTTCTCGATGTGCGCAATCGCCTCATCGATGTCGTCGACCACCTTTACTGCGAGGATATAGTCGTCGTATTCGGTTTCCCAATCGGCCTCGGTCGCGGATTTGATATCCTTTAGCACGGCGCGGGTCTCGGGGCAGCCGCGCAGCTCAGTGCTGTGGGTGTCAAGCGCCGTCTTCATCAGCGGCAGGAACTTTGCGGCCACGTCGCGGTGCACGAGCACCGTTTCAAGCGCGTTGCAGACCGAGGGGCGCTGCGTTTTGCTGTTGTCGACAATACGGACCGCCATCTCAAGGTCGGCGGCCGCGTCGACATAAACGTGGCAATTACCCGCGCCCGTCTCGATGGTTGGTACGCTGGCATGCCGGACAACCGACTGAATCAGCTTGGCACTACCGCGCGGAATCAGCAGGTCGACATAGCCGTCGAGCCGCATGAGCCGTTCGGCGGTGTCGTGTGAGGTATCCTCAACAAAGCTGATTGCGTCGGCAGGAATACCCGCCGACTGCACCGCCTCGCGCATGAGCGAAACGAGCATGCGGTTGGTGGCATACGCCTCCTTGCCGCCGCGCAGAATGCAGGCGTTGCCGCTCTTGAGGCAGATGACGGCGGCGTCAACCGTCACATTGGGCCGCGCCTCATAAATCATGGCGATGACGCCGATCGGCACGCGGGTCTTAATGATGCGCAGACCGTTGGGGCGGGTGTAGCCCTCGTCAACCGCGCCGACGGGGTCGGGCAGCGCCACAACCTCCTCAATGGCGGCGGCGATGCCCTCAATGCGCTCGCCGGTCAGCGTCAGGCGATCGATCATGACGGTTCTGACACCCGCGGCCTCGGCGTTGGCAATATCGAGTCGGTTGGCTTCTAAGACGGCCGATTTATTCTCGCGCAGCCTTTGCGCAATGGCCAGAAGACCCGCGTTTTTAACGGCGGTATCGAACGTCGCGAGCTGTCGTGCCGCCTTGCGGGCACTTTTTCCTAACGATACAAGGTCATACATCCTGTTTCCTCCCTAAAAAGTATGTGCCAATCGGCACGCCGTCAAACAGGTCGTAGAGCAGCGTGGGGTTTGAGCCGTTGATAATCGACATGTCGATACCGGCCCCGCAGGCGATATCGGCGGCGTGTATCTTGGTGACCATACCGCCCTTGCCGAACATGCTCGAGCTGCCGCCCGCCAGATGGCGGACCGCCTCAATGTTTTCGACAAGCGGAATCAGCGTTGCGTCCGGATCCTCCTTGGGGTTGGCGGTATAAAGACCGTCGATATCCGACAGCAGCACGAGCAAATCGGCGTTGATCAGCGTCGCAACGATGGCCGACAGCGTGTCGTTGTCGCCGATTTCAATTTCCTCGGTTGAAACGGTGTCGTTTTCATTAACAATCGGGATAATGCCGAATTCCAGCAGCCGGGCGAAGGTATTGGCGGCGTTTTTTCGGCGCTGCTCCTGCTCCACGTCGTCGCGGGTCAGCAGAATCTGCGCGACCGAGTGGTTATATTCGCCAAACAGCTTGTCGTAGGTGTACATCAGCTCGCACTGGCCGATGGCGGCGCAGGCCTGCTTGGTTGGCATGTCGGCGGGTCGGCTCGGCAGCCCGAGCACGCCGATACCCACGCCGATGGCGCCCGAAGAAACGAGT
This sequence comes from Bacillota bacterium, assembly GCA_023391005.1. Classification (GTDB taxonomy): domain Bacteria; phylum Bacillota; class Clostridia; order Oscillospirales; family Ruminococcaceae; genus Yanshouia. Next base: position 11,159 of record JAEWBS010000056.1, on the reverse strand, counting down.
ACCACTTCCTTGCCGCTGTTCTTGAGGTCGGCCAGCGTTTTAACCAGACTCTCAAGACGGCGGTAGTTAAGCAGGCCGCAGCCGTGGGTGAGGGTGGTGGTGCCAACCTTAATTACAATGCGTTTGGCTTCTTGAAAACGATTCATAACGTCTTTTCCTCTCTGTTGGCATATTTCTTAAAAGTTAGAAATGAAGCGGAATCCACCGATCAAGCGCCGGTATAAGGAACGCAGCGATACGGGCTATATTCCGAGATATTGACGCAGCGATTTGCTTTGCCGGTGAAATGCCCCCAAGTTTAGGGGTTATTAAGAACGCCTCTTGTTTGCCGTCGGATAGCGGACTATTCCTCGGGCGTGAGCGGCACATAGCGCATAATGACCGATACAATGCGCTGCTCATCCATTTCGGAGATATCGACCTGAATGCCGTTGTATTCAAAACTGTCGCCGACCGACGGAATGCGTCCAAGCCGTTCGAACGACCAGCCGCCAACTGAGGAATATTCGCTGTCAAAGTCGCGTTCCTCATAGCCGATGCGGTCGAGCGCGTCGGTGACCGGGTAATCGCCCGACACGCGGTAGACGTAGGGCTCGAGCGCGACAAAGTCAATTTCCTCGTCCTCGTCCTCGTCCCAGATCTCGCCGACCAGCTCTTCGAGCAGATCTTCCATGCTGACAATGCCCATCGTGCCGCCAAAATCGTCGATGACCACTGCCATATGGGTACGCTGGCGCTTAAAATCGTTTAAAAGCAGCGCGGCGCGGTGGCTTTTATGCACAAAAAACGGCTTGGTCAGCAGCGCGCTCAGATCAACGGGATCCTGACCCTTGAGCAGCGCCTCAAGATAGTCGCGGGTGTGCAGAATGCCGATGATGTTATCAAGCGAGCGCTCAAACACCGGCATGCGCGAAAAACGCTCACCCAAAATGATATCACGCGTTTTTTCGGGCGGATCGGCGAGGTTGACGGCTGTGATATCGACGCGAGGGGTCAAAATCTCCTGCACGGTGGTGCTGTCAAACGATAGCGCCGACTGCATGAGCTCCGAGCGCTGCTCGTTGAGCACGCCCTCCTCCTCAATTGTTTCAATAATATTCAAAAGCTCCTGTTCGGTGACCAGCGGATGGTTGGCGCTATCGCCGTAGAGCTTGGAAACCAACTCCTGCAGCTTGACGAATAGCAGCGAGAGCGGCGTTAGAATAAAGATAAAAAACGACAGCGGCCTGCACAAAGAAAGTGCGATAGACTCGGCGTTCTCTTTGGCAATGCTCTTGGGCAACACCTCGCCGAAGACCAGAATCACCACAGTGGTGATGGCGGTGGCAATGGCGACGCCGCCCGCTCCAAACATGCCGGTGGCCAGCACCGTCGCGGCCGAGGCCGCCGCGATGTTCACCACGTTGTTGCCGACCAGAATGACCGACAACGTGCGGTCAAATCGTTCAATCATCCCCAAAGCGCGCTGGGCGCGGGGGTCGCCGTCCTCCGCCATGGTTTTTAAGCGCACCTTATTGATCGATGAAAGCGACATCTCAGAGGCCGAAAAAAATGCGGACAGGGCAATCAGCGTAAACAACAGCACAAAAGTCCATAAACCGTCTGTGTCCAAAAAAAGCTCAACTCCAATTTAAATATAAAAATTCCATCCAAGCACCGAATACGGGCGAATAGGTTAAACTTAATTTTAGCATGGTTGCATAGACTTCTCAACAACAAATTATGAAGTCTTTGCAAAATCTATCCATTATGGGCATATTTAGCGCAAAAGGATGGTTTGGCGCCTGATTTTGGGCTTTGTATCGGCGCGGCGGGGCTATCGCCAGTCGGTTGGCGTTGGGTAAAAAAGTGCATAAAAGGCAAAAGGCCGCCTTGACGGCGGACTTTTGTGTGTGAGGAACCTGTTCCTGTTATATCGGGAACTCCGAAGGGCCCTGTGCAGTTGGAGAGCTGGAAGAGGCCATGCGGATTTAGTGGGGGACGAACCACAACCGATAAAGCAGAACATGAAGGATTTCTGAGCTAATTTTAACAGAAATTTCACATAAATGCAAGCAGTAAATTGAGAAAAAATTTGCACGCAGGCATTATGTAAAAACATATAAAGCATATTAGGCACGCCGTTTGCGCGGCGAATTTTTTAAAAGCGCATAAGGAAGAAACAAAAAGTCCGTGGCACACAAAGCGCACCATAAATTAGCGTTTAGCGGCGTTTATCATGGCATGCAGATTAGCGTTTAGTGACCAAAGCATAGAATGATGTAAAAATGAATAACGTAAATGGTTATGCCGCAGGCAGACCATTTTATATCATATGTCCCCGCACGGCGGCGCGATTGAAGCGCCGCCGTGCCCCAAGAGGCCGCACAACCTCATTGGCGCGCATAATCACGTAACAAGTCTGGATGCGCGCCCAACTAACGGTGCGTGGGAAGCTAACACTTTCACGTGGGGCCTACAATCACCAACAACCGTATTCTTTTAAGCCCCTTGAGGGGTTTGGGGGTGAAGCCCCCTGTGCCCCTCTGGGGACAGGGGGGTGGGGGTGGGGGCGTTCCTGCGCGCCAGCGCAATAAACGTTGGCCATTTATGGCGGTGGCCCTAGGCGGCTCTGTCGCTGTCGCGAGGGTTCTCGGCATGGCTGCCGAAGGTTGCACCGCTACCCGCGGGGATCGCTCGCCTATATGGGCGCTCGCGGTCGGACGGCTTCGCTGGTCGCAGCGGGCGGCATGAATGCCCGCTGCGGCTCCGCCGCCCCTACTTTTTCTGCCGCCAGAAAAAGTAGGCAAAAAGACCACCCAAGGGGAGAACCTTGTCTCAGGTTCTCCCCTTGGGAATCCCCTCTCCCAACGACTAAAGAGAGGGCGCTCGCCGCCCCTCTCTTTAGAATCTCTCCCCGGATTAGAGGTCGAGGGCGCATCTGCTGCTGCGGCAACCAGACTTCTTGGCTTGCTGATGCTTATGTTCCTTCTCTTAGCCGAAGTAGCGCTTCGATTGACTTATTGAAATGCCGCTAAACGCTAATTCGCACGCTATGATAAGTGCCACCAAACGCTCATTTATTAGCTCAACCATCCCTATACTTCCAACCCAAAAGAGGACAGGGCATACGCCCTGTCCTCTTGAAAGCTTATTCTTACTGGTTCTGCTGCTTGGCGGCAAGCGCCTCAAGCACCTCGCGGCGGGAGAGATTCACTCTGCCCTGCGCGTCAATTTCAGTAACCTTGACCAGAATCTCGTCGCCGACCGTGACCACATCCTCAACCTTCTCAACGCGCTTGGTGTCGAGCTTCGAGATGTGCACAAGGCCCTCCTTGCCGGGGGCGATCTCGACAAATGCGCCGAACGCCATCAAGCGGGTAACCTTGCCCTTATAGACAGCACCGACCTCAGGGTCCATCGCGATGGTCTTGATGACCTGAATCGCGCGGTTGGCGTCGTTGATGTCGATGGCCGAGACGAACACGTTGCCGTCGTCCTCGATATCAATCTTGCAGTTGCACTCGGCGGTGATCTTCTGAATGACCTTGCCGCCCGAGCCGATAACTTCGCGGATCTTGTCGGGGTTGATCTTCAGCGTCAGCATCTTGGGCGCGTATTTCGAGAGCTGCGCACGCGGGGCGGGCAGCGCCTTGAGCATAACCTCGTCAAGGATATAGAGTCTGGCCTCACGGGTCTTCTCGAGCGCCTCGCGAATGATGTCAAAGGTCAGGCCGTCGATCTTAATATCCACCTGAATCGCGGTGATACCGGTGTGGGTGCCGGCGACCTTAAAGTCCATATCGCCAAAGAAATCCTCAACGCCCTGAATGTCTACCATCGTGATCCAGCGGTCGTCCTCGGTGACAAGGCCACAGGAGATGCCCGCGACGGGCGCCTTGAGCGGCACGCCTGCGTCCATCAGCGACAGAGTGGAGGCGCAGATCGAAGCCTGCGAGGTCGAACCGTTCGAAGAGGTGATCTCTGACACGATGCGGTAGGCGTAGGGGAACTCCTCCACGGGCGGAATGACCGGCAGCAGCGCCTTTTCAGCCAGCGCGCCGTGGCCGATCTCGCGGCGGCCGGGGCCGCGCGAGGGGCGGGTCTCACCCACCGAGTAGGAGGGGAAGTTATACTGGTGCATATAGCGCTTGGAATCCTCCGCGCCAATGCCGTCGAGAATCTGGGCCTCAGAAACCGCGCCCAGCGTCGTGATGGTTAGGCACTGGGTCTGGCCGCGGGTGAACAGCGCCGAGCCGTGCACGCGCGGAATCAGGCCAACCTCAGAGGCCAGCGGGCGGATTTCGTCAAGCTTTCTGCCGTCGACGCGCTTGCCGTCGTCGAGCAGCCAACGGCGCACAACAAACTTTTGCAGCTTGTAGATCGCCTCGTCAAGCTGATAGGCCAACTCAGGCATCTCAGCCTCGAATTTTTCTTTAATTTCAGAAACGACGGGAGCGAGGCGCTCTTCGCGTACGTTCTTGTCGTCGGTGTCCAGCGCAAAGCGCACACGCTCAACGGCGAATTCCTTGACCGCCTCAAACAGGTCGTGGTCCACCTCAACCTCGGTGTAGGCGATCTTCGGCGCGCCGATTTCGGCCTTGACATCCGCAATAAACTGCGCGATCTTGGCCATTTCCTTGTGGCCCTCGAGGATGGCGTTCATGACAAGCTCATCGGGGACCTGATTCGCGGCCAGCTCGATCATGCAGACCTTGCTGACATCGCCCGCAATGGTTAAGAGCATCTCGCTCTTCTCGCTGTCGGCTTCGCCGGGCATGAGCACCGGCTTGCCGTCGATGAGACCCACGGCGATGCCCGCAAGCGGGCCGCCCCACGGGATGTCCGAGATCGACAGGCAGAACGACGCGCCGATCATACCGCAAATCTCAGGCGAGCAATCCGGGTCAAACGAGAGCACGGTCATGATGATGGTGACGTCGTTTCTCAAATCCTTGGGGAACAGCGGGCGCATGGGGCGGTCGACCAGACGCGACGCTAACACGGCGCGGTCGGAGGGACGGCCCTCACGGCGCAAAAACGAGCCGGGGATTTTGCCGGCGGCGTAAAGCTTCTCTTCAAAATCGACCGAAAGCGGGAAAAAGTCGATGCCTTCGCGGGGCTTCTGGCTCATGGTGACGTTGACCATAACAGTGGTTTCGCCGTAGCGGACAATGCAGGCGCCGTTGGAGAGCATGCCGATTTTGCCGACCTCAAAACTCAGAGGACGCCCTGCAAATTCGGTCTCAAAAATTCTGTGTTGGAATAACAATGATTTCTCCTCCTTAAAAATGTTCGTCATTGCATTCCGGCGCGCCGACCGCTTTTAGCGATGAAGCCAGCCTTTGATCTGATCGCTTCAAAGGCTCGATTCACGGCTAAAGGGGTCTGAGCACGGCGCGGAACGCGCAGCTTTGCACAGGAAGGCAGACGCTAACTAAAAGCGCCTGCCTTCACACAACAGCTTCTTACTTACGGATACCGAGCTTAGCGATAATCTCGCGGTAGCGGTTAATATCCTTCTTGATGAGGTAGTTCAGCAGGTTCTTTCTGTGACCAACCATCTTCAAAAGGCCGCGGCGGGAGTGATGATCGTTCTTGTTCGCCTTGAGGTGCTCGGTGAGATCGTTGATTCTCTTGGTGAGAATGGCGATCTGAACCTCGGGCGAGCCGGTGTCGCCCTCGTGCAGGGCGTTTGCGAGGATAACTTCTTGCTTTTGTTCTTTAAGCAGCATAGATAAGAACTCCTTTTTATTATTCGGCACTGACACAGCGGCGGGTCATGAGTGTTCCCCAAGATGCGGGGCAGTCGCCCAAGGCCGTGTACAGGTCATGCACTGAAATATTATACCAGTGTAAGGCTTGTTTGTAAATAGCAAATTTGTCGATCTTTGCGACTGTACAGCAACTGTGGACAGAGCACCGACACATTTTGCAGTTTGCCCGTTTAAACATGCGGATAAACAAATAATAAATTTACTGTACCGCATCGACAGGAAGAATGCTTTGTGTCAGATGCTGCTGCAAATAGCGGTGCATGTCGATAATGACGTTAAAGCGGTAGGTACCGTCGAGCATAGCGCGCATCGGCAGGGTGAGCGGACGTTCTACCGGCCGATAGGGCCCGTCGGCGACAAAACGCGTGGCCTGATCGGTGTACTCGTCGGCAAAACGCTGCGTGACGGCTTGGATATCCTCTTTGCGTTCCAATGCCGTCACATCGAAAACCACAATATTTTTATCGCGGTAAACCCGCTGCTTTGAGAGCTGCCGCAGCGCAACGGGGCCGCTTTTGGTGTCGATCGTCGGGTTCGGTCCTCGGATATCGTCAACGCGCACGGCCTGAAGCCACATAAGCGGCACAAGTTCTGCCCCCGTGCCGGAAAACGGCATCGGCGCGAAAATGGCGGTGTAGCTGCCCGATAAATGCTCGGCGTACCGACGCTGATGGTCACCTTCGATGATGAAGAAATCGATTGGATATTTTGCGTGCGCAGCGCAAGGATTATCAAACCGCGCGCTTTCAAGCGTGGCAAGGCCGTAGCCCGCCGACTCAAGCGAGACGCCGGTCAGCGCGGCGGAGGGCGAAAACACCCAAAAGAGGACTGCCGCCAGCACGGCTACCAGTGCGGCCGCGAGCCAATATTTCAGCCTGATTGCCTTTAGACGCATGATGCCCCTCCCGCTGCTTATTAACCGTCATAACAAGTTTAGCGGTGATTACTAAAATGTACAAACTTAAATTTAAACAATGACGCTATAATGTTATGGCTGACTGGGGGCCTCTTCGGCAACGATATTCCAACTTACACCGTATTTATCTATAAGCCCCGCATGAAACGTGCTATAAAATGTTTCGGTCGGCGGAAGGGTAATATGAGCGCCAACGCTCAATACATCAAAAATCTTTTGTGCTTCCTTTGCCGAGATCACCTTCGCCGTTAATTTTATCATATTGCCTTTAGACACCGGCTCGGCTATTTCATCTGCAAACCAGAAAACGGTGTCACAGATATTCATTTCGGCATGCAAAATCCAGTTCTTTAGATTTACGGGCGGAGCGGTAACACCCTGCGGCACATACGCCCCATATGGCTGTGACATTAGAATTTCTCCATTAAAAGCTGTCTGGTAAAATGCCAGTGCCGCACTGCAATTTCCTGCGAATGTGATATAAGGTGTAACCATATTGTCACCGCCAATTGTCTTAATTTTTATGGATAAATAAATTTCTGTTTAGCGTTTGGCTAAAGCTTTTGCACTATCAGCCGCCCAAGAGCGCCCGCGCGCGGTCGGCGTCCTGCCCAATGGCGGCTTTAAGCGCGTCGAGCGATTCAAACTTCTGTTCGGGGCGCAAAAACGACAGAAATTGCGTCTCGATGGTCCGGTCATAAAGGTCGCCCGACCAGTCGAGAATATAGCTCTCAGCCCCGACGCAGTCCGAGCCGACCGTCGGTTTTATGCCGACGTTGGTGACGGCGGCGTGCGCCACGCCGTCGATGAGCACCTGCGTGGCGTAGACGCCGAATCGAAGCTGCGCATACGCCTCTCCGATGAGCTGGTTTGCGGTCGGAAAGCCGAGTTCCCGCCCTAAGCCCCTGCCGTGCGCCACCGGAAAATCAATGGCGAACGGCCGCCCCAGCAGGCGGTTGGCCGTCTCGATATCACCTGTGACCAGCGCGTCGCGGATGCGGGTCGAACTGACCGGTAATCCGTTATCCAGCACCGCGCCAATCTGCTCAACCTGTACACCGTGCGGCGTCAGCAGCTCGGCCAGCTCCTTGGCGCCCGCGCAGGCCCCCTTACCGAAATGGTAGTCATAGCCGCAGCAGACGACGCGGGCGTTTAGGCCCCGCATCAGCACGTCGAGCGCGAACTGTTCGGGAGAAAGGCCCTTAAACTGCGAAAAATCCGGGGTTAGGAGCCAGTCGGCCCCAAGTGCCCCGACCGATTTTGCCTTGAGCGTCGGGGTTTGCAGCAGCCGCGCGCCTTTTTTCTTTTCGGGACTGGCGCTTTGAATCGAGAACGAAAACACGCAGGCGTCGAGTCCTTCAATCTTATGCGCCAGCGCCGCCTCAATAACGGCACGATGGCCGCGGTGTACGCCGTCAAAAAAGCCCACGGCAACTGCAGTGGGGCGCTGTGTTTCAATTTTAAGGTCCTGTGCAATATTCATTGTGATCGTTACCCTTTTATTTTGTCTGAGCAGGGGATCGCCCAAAAGCTATCGGATGTCCGCGATAATGCTTTAAGTATCGGGTTACGTGATATGCCTAATGCTTCTCGCGTATCGTCGACACCGTATACTAATTTATTAATGCTATAAACGGCCGTGCTAAAGGCGTATGACTAATTTAATAAAACAGCAAGCGGTTTATTAAATTGCCGAGACATTTTAAATTGGCGCATCACCGATAGGCGGCGCATTTAAATATATCCCCGCTATTTCGCGACGGTGTGTCAAAACAAATCGGCGTTGGATTTTGCCCGAAAGGCGAAAATTCAAAAGCAGTATTCAGTAAAACGCCGGCTCATTGCCCCACCCTAAAACCGTTTTAAGCGCATGCCTTCCGCGTCGGGGGCGACGGTGCCAAGACCGAGGAATTCTCCGCCCTGCCACACGGCATATTGCCCCGGCGGCGGGTTCCCGAGCTTTTGTAAGCTCAACGCCACACCGTTTGAGAGCATTTTGCCCTGCCATTCGCCCGCTTCAAAACGGGGCAGTGTGGCAAAGGCGGCCCAAACAGGCAGCAGCCGATCTAAAAGCGCGCCCGCATCGGTTAAGTGCTGCGCCTCTTCCATCGTGATGCAATCACCAATTACAAAGCCGTTGGAGGCGGTTCGACGCAGCGCCAAAAGTGCCGCGCCGCAACCGAGCGCCTGCCCGATATCGTGAAACAGCGTGCGCACATAGCTGCCCTTTGAGCAGGTGACCGAGAATTCCGCTACGCGGCGGTCAGCATCAAACGACACGAGCGTCAGCGCGTGGATGGTGATGCGCCGCGCAGGGCGCTCAATTTCCTTGCCCTGACGGGCGAGGTCGTAAAGCCGCTTGCCACCGACCGAAACGGCGGAATACATCGGGGGCAGCTGCATAATTTCGCCGCAAAAGGCGGGCAAAACCGCCTCAAGCGCTTCTTTGTCAACGGCGCGGTCGCTTGTTGAAAGCACCTCGCCGGTTATGTCCTGTGTATCGGTGCAAATGCCGAACTGCACGGCGGCAAAATAGGTTTTTTCTTCGCAGGGCAGCACATCGCAAAGGCGGGTGGCCGAACCGAAAAGGCAGGGCAGCACCCCCGTGGCCATCGGGTCAAGCGTTCCGGCGTGGCCGATTTTGCGCTGGCGGCTCATGCCGCGCAGCTTTGCGATGACGTCAAACGAGGTAAAGCCCTGCGGCTTATCCAATAGCAATATGCCGTCAGCCATGTGTTACCTCCCGGGATAAAGCCTTGCGTTTTAGCATACGTCAAAAGGCGCTCCCGCCCGTGCTTTTGTCCAAAACCTTGAGGGATTTTAGGTTGAAAAGACAAAGACGAAGCAACGCCTGATAAAGACAATATACATACAAGGCGCAAAAATCTGGTAAAGTGGGGCAGTGGGTGTGTCTTTAAGATTAAAAGAATTAACCTTTTGACGCAGATAAAGCGCACAAAAACATCGGATATGTTTTTGGCATTTTGATTTGTGATGACATGCCGCCAAGAATTCCTTCAGAATCTCCCTTAGGGCAGCAGCGCCGCTTCGCAGGCGGCCACGAGCTTTCGCTCGGTGTTAGGAAGGCTATCCCATATGCGGCAGCCCGCCGCGCGGATATGTCCGCCGCCTTCAAACTGATGGCAGATCTCCGAGACGTTCGCCTTGTCGGTCGAGCGCATCGAGACGCGTATTGAGCCGTCGTCCCGCTCTTTAAGCGTGATGCCGATGTCGACGCCGTCGATCGTCAGCGGCTTAGCGGCGATGCCCTCGAGCTCCGACTCATCGGCGCCCGCGTTGGCGAGCATGTCGAGCGTGACGGCGATAACGGCGATTCGCCCGCCCGCATGGTAGCGCACCGCCGAGAGCGCCGCCGATTCCACCTGCACCTGCCCGCGCGACTTCGATTCAAACAGCGCGACGCGAATGCGGTTAAAGTCGGCGCCGCTGTCCATCAGGTCCGCCGCGATGCGCAGCGTCTTAGGCGTCGTATTGGAATAACGAAAGCCGCCGGTGTCGGACGACATGGCCACAAACAGCGCCGTGGCGATATAGGGGGTTATGGCAACCCCCATCTCGCGGAGCACTTCGTAAATCGCCTCGCCGGCCGCGGCGTAATCGGGTAAAAACGTCTCCTTGGCGTAGAGTGGATTGGTCGGGTGATGGTCGATGCAAAGATCAACCGCCGGGCGGCTCTCAGGCGGGTCGCCGATCATCGAGGGCGCGGCAACGTCGACCGCCACCGTGAATTTCGGCTCAAAAGCCGTCATCTCACGCGAGAGAAATGAGAGATTCGCCGGAAAAGGGCTACGGCACTCGACATAAGCGCGCTTGCCAAGATTGATCAGCGCGTCATAAAGCGCCATCGCGCTGCCAAAGGTATCGCCGTCGGGGTCGCGGTGGCAGAGAATGCGGATGTCGTCCTGCTGCAACAACAGCTCGGCGCAGCGGCGGGCATCAACTTTCACGCTTTTTATCCTCCAGATCGTTGAGGATTTTGGCGATGTCGGCCGAATGCTCAATCGAGCTGTCGGCCGTAAAGCGCAGCTCCGGCGTGTGGCGAAGCTGCAAGCGGTGCCCAAGTTCGCGGCGCAGAAATCCGGCGGCGCTTTTGAGCGCCTTGACCGCCTCATCCGATGCGGCGTGTCCCTGCAGGGAGCTAACATAAACGCGGCAGGACGAAAGGTCGCTAGCCAGATCAATTTTGACGATCGAGAGCATACCGCCTGAAATGCGCGGATCCTTCATCTCACGCAAAATGGCGGAGAGCTCCCTCTGCACGTCCTCGTGGGTTCTTGCGGCGCGGTAGGATGGCATAAAAACGCCCCCCTTTCAAAACAGTCGTAATCTATATGATATTTTGGCCGAGCCGCGACAGTATTAGTCGCGGTACTCCTCCATCTCGTAGGCTTCAAATACGTCGCCGGTCTTGATGTCGGCGAACTTGGTCAGCGTCATACCGCACTCGTAGCCGGTGGCAACTTCCT
>JAEWBS010000025.1 GCA_023391005.1 Bacillota bacterium | reverse complement strand
ATAAAGTACAGTTAGCACTCAATATACAAGAGTGCTAAACAAGCAAATCAAGGGCAATTCTCACCCGAATAAAAGGGGGTTTACCCATGGCGTTGGATCAACGTAAAATGCTGATTCTCGAAGCGGTTGTCGAACAGTTTATCCGCACGGGTGAACCCGTAGGCTCTAAATATGTGGCGCACGCGATGCAGAACGCCGTTTCTTCGGCCACCATCCGCAACGATATGGTGACGCTGGAGGAGGCGGGCTATTTAGAACAGCCCCACACCTCCTCGGGCAGGGTGCCGACCCATATGGGCTACCGGCTCTATATCGACGAGATGATGAAAACCCGCCCGCTGACCGCTGCCGAGCGCGCCGAGATCGACGCGCTGTTCAATATCAGAAACGCCGACCCCGATCAGCTTTTGGAGGATGCCGCCGCCGCACTGGCCGAAATTACAAGGCTTGCGACCATCTCAACAACGATGATTCCCGCCACTGTCACGGTGCGGCGCATCGAGATCATCCCAGCGGGGCTGCGCACGGTGGTCATTCTGCTGATTGCGTCGTCCGGCGTTATCAAAAACAAGGTCTGCCGGGTCGATTTTAACGTCACCCAGCCGATCATCGACTTCTTTATCAACTTTGCCGATACCCAGCTCGTCGGGCGCAGTCTGGAGGATATCACCTCCTCCTACATCAGCGCGGTCAGCGTTTCGCTGGGCGACTACGCGCGGCTGTTTATGCCGGTTTTCGCGGCGCTGTACGATCTGGTGCGCGAGATTAACGAGGGCCAGTATTTTACCAAGGGCGTCATTAATCTGCTCGACTATGCCGAGCTGACCCCCGGTGCTTATGACCTTCTGAGCTTTATCGAGCGTCGCCGTGAGATGTTGGATTTAATCGGCGATTCGGGCGCGTCGGTGCAGGTTATGATCGGCCACGAGTCGGCGACAAGCCAGCTGGCCGACAGCTCGGTGATCATTGCGCGCTATAACATCGGCCAGAGCGCGGCGGGGGCCATCGGTATCATCGGGCCGACGCGCATGGATTACGCGGGGTTGATACCGCACCTCGAGTACTTTGCCCAGACGCTAGGCAAGCTTTTAAGCGAAACATATAACGCTTGATCTATTGGCCCTGTCGGGCGGTTGCCGCGAGAACGGCGGACCGGACGGCCACTTTAAAATGATAATCGGAGGGAAACCACATGTCAGACAAGGAGCAGGTCACGCCGCAGCAGGCTGACGAGATGGCGCAGAACACCGGCCCTGCTAACACAGCAGCGGCTGCCGCCGAGGGCAAAGCCGACGAAGCAAAACGCGACAAGGAAGAAAAAGCGCCCGCAAAAACCGAGCTTGAAAAGCTACAGGACGATTACGCGGCGCTCAACGATAAATATCTTCGGCTCATGGCGGAGTACGATAACTTCAGAAAGCGCAGCCAGCGCGAGCGCGACGCCGTCTATCCCGAAGCGACCGCCGCCGCCGCCACCGCATTTCTCACCGTTTCTGACAACTTTGAACGGGCGCTGGCCGCCGAGTGCGCCGACGCCGAGTACAAAAAAGGCACCGAGCTGACGTACCAGTCGCTGATGGACGCATTTGCAAAGCTCAAGGTTGAAAAATTCGGCGAGCCCGGCGACGCGTTTGACCCCAACCAGCACAACGCGGTGATGCATGTCGAGGACGAGAGCGTCGATACGCAAACGGTGGTCGAGGTTTTTCAGAAGGGCTACCGGCTGGGCGACCGCATCATCCGCCACGCGATGGTCAAGGTCGCGAATTAAAAGCATTTTTAAAACGATTTGAGCACGGCGGCAAGCCGTTTCAGATAATATGAATTTTGTATAGAACATCTGTGATATATTTTAGGAGGAAATGATTATGGGAAAGATTATCGGCATTGACCTTGGAACCACAAACTCTTGTGTGGCCGTTATGGAAGGCGGCGAGCCGGTCGTTATCGCCAACGCGGAGGGCGCCAGAACCACGCCGTCGGTCGTCGCGTTTTCTAAAACCGGAGAGCGCATGGTCGGCCAGGTCGCAAAGCGTCAGGCCATCACCAACCCCGATAGAACCATCAGCTCGATCAAGCGCAAAATGGGTTCGGATTATACTGTCGCGATCGACAGCAAAAAATATACCCCGCAGGAAATTTCGGCTATGGTGCTGCAAAAGCTGAAGACCGACGCCGAGGCCTATCTGGGCCAGACGATCACCGAGGCGGTCATCACCGTCCCGGCTTACTTCACCGACGCGCAGCGTCAGGCCACCAAGGACGCGGGCCGCATTGCGGGCTTAGACGTCAAACGCATCATCAACGAGCCGACCGCCGCAGCGCTCGCCTACGGCGTCGACAAAGAAAACGACCAGAAGGTCATGGTTTATGACCTTGGCGGCGGCACCTTCGACGTCTCGATCATCGAGATGGGCGACGGCGTGCAGGAGGTTTTAGCAACCGCCGGCAACAACCGTCTGGGCGGCGACGATTTCGACGACCGCGTCATCAAATATATGGCCGACACCTTCAAGAACGAGAGCGGTATCGACCTGACGCAGGACAAAATGGCGATGCAGCGCCTCAAGGAAGCGGCCGAGAAGGCGAAGATCGAGCTTTCGGGCGTGACGACCGCGCAGGTCAATCTGCCGTTCATCACCGCCGACGCCACCGGCCCGAAGCATTTGGATATGTCGATTACCCGCGCGAAGTTTAACGAGTTGACCGCCGATCTTGTCGCGGCCACCATGGGCCCGGTTAAGCAGGCGCTCTCCGACTCGGGGCTTTCGACCTCGCAGATTGACAAGGTACTCATGGTCGGCGGTTCTTCGAGAATTCCCGCCGTGCTCGACGCGGTTAAGAGCTTCATCGGCAAGGAACCGTTTAAGGGCATCAACCCCGACGAATGTGTCGCGGTGGGCGCGGCCATTCAGGGCGGTGTGCTCGGCGGCGACGTCAAGGGCCTGCTGCTGCTCGACGTAACCCCGCTGTCGCTGGGCATCGAGACAATGGGCGGCGTGTTCACCAAGATCATCGACCGCAACACGACCATCCCGACCAAGAAGAGTCAGGTCTTCTCGACCGCCGCTGACAACCAGACCTCGGTTGAGGTGCATGTGCTGCAGGGCGAGCGCGAGATGGCCGCGGGCAACAAGACGCTGGGCCTCTTTAAGCTCGACGGCATTCTGCCCGCCCGCCGCGGCATGCCGCAGATTGAGGTGACCTTCGACATCGACGCCAACGGCATTGTGCACGTCTCGGCGAAGGATAAGGGTACCGGCAAGGAGCAGAATATCACGATTTCTTCGTCGACCAACATGTCGAAGGACGATATCGAGAAGGCCGTCAAGGATGCCGAGCAATTTGCCGAAGAGGATAAGCGCCGCCGCGAGGAGGCCGACACCCGCAACAACGCCGACCAGCTCGTCTACCAAACCGAGCAGGCGCTGTCTGAGCTGGGCGATAAGGTCGACCCCGCCGACAAGGCCGAGATTGAGCAGAAGCTCGCCGCGCTTAAGGAAGCGCTTAAGGGCACCGACAACGAGCTGATCAAGACCGGCACCGAGTCGCTCTCTAAAAAGTTCGCTGAAATGTCCGAGAAGATTTACAAGGCCGCGCAGGCCGAGCAGCCCGCACAGGAGCCCACAGGTGGCGCGCAGGGCGGCGGCCAGAACGCAGACTTTGTTGACGCCGATTTTAAGGACGCCGAATAAAGCTTAAAAAGCGCATATAGGAAAAGGCCTTTGACGACGAAGTGCGCCAAGGGCCTTGACCCCTGTTTGCGCATCAGAAGGGAGATGATGCGATTTGGCGGACAAAAGAGATTTTTACGAGGTGCTGGGCGTGTCCAAGGGCGCCTCGGATGATGAAATTAAGAAGGCCTACCGCAAGCTGGCCAAGCAATACCACCCCGATGTGAACCCCGGGGACAAAAAGGCCGAAGCGGCGTTCAAAGAGGTTGGCGAGGCTTACGAAGTACTTTCAGACCCGCAGAAGCGCGCCCGTTATGACCAGTTCGGTCACGCGGGGGTGGATCCGAGCTACGGCGCGGGCGCCGGCGGATTTGGCGGCGGCTTTGAGGACATAGATTTAGGCGACCTGTTTGGCAGCTTTTTTGGCGGCTTTGGCGGATCAACCCGCACCCGCAACCCCAACGGGCCGATCCGTGGGCGGGATATCGGCCTGACGCTGTCGCTGTCGTTTGAAGAGGCGGCGCTTGGCTGTAACAAGGATATCTCGGTACCTCACCTCGAAACCTGCGAGACCTGCGCGGGATCGGGCGCCAAGAAGGGTACCAGCCCCGAGGTTTGCGCCACCTGCGGCGGTACGGGCAGCATTCGCGCGACCGAGCGCACCATGCTGGGCACTATGCAGGTGCAAAAGACCTGCCCGCAATGCGGTGGCAAGGGCAAGGTCATTAAGGAACCCTGCGCCGACTGCTCAGGGTCCGGCCGCGTCAGAAAGCAGCGCAAGCTGACCGTCACGGTGCCCGCGGGCATTAACCATGGCCAGACCTTTACACTGCGCGGTCAGGGCGACTCAGGGCTAAACGGCGGCCCGGCGGGCGATGCGAACATCACCGTCTCGGTGCGGCCCGATCCCGTGTTTGAACGCGACGGCTACGACATCTGGTGTGAGATTCCGATTACGTTTATGCAGGCGGCGCTCGGGGATGAGATTACCGTCCCGACGCTCGAGGGCAAGGTCAAATACACGGTGCCCGAGGGTACGCAGCCTCAGACAGTCTTCCGGCTCAAGAGCAGGGGCGTGCCGTTCATCAACGGGCGCGGCAAGGGCGACCAGTTTGTCCGCGTGACGGTGGAGGTGCCAAAGTCACTTAACAACAAGCAAAAGCAGGCGCTGCGCGATTTTGAGGGCACGCTCTCGGACCGCAATTATGAGAAGCGCAAGAGCTTTTTTGACCGTATCAAAGAATCGATGCGCGGAGAAAATTCGTAATATACCAAAATAAAGCGTACCACAGAGCCCAAGCCCTGTGGTACGCTTCGTTTATCATTACTCGGGAGACGTACAATCATAAAAATCGGTGGCGCGCAGCATTTTTGTGTGAAGTTTAGCAAGCCGAAAGAAGATTTGTTCAAATGCTAAGACCTTTCGGTGCTTTTTTAACGATTGTTTTACGTTTTATCCATCTCTTACCCGACAATTGATCTGTTCAAATTGCGTAAACTGTCGTATAATAGGAAAGCTAAAGGCAAATGGATTTTGAAACGGAGAGATTATAAATGATTAAAAAAGGCGTTGCGCTGTTGCTTGCGATGATTTTGTTGGCGTCCTGTCAATCCGCGCCGTCATCGTCTGGCTCTTCGGCACCCTCCTCCTCACAGAGCAGTTCGGCGGGCGCAACCGGCGGCCATGTCGAAAACGGACGTTTTGTTTTTAAACAGCTGGAAGACCCGCTGTTCACAATGGATTATGAGCCGCGTACCGGTTCGGTAACCATGCAGCATTTCGGTCTTAATTTCCCGGACGGAACCGACACCAACTGGCTGGGTGACAGTGGCTTTGATTCGCTCTTTGACCTGCACGAAGCCAAAACCGACAAGGTGTATGGTTCGGTCGTCATCACGACCGCCCCGGCCGATCTGGCAGCCCAGTACAATACGTCCGATCCCACCGAGCAACTCAACCAGATGAGAGCAAGCTTCTTTACCACCGATGTTTACTACGAGGGACTTAAAAGAAATATTGTCGAGGACTTCGGCTATGAGCTGCTTGTGGATGAAAAGGGCGTCGCCTTCGACGGCGGCTGGAACGCGTTTTATTTTGAGTTTGTCGACAAAGAAAGCGGCAACCACGCGTTGCGTTTTTACATGTGTAATGATCAGATGAACGAGAAATTTTACGCCATGACCGTCAAGGTGGATGTACCGGTTGACGACGCTAAGAACCTTGAGCTTTATCGCAACATTCTCTTTACGCTGCACCCCAGAGTGGGCTAAAACAAACGCACCGGCAGTTTTTGCCGGTGCGTTTTTGCCTTAGGTGGCGGGCAGCGAAGAAAACAGCGCGGTGTAATGCGTCATTTGCTCGCGTTTGGAGCGCTCATACGCTGCGCGCGCGTCCTGTACAATCGAGTCGTCCGCGCCGATGGCGGCCAGCGCTGCCGACATTCTTAGCAAAATGGCTTCGGATTGGGTGTCGCTCTCTTTCTCAAGCTCGGTCGCGCGCGGCAGATATTTTTCCATCAGCGACGGCAGAGCGGCTGCGCGCTCGCTGGGGGGAATACCCAGATATTCTGAAAGGGCTTCGTCTGCCAGCTCACCAAAGGCGCGGACATTGCGGTCCTTAAGCGCGAACAACTCCTTGACGTAGGGTTCGGCAGCGGCCAGCTTCTCCTCCTCGGTTGGGGGGGTGTGCACATAGGGCTCAGAGCTTTCGTCATCGACCGAATAGAGCAGCGCGTGGGCCGAGGGATCGGGCAACGAATCGCTCGAGGAGCCGGATGAATCGGTGTCGCCTGCCTCGGCGGGTGGGATGGGGTTGGTTAACGGCTCGTCCATCACAAAGCGGGGTGAGGTGCTGCTGCTTTGAGAAGAGGCCGGTTGGGATTGAGAGCTGGATTCGGGCGGCGGCTCGGCACTGGCAGGGGGCTCAGACGGCTCGGCGGGTAAGCTGGTCACCGGCGTTTTCGCCATACGCAAAACCTGCGTCAGCTGCTCATCCTGCCCTAAATACGCCGCCGACAGCGTGACGAGCAGCAGCGTGAGAACGAGAATCATGGCACGAAGCATTCAATATCCTCCCTAGATGCAATTGGTAGCGATAGGCTCATACCTTTTCATTCTACCCGTACCACAAAAACGTTATTCAAATCACTGAATATAAATGCGCCGCCTAACGGTGATGTGCGAATAAAAAAGAAGGGGCCGGTCATCGACCGGCCCCTTACGCAGCTGCTGTAAATTCATTTAATAGGCTTTTCCCCAGGTGACCATGACGTCGGCCTTTTTGCCGCAGATGGGGCAGACATCCCCCAAATGCTCCTGTTCAAAGGGCATGCAACGGGATGAGAGCCCAGCTTTGTCCTTCATAATCATTTCGCACTCAAGGCTGCCGCACCACATGGTTTTTAAGAAACCGCTCTTATCGGCCGCAAAGGCCATGATCTCGTCCATGCTCGTGGCCGAAAAGGTTCGGTTCTCGCGGTTTTCGAGCGCCAGCTGATAGATGCCGTCGCGTACCTTTTGTAGCAGCATGGGGATCTGGGCACTCAGCTCGGCGAGCGGGATAAAATGCTTCTCGCGGTTGTGGCGGGTGACGACGACGCACTGCCCCTGCTCAATATCCTTAGGGCCGAGCTCAATGCGCAGCGGAACGCCCTTCATCTCATACTCGGCGAATTTCCAGCCCGGGGAGTTGTCCGAGGTGTCGAGCTTGACGCGGCAGATACCGGACAGCTGTGCTTTAAGCTGCTCGGCGGCTTCAAGCACGCCGGGCTTGTGCTGGGCGACCGGCACGATCACAGCCTGCCACGGCGCGACAGCGGGCGGCAGCACAAGGCCGTTATCGTCGCCGTGGGTCATGATGATCGCGCCGATAATGCGGGTCGACATGCCCCACGAGGTCTGATGCGGATATTGCAGCTTGTTGTCGCGGCCCTGAAACGTGATATCAAACGCCTTGGTAAAGCCATCGCCAAAATAATGTGAGGTGCCCGACTGCAGCGCCTTGCCGTCGTGCATCATCGCTTCTATCGTATAGGTGCGCTCGGCGCCCGCGAATTTTTCTTTGTCGGTCTTTCTACCCTTGAGCACGGGGATGGCGAGGAACTCCTCACACAGCCGCGCGTAGCAGTCGAGTTGCCGCTCGGTCTCCTGCATTGCCTCTTCGGCGGTTTCGTGGATGGTATGCCCCTCCTGCCACCAGAACTCGGCGGTGCGCAAAAAGGGGCGGGTGGTCTTTTCCCACCGGCAAACCGAGCACCACTGGTTATAGAGCATCGGCAGGTCGCGGTAGGAGTTGCAGACCTTTGCAAAATGCTCACAGAACAGCGTCTCAGAGGTGGGGCGTATGCACAGGCGCTCGGCGAGCGCCTCTGTGCCGCCGTGGGTGACCCACGCCACCTCGGGCGCGAAGCCCTCGACATGATCCTTTTCCTTCTGCAAAAGGCTCTCGGGGATGAACATGGGCATCATGACGTTCTCGTGCCCGGTCTCTTTGAACATGCCGTCGAGCAAATTCTTAATATTTTCCCAGATGGCCGTGCCGTAGGGGCGCACGATCATGCAGCCGCGCACGCTTGAATAGTCGGCAAGATCAGCCTTTCTGACAATGTCGGTATACCATTTGGCAAAGTCGACATCCATTGGGGTGATGTCCTCCACCAGCTTCTTTTTATTATCCGCCACTTTAGATTTCCTCCTTAAAGCGCCATATCCCAAATATTATACGTTTTGACACCGCAAAAAGCAAGTCGCCCATTGCAGAAAACCCGTCTTTCGGTGAAAGACGGGTTTTAAAAGGGCACCGCGGTTAATTACGCCAGGGTCTCTTCGATAAAATGCACGATGTCGCCAACCGTTTTGATGTTCTCGATGGCTTCGTCAGGAATTTCGGTATCGAACTCGTCTTCAAGACTCATAACGAGATCGACGATATCCAGCGAATCCGCGCCGAGGTCGTCAACGATTGAGGCGTCCGGGGTGATAAGATCCTCATCGATATCCAACTGCTCCGCAAGGATATCCCTTACCTTATCAAAAATCATTTTGGTTCCTCCTTAGGATGATAGACGCTTATCAGGTGTGTTTAGGCGTCCTTTGCTTTGTACGTGAACATAATAGCGGTTTTCTATGGGCTTGACAAGTGGAAAAATGAAATTTTACAAAAAAATTTTTTGGCGGCCCGCCGCGCCATATCCAACCAATGGCGTAAAGATACTAAACGATGCCTTTAAAAAACATATGTTTGCATTTTTTAAGGCTGTGTGCTATAATCTGAAGCAGTAAAGTTTGGATTGCGGAGGGAAGCGAATGGAAAGCTTAAGCGATAAAGAGCGCAGCCTGCTGGCTTATATTAAGGCGCGGCTGATTGATCAGGTGCCGCCCACCGTGCGTGAGATCTGCCGAGATCTGAACATCAAATCGACCTCCTCCGCACATCGCTATCTCAAAAGCCTTGAGGCCAAGGGTTATATCAGCATGGGCGACAATGAGAACCGCGTCATTCGCCTTGTCGGCACGGGGGTAAGCCGTACCGCACAGGTTCCGCTGCTGGGCACCGTGACGGCGGGGCAGCCGATTCTGGCCTTTGAAGAGGTGACCGATTACATTCCGTTTTGCGCCGCGGGCGAGGATCCGGCCAAGCTTTTTGCGCTGAAGGTGCGCGGCGACAGTATGATCGAGGCCGCGATTCTTGACGGCGACGTTGTTGTTGTGCGGCAGACCCCCTCGGTTGAAAATGGTGCGATTGCCGTGGCGATGGTTGAGGATGAAGCAACGGTCAAGCGCTTTTACAAAGAGAATGGGCATTATCGCCTTCAGCCTGAGAACAGCGGCATGGAACCTATCATTGTTAAGAACTGCCGTGTTTTGGGCCGGGTGGTGGCGGTGGTGCGCCATCTTTCATAAAAAGCAATATTGGGGCATGCCGCATTTTATGCCTGCTTTCTTTAAAATTTTAACACAGGACATCAAAGCCCGTGGTCGGCCGCGCAGCGCCGGTTGATATTAGTTGGCTGATAAAGGGTCGGCTTCGGTTTATTCCGGGGCCGACCCTGTTGATATTGGCTGGGCAATTGAGTCGCTTTTCAGGGGACATAGGGAGCGAGTGTTACATATTTTGGATATTTTTAGGCCAAATGGACCGACGCACTGGCCATTGGCATTTTTTATTTCTGGTTTTCGCATAGAGAATGCGGTTCCTCGCTTGTGTGACGGTCGAGGGTTTGCTATACTTAAATTATCATGGCTGATTAACCGGAGGGAACGTCAATGCCGGCAGGAAGAAACGACAGGAATAAGACGAATACTTTTTGGACGATTGTAGTCGCCATTGAAACGGTGATACTGCAAATTTTTGACGATAAGCGGGTATTTGTGTTTGCTGCTATTTTTATTGCCGCCGCGCTGGTGTGGGAAGCATCGTGGCGCTGGCGTCGCAACAAAAGGCTCAAGGGCGTCATGCGGCGGCACACTCAGCGTTGCCGCAACCATACGCCGGAACAGACGGGCAGTATTTTAGGCGATGCCGAGAGTGAGGAAGAATGCCGCAGACGGACGCAATATTTTAAGGGCCTGCTGAATGCGGGGGTCATTGACCGGGCGGAATACCATGACCTTGTGGCGAACCTAAGACCCAAAAACAGTGTCTGATGTGCGGTTGGTTGCCGCACCTTATGTGGCATGTGGCGGGCTGTTGAAAGCGGCCGATAATCGGATAAGCGCCGCCTATTGAGGCGGCTTTGGTCGCTTGCATGCGGGGTGGTAGGTTTGTTATACTGTAATTATAAAGGCTGGGCCGACCTAAAAAGGAATGCCACAAACAAAATCTGGATAAAATAGCCTTGAACCAACCGGTATAAAGCTGTTACGGCGGGTTTGGCACAGCATGCGCCATCCAAGCTGTTGTTGAAAAAATTTCCGGCTTTATTTGTAGACGATGACTGGAGGGGATATTGATGAATCGGAATGAAAAAAAGAAGAGCAGTCCCATTCTCGGCCTGATTGCGATTTCGGTGGTTACCGCCGCCAATATTTTTGGGTTCGCAGGCCTGCTCATCGTAGCGGTCATCGCTATGGCCGGTATAGTGGTCTGGACGATTGTAAAGGCGAGCCGGCAGGGCCTTGATGCCGGCGACCCCATGCAACGCTCTGAACGGTGGCCGGACGATCCGCGCTATTCCCTAAAGGGCCGGCCCGCCATCGGAAACCTGCGGGAGGATAACCGCCGCCGTATGGAGGAGCTGGATGATTTGCTCAGAGCGGGTATTATCGATCAGGCGGAATATCGTGAAAGAATGACGCAGCTTAAGAACGAAAGCTTCTGACGACCGTATAAAAGAGCCGTAGCGGTTTAAAGTTTGTTGCATAATTGTGATCTGGCAGCAAACTTTCTGCGGCGGCTCTTTGTTGTTGCTGGGTTTTCTTGCTTTTTAAGGTGGCTTTCGGTATAATAATCTGATACAGGAGGAGAGAAAAGATGCTTTATAGACTCATTGGCGGACTGAGCTTTCAGGTTATTTTAGCGCGGCTGCTTGTTTTGATGACTGCTATTCCAGTGCATGAATTTGCGCATGCCTGGGCGGCTGAAAAGATGGGCGACTCCACCGCGCGCTACTCTCGCCGACTTTCATTAAATCCGTTTGATCACATCGACCCGATCGGGGCGCTGATGATTTTGCTGCTAGGCTTCGGCTTTGCCCGGCCTGTGCCGATCGATTCCCGAAATTTCCGCGACAATAAGATGGGCACCATCGTGACCAGTTTGGCGGGTCCCGTTTCTAATATTTTGATGGCGATGGTCTGTCTGATTATCGCAAAGCTGTTGCGGTTAGCCTTTATGGCGACGCAATTGGGCTTTCTAGTGGGTATTTTTCAAGTCGTCACCTTTATGGTCAGCGTCAACCTGAGTCTGGCTGTGTTTAACCTGCTGCCGATTCCGCCGCTTGACGGTTGGCACGCCGTTTGCCCGCTGTTGCCGCGCGAGATTTACTGGAAGATTGCGCCCTACGAGCATCAGCTCGTCTGGCTGGTGCTGCTGCTTGTCTGGTCGGGTGCTCTCAACGGCATTATTGGCACGTTTGTCGGTCTGCTGTACCAGCTGCTCAACGCCCTGACCTTCTTTTTATAAGGCGTGGAAAGGAACGTTTAACCAATGACACAGCTCTCCTTTCGCCTGTCGGATTTTGAAGGCCCGCTTGATCTGCTGCTGCATCTGATTGCCAAGCACAAGCTCGATATTCTGGATATTGAAATCTCGGAGCTGCTGCGGCAGTACCTTGATTTTATAGAGAACCGCGCGGATCGCGATCTGGAGGTCGCCAGCGAATTTCTTGAAATGGCCGCGCGCCTCGTGCACATTAAAACCGTCATGCTGCTGCCGCGCCATGAGGAGGAGGCCGATGATCTCAAAAGCCGCCTGACCGGCGAGCTGATGGAATATCAGCTCTGCAAGCTGGCGGCGCAACAGCTTGGGATCCGTGCGCAGGAGCACCGTCTCTATGTGCGCGCCCCCATGCCGCTTGAAACCGATGCAACCTATCGGCTGACCCATCCGGCGTCGGTGCTGCTCGACGCCTTATCGGTTACTACCGGCAGGGCGGTTCGCCGTCAGGCGCTGCGCCCTGCGGCTTTTTCGGGCATTGTTAAGCGCCGGGTGGTGTCGGTTTCTTCGCGAATCATTCACCTAATGCGCAAGCTCTACCGCAACCCCGAAAGCCGTTTTGACGCGCTGTTTGAAGACCAGCGCGATCGCAGCGAGCTGGTGGCAACCTTTTTAGCGGTGCTTGAGCTTATCAAGGGCGGGCGTATCACCCTGTCAAACGACGGTGAGACGGTGCGTTTCAACCGCTCGGCAAAAACACTACAACAAGAGGAGCCGGTATGAGCAAGAAGGAACAAACGCTGCTTGCGGTGCTGTTCGCCGTGGGCGAGCCAATTGCGCCCGAGCGCATTGCCGAGGCGCTGGACATGAGCGCCGACGGAGTGCGCGGGCTGCTTGAGCACCTGCGCGACACGCTGGACATGCAGGATGGCGCTTTGCAGATTCTGAATTTGGGCGGGCAGTACCAGCTGGCCACCCGCCGGGAATATACCGAGGATATCCGCAAGGTGATGCAGGAGCGGCGCAATGTCGCGCTCTCGCCTGCGGCGCTGGAGGTGCTGGCGGCGGTGGCCTACAACCAGCCGGTGACCCGCGCCTATGTTGAACAGGTGCGCGGTGTCGACTCAAGCGGCATCATTACGAGTCTGATCGACAAGGGGCTTCTGGAAGAGGAGGGACGACTTGAGCTGCCCGGCAGGCCGCTGGCCTACCGCACGACGGCACATTTTTTGCGTACCTTCGGCCTTTCATCGCTCGAAGAGCTGCCGATGACGGCGGTGGCCGACCTGCTCGAAGAGGCGCTGCCCGACGATTTAATAGAAGGGCAGATCGGGTTTGATGAGCAGCTTGTGACCGTCGGAGAATAGGATGGGTGCGGCATGAAGATATTCGGATGCATTTTACTGCTGATTTTTCTGCTTTTGCTGGTGCCCGTGCGACTATATGTAAATTCTGAGCCGGAATTAACGGTCATCGTTAAATATTTTTGGTTTAAAAAGGGCATTCTTCCCAAGGGTGAGAAAAGCGGCGAGAAAAAAGCGCCCGCAGAAAAAAAGCCCAAGACCAAGAAAGCCCGCGAGAAGCGTGCGTTATCCTACACGCTGCAAGAGATACTCGAGCTGGTGCGCATTCTGCTGCGCCGCACCAGCCCGGCTGTGCGTCGCCTGTTGCGCCGGACCTCGCTGGCAAAGTTCCGCATGCGCATGATTGTCGCGGGGGCCGACGCCGCCGAGACGGCGATTAAATTCGGTAAGGTCAACGCGCAGGTGTTCACCGCCATAGCGCTGGTGGAAGGCCTTATCCGGCTCAAGGCCGACCAAATCGAGATTCTGCCCGGCTTTGGTGTCGCCAAAAGCGAGACAAGCTATTCGGGCGAGATGCGGCTTAGCCCCTTTGCGCTGCTGGTTGCGGGGGTTCAGATCGCTTTCTGGGGGCTGGTCTCCGCCCTGCCTTTATTTTTAAAATCACGCAACAACAAGACGTCGAAGAAAAGCGGCGGCGAGACGGCCGACGCGCGAAAGGAAGATCAGAATGGACAAGAAACACCCCTTGAGCGAGGTGCTTGAAGCCTCTCTTGAAAACCTGAAAAAGCTTGTGGATGTCAACACCATCATCGGGGAACCGCTGAACATGTCCGACGGCACCACCATCATTCCGATTTCGAAGGTGAGCTTCGGCTTTGCGACCGGCGGGTCGGAGCTGCCGACCTCTAAGCCCATAAGCCCCTTCGGTGGCGGCTCGGGCGGCGGGGTGACGATTCAGCCGCTGGCCTTTCTGGTCGTTTCAAAAGGCGACGTCAAGCTTTTGCAGATGCAGACGGCCGATAACACCGCCGACCGCGTCGTTAACATGATGCCCGGCGTTATCGATAAGGTTTCGGGCATTATACAAGACCAGTTTGGCAAAAAGAAAGCGCAGGAGCAGGACGCTTAACCGTCGCACACCGTTAAAAGCGAATCATTTTTTACACCCGCCCGGAATATGTTTTTTTAATGAGGCGGGTGAAATTGATGAAAAAACGGATTATTTCTATTCTGCTGGCGTTGGTGCTGATGTCCGGCATCCACCGGTCGCTGGCGGCGACCGACGGCTTTGCCGCCGCGAAGGGCGCCGTGCTCATCGAGGCGTCGAGCGGGCGGGTGCTCTTTGAGAAAGACAGCCACGAAAGGCTGCTAAACGCCAGCACCACCAAGATCATGACGGCGATTCTAACGCTGGAGCAGGACGGTCTCGACGATATGTTTGTCGTTGATCCCAACGCGATTCTGGTCGAGGGCAGCTCAATGGGGCTGCAGGTGGGCGACCAGGTCACGCTGCGCACATTGGCTTGGGGCATGCTACTGGCCTCAGGCAACGACGCCGCCAATGCGGCGGCGGTTCGCATCGATGGAAGCATCGACGCCTTTGTCACGCGTATGAACGACAAGGCCAAAGAGATCGGTATGAACGACACCCACTTTTCAAGCCCATCAGGGCTTGAAGCCGGCGAGCATTACACGACCGCCTATGACCTCGCGCTGCTGTCGCGCTACGCGCTGCAAAACGACGATTTTGGCGAGATGGTACGCTCTAAATCAGCAAAGCTCTATTACGGCAACCCGCCGTATCACCGCTGGTTGACCAACCATAACCGCCTGCTGTGGCAGAGCGAGGACTGCATCGGTATCAAGACCGGCTTTACCAAGGCCGCGGGGCGCTGTCTTGTTTCAGCGGCGGAGCGCAACGGGCTGACGCTGATTGCCGTTACGCTCAACTGCCCCAATGATTTTGGCATCCATAAGACCGCGTACGACCAGAGCTTCTCAGAGTTGGATTTTGTCGACTTTGAAGGGATGCTCGGCCAGCTCTCGGTGCCGGTGACCGGCTCGACCGAGGCAAGGGTCGGGGTAAAACCGCTCTGGACGCCCGGCGCTTATCTCACCGCGCAGGAGCGCACCCACGTGCGTCTGAGTATTGCGCTTGAAAAGTTTATCTATGCGCCCGCCCCTGAGGGGCAGGTTGTCGGAAAGGCGACGGTGCTGCTTGGCGATGTGCCGCTCTCGGTCACGCCGCTGGTCACGGCGCAGGAACGTCCGGCCCGTTTTCCCGAAACGCGCAGCATCATCCAGCGCGTTAAAGATTTTTTTGCGTTTCCGCAGAACTACCGATTCCCACTCAACGAGCGCTGGGATCCGAATTTAGAACAAAAAAGACAGAAACAGGCGGCCTCAGAGGCGTCTTAAACAAGCTTTATACATGTGGTTGTGCGTGCCGCCCGTGTTGTCTACAGACTGTCAAAAAAGCCATACGTTTTGGCGACCGTGCTAAAACGGCGGAAGTTGTTTAGCCCTGCCGCGCAGGAGCGGCCCCCACCCCCAACCCTCTGGCCTCAGCAGGGGACCGAGGGGGAACGACGGAGCCGTAGCGAGCATACATGCCGCCCGCTGCGACCGGCGCAGCCGTTCGACCGCGAGCGCGCATATATGCGAGTGGTCACAACCCCCACCCCCTGAGGGGGCTTAAAGAATACGGTTGTTGGTCATTATATGCCCCATGTGAGGGCGTTACCGATCCACCTAACGTCAATGGGCGCGCATTCAGACTTGCTACTAGATTATGCGCGCCAATGAGGTTGTGCGGCCTCTTGGGGCACAGCGGCGCTCCCATCGCGCCGCTGTGCGGGAAAGGTATAGCTTTTTTGACAATCTGAATCAGGCTGATACCTAATAAGCGAGACAACGCGGCAACACACAAAAGTCAAGGGACAGCTCCATTTTTAAGCGAATTAACCGAGTGCAGAAAAGGATGGTCATAAAATATGAGAATACACAAGGCGCTGTCGGATAACGGCATTGTATCCCGCCGCAAGGCCGAGCAGCTGATTGAAGAGGGCAGAATCACCGTCAACGGTCATAAAGCCGGTCTGGGCCAGAGCATTGACCCCGCGCGGGATATTATCCACATCGACGGCGAGCGGGTCATGTTTGAGAAGAAGGCTAAAAAGCTTTATATCATGCTTAATAAGCCGCGCGGCTATGTTACGACACTGGCCGACGAGCTGGGCCGACACTGCGTCGCACAGCTGGTTGCGGATGTTCCCGCACGAGTCTATCCCATCGGCCGGCTTGATAAGGATAGCGAGGGCTTGCTGCTTTTGACCAATGACGGCGATTTTGCCAATTTAATCATGCACCCGAGCCATCACATTTCAAAAACCTACCGCGTCACGGTGCGCCCGGACATCACCGAGGAGCAGCTTGTGGCACTTTCGACCGGCGTGACGCTCGACGACGGCGTGACTACGCTGCCCGCACAGGTGCAGGTCGAGGTCAAGGAGCCGGGCCGCGTCGTGCTGCGCCTGACGATCTATGAGGGCAAAAACCGCCAAATACGCCGTATGTGCGAGGCGCTGGGGCTAGAAGTGGCCCGCCTGCGCCGCATTTCGGTCGGGCCGGTCAAGCTGGGCATGCTGCAACCGGGCAAATGGCGCGAGCTGACCCCGGCCGAGGTGGGGGCGCTGCGCGGCGCGGTGACGATTCTAAACCCCCGCTCCGCCGAGGAGCCCAAGGACAGGCCCCGAGGCAGCGCGGGGGCTAAACCCCGTCTCCGTCCTGCAATCCGCAAAGACGGACCCAAGACACCCCGGCGCGGTTGACAAAACCCTGTGCGCAGGGGTATGATAACAGCAGCAAACACGAGAAAACAAAAGCTTAATCGAGCTTTTAGCCGAGAGAGTTCCCAAAAACGTTGGGCCTTGACCGATTTTATTACTAAAGTAGTTGCGGCGTTGAAATGCCCGGAATACATCCGGCTTTTCGCGCTGTACCTATACTCTTTTAGCGTATTTCCCATCGTTTTTAACGTTTTAAGCAAGACCCACAATAATTTTCACGCGCATTGCTTCGGCTTAGAGCCGTCGGCCGGTTTTGAAATATCGGCCCACCTATCGCACGAGGGCTGGAATGCCGCGTAATAAAGGGGAGTCATACATGACCAGAAGCATGACCGGCTACGGTCGCAGCCAGCGGCAGCTCGACGGATGGGATATCACCGTTGAGATCAAATCGGTCAATCACCGCTATTTTGAATTTTCCTGCCGCGCGCCCCGCAGCTGCGGCTATATGGAGGATAAACTCAAGGGCTTGGCCCAGAGCCGCATCTCGCGCGGCAAGGTCGATCTCTACTTGCAGCTGGCCAACACCGGAACACGCTGCGAGTCGCAGGTCAAGGTCAATCTTGAGCTGGCAAAATCGTATGTCGCGGCGCTGCAAGCGCTCTCCGACGCGACCGGCCTGCCAAACGATCTTGATCTGGCGGCGCTGTCACGCTACCCGGATATACTGATGCCCGAACGGGTGGAGCTCGATGAAGACGCGCTGTGGCAGGCAGTTTCTCAGGTGGCGAACGAGGCGCTGGACCGCTTTGTGCAGATGCGTGAGACCGAGGGCGCCCGCCTGCGGGAGGATATTCTACAGCGGCTCGACACCGTTGAGCGGCTGACCGAAACGGTACAGGCACAGAGCCCCCAGACGGTCGAGGCCTACCGGGCACGGCTTTATCAAAAGCTGGGTACGTTATTGGCCGACCGCAATATTGATGATGCGCGGGTCTTAACCGAGGCGGCAATTTTTGCCGACCGTGTCGCGGTGGATGAAGAAACGGTTCGCCTTAAAAGCCATCTCGCGCAGTTTCGCAGCATTCTAACCCAGCCCGACCCGGTCGGACGCAAGCTCGATTTTCTGACGCAGGAATTAAACCGCGAGGCGAACACCATCGGTTCGAAGGCGCAGGACGCCGAGATTGCGGCGGTAGTCATCGCACTTAAAAGCGAGCTTGAAAAAATACGCGAGCAGATACAAAACGTTGAATAGGAGGCGTGCAGCTTGAAACTGATCAATATCGGCTTTGGGAATATGGTCTCGGCGCGCAAGCTTGTGGCGATTGTCAGCCCCGAGTCGGCCCCGATCAAGCGAATTATACAGGATGCCCGCGACCGTGGCTCGCTGATTGACGCGACCTACGGGCGGCGTACCCGCGCGGTTATCATAACCGACTCGGACCATGTAATTTTGTCGGCGGTACAGCCCGAAACGGTGGCAAACCGCCTCGATGACGATGAGGATGACGCACAGGATGATGCATAACCGAGGACAGCTGATTGTTTTTTCCGGCCCCTCGGGCGTGGGCAAGGGGACGCTGCTCGCCCCGCTGCTGATGCCCCACGGGCCGCTGACAATGTCCATTTCGGCGACATCCCGTCAGGCGCGCCCCGGCGAGGTGGATGGCGTACATTATTATTTTGTCAGCCGGGAAGAATTTTTAAAAATGGTGGCGGACGGCGATATGCTTGAATACACCGAGTATAACGGTAATTATTACGGCACGCCCCTCCGTTTTGTTGAGCAACAGCTCGACGCGGGACATAATGTGATCTTAGAGATTGAAACCAAGGGCGCCGCTCAGGTTCAGCGCTTGTGTCCCGACGCGCTGATGATATTTGTCATGCCGCCCTCGATCGAAGCGCTGATTGCCCGGCTCACGCGCCGGGGCACCGAGACCGATATTGAACGCGCGGGCAGAATCGCCGCCGCCGAGGGAGAGATCGCTCTGGCGGATCATTACGATTTTGTCGTGTTTAACGATGACTTAGAAGCGGCTAGAGAACAGTTGCTGTGCGCAATCAGCGCGGGCAGACTGATCACCCGGCTCAACCGAAAAAGAATTGAAGAGGTGCTAGAAACATGTTAAGACCGGCTATGAGTGAAATTCTTGATCGAAATCAGGACTGCTATGCCTTTGTGGTGGCCGTTGCCAAGCGCGCCCGTGACCTTGCGGATAACGCCGAAGAGCAGCACGATATTTTAGAGGGCAAGCCCGTCAAGCTTGCGGTGGATGAATTTGCCTCGGGCAAAAGCAAATTTGCGGCTCGCGGCGAAGCGCAGCTCTAATCGATGAATATCGCGCGCGTTGTCGTTGAAAAAGCGACCTACGCCTATGACAAGGACTATGACTACCTTCTGCCCGAGACCGTTTGCGCCAAGGCGGGTTGCCGTGTACTGGTGCCGTTTGGGGCGGGCGACCGCGCCCGTGTCGGGCTGGTGCTGTCGGTCTATACCCATGAGGGAGAAGCCCCCGCGCGGCTCAAGGCGGTTCATTCGCTTTTAGACGCAGCACCCTTGCTCGACGGTGAAGGGTTGTCGTTGCTCGCGGCGGTACGCGCCGCGACCTTCTGCACCTGGTTTGAGGCGCTGCGCGTCTTAATTCCGCCCGGTTTAGGGCTAAAGGTCAATATGGGCCTTACGGCGGTGCGCGATCAACAGGAGGCGGCCAAGGCCCTCTCGCCCGAGGCGCAGCAGCTTTATGCGCTGATTGCCGCCCGTGGCAAAATGGTCTCCGAAGATAAAGCGCTCACGGCGCTGGGGCTCTCAAACGGGGCGCCTTGCGTTGATGAGCTGGTGTCCGCGGGTCTTGCGACGCGCGGACGGCTTATTAAAAAACGCATCGCCGACGAGCGCGCCGTTATGGCGCGACTCGTGGAGGCTGATGCGATTGAGACGAATTCAAAAAAATATACTGCTAAACAACAGGCCGTTATGAACCTGCTCGAGCAGGTCGGCTGCGCCTCGGTGCGCGAGCTGGGCTATTTTGCGGGCGCTACCCGCGCGGTGATCAGCCGCATGCAAAAGCAGGGGCTGCTTGAGCTGTTTGAGGAGATTACCCCGCGCAAAACAGCCGATAAAGCACAAACGCCGCTTGAGACGGCGCCGATTATCCTGTCCGAGAGGCAGCAGCAGGCATTTGATACGCTGCGCGCGCTCGGCGCTAAAAACGAATTCACCACCTCGCTGCTGCATGGCGTAACCGGCAGCGGCAAAACACAGGTTTTTTTACGCCTTATAGAAGATGTGCTGGCTAGGAACCGG
>JAEWBS010000094.1 GCA_023391005.1 Bacillota bacterium | reverse complement strand
ACCGAGCCGACCTGATTGATCGGAGTGGGCACGTCGTAATACATCACCGTCACCTTGTCCAGCAAGGCGGGGTTGGCGCGTCCGGCACGAATCGCGGCATAGTCCTGGCGAAGCACCGAAATGGTTTTGGTCATTTTAGTTTCAAAGCCTTTTACAAAGTCGTTCATCTAAGCTTCCTCCCTCAAAATAGTCCCTATTTCATCTCCCTGAATCGCTCTGACAATATTGTGCGGATCCTCTAGGGAAAAAATCAGAACAGGCATATGGTTGTCGCGGCAAAGCGACGCGGCGGTGGAATCAATAACCGCCAGCTCCTTGTTGAGAATCTCAGAAAAAGAGATCTGATCGTACCGCTTGGCGTCGGGGTTTTTCTTGGGGTCATCACTGTAAACGCCATCGACCATCTTGGCCATCAGAATGACGTCGGCGTCAATTTCGGCCGAGCGCAACGCGGCGGCCGTATCGGTCGAAAAGAAGGGGTTGCCGGTACCGCAGCCGAAGATGACGACCCGCCCCTTTTCCATATGGCGCACCGCCTTGTTGCGGATATACGGCTCAGCGATTGACTGCATGGCGATGGCGGTCTGCACGCGGGTCTCGACCCCGAGCGACTCCAGCGCATCAGCCAGCGAGAGCGAGTTCATGACGGTGGCCAGCATGCCGATATGGTCGGCGCGGGTGCGCTCCATCCCGCCACTGTCGCGTCCGCGCCAGAAATTGCCGCCGCCGACAACAATCGCAACCTGCGCGCCGATATCGACGCATTCCTTGATGCTCTTTGAAATCGAGAGCACGGTTTTATAGTCGAGACCAAAATGCGCGCCGCCCGCCAACGCTTCTCCGCTTAGCTTGAGCAGTACTCTTTTGTATTTTAGACCCATCAAATCATTCCAATCATTTTTATTCTATTCCACCGCCGGCAGAACTTCTGCGGCGGCATTGTGATGCTTTAAAAACAGTTGATCTTCATTTTCGACAAACCGGCTGAATATCATACCGGCAGGAGAAATATTTCTCATCTATTTTACCTTAAACCGCATGCGGTGTAAAGATTTAAGACGTAAATTATTCGTGTCCGACAATATTTGACCGCCATACCGCAAAACAGACTGTTGCCTATCGCGTCGCAAAGTGCACAAAAGGCCCCATTGTATGCGGTTTTATCAGTCTTTTGTCCGCGCGGCCCTTCTTAACACAACCGGCCGAACATAAACTGAGGGCTGTTGCAAACGCATCTGCATGCGCTTGGCAACAGCCCCCTGTTTTATTATTTTGCAAACTTTGTTGCCATCGGGCAAAGCTTTTCCCACGCGAAGCGGATCAGCAGCGTCATGATCGGCACCATCGCAAACGACTTGACGATACGCGGCATTAACAGCGCTATATAGGCCTTGCCGGTGGTCATGTGAATCCAAACCGTGTTGAGTCCCAGATTCAGCACCAGCGCCACGATGAGCACCGCCGCCAGAATGCGCCACCACGACTTTGGACGCTGGTAGAGCAGCAGCGCGTAGGTCAGCCCGGTTAGCGCCGCCGTCAGCGTGTAGCCCGGGAAATAAGCCCCAAGCGGGAACAGCACGGCGCCGATGATGTCGGCAATGGCCGCGCCCGAAGCCGCGTAAAACGGCCCGTAAAGCATAGCCAGCATTGAAAGCGGAATAAACGAAAAACCGATCTTCACGATGGGTGTGCTGATGGACAGAAACCGGGAAAGTACGATTTCCAGTGCGATCAGCAATGCGATATTTGCGATTTTTAAAGCGGATTTCGATCTCATAGATGTTTGCCTCCTCGTAACAGCCCGTCTGAAAAGCGCTTTCAAACAGGCGCATGTGGGGCCACATGAAGAGAGCTTCTTCAAATGGCAGCGGACGCAAAACAGCACCGCGGACCTTTTGGCCCTTCGTTCGGCGGCAACTTCCCATCCACCGACACTTGACGCGCTGTTTCTACTCTGCATATTTCATACTGAATATCAATTAAAGAACGGCTGACCCGACGGCCTGTTTTCACCGAGCCTTTAATCGATACCGCGTACTGGACAAGGCGGTTTAGACGCCGCCTTGTTTATGCCTTATACAACTTACAACCACACCGCAATGCCAAGGCCTGTCCGCCTTTAATCAAAGGCCGGATTGTGCGGTGTCGCTATATCTGTATTTTACCCCAGAGAACGAATCGACACAATATGTTTTGGAAATTGATATTGCCTTTTTGATTTACAAAATACGCACAAAATGCTTTTAGCCTTTAAAAAAACGGGATACAGGCCAACAAAAAAGGCCCGCGAATAGCTGCGAGCCTTTTTTTGCCTATGCGTCTTGTGTTCAGGCGGTAGAATCAAGCGATTCTTCGTCCTTATCGCTGAAAAGATACTCCTTGGCATAACGCTTTGGCGAAATGCCGGTAAGCTTTTTAAAGGTGCGTATAAAATGCTCGTTGTTATGAAAACCGACCTGCTCGCCGGTTTCCTGAACGCGGCAGCCGCCGCGCAGCAATTCTCTGGCCCTGAGAATGCGGCAATGGATGATGTAATCCCGGACGCTAAAGCCCGTTGCCAGCTTAAAATTACGGCAAAGATAAAATTTGCTGATAAAAAATTGCGCCGCAATGGTATCCAAGGAGAGCGATTCGGACAAATGAGCATGGATATATTTGATGATCGGTTTCATATTGGCCAGCTCAGCGTGGATCTGTGTAGGCACCGCCTCGCCGGTTGCAAAGTAAGAGAAGCTCTTGACCAAAAAATCCATCAGCAGAATAAAGCGCTGCATGTCGTTGCCAAATTGCTTACCGGCGGGTGTTTCCAACCGGTTGTACAGCGCCTCGAGCTCCCGGGTCTGCACTTCGTCCAGCGTGATCTGCACCCTGCCGCTCTGCCGGGTACAGCCGACAAAATCGCTTTGCGGCGTAGAAATTTCTTCAAGCAGGCTTGTCGTGACGCGCAGAACCCGGCTGCGGTAAGAATCATCGGCGACACTGCGGTGCAGGGTCGCGGGCGTAATCAAAAAAAGCTGGCCGCGATGCATCGGATAGATTTCGGGCTCCAGAAAAAAGATGCCCTCCCCCGAGGTGCAGAGCGTAATTTCAACATCCTCGTGGAAATGCGGGCGCTCCATCGAATAAGTATCGTTGCGGCTGGCGTGGATTTCATACTTACACCGAATCATATGTACAGCCCCTTTCTTACGCGAATACCCGTGCGGGCAACGCTACCTTCTCACGGACCAAAACTGCCTGATTGTTTGCATAATAAATCAAAATTTTGCAGCATTTTAAAAACAGGTCAGCATTTTATTCCCGGTGCTTTTTTGATATTCTGCCGGGCTCTTTTTATAAATTTATATCAAATCGCTTTAAAAAGCTTGTCATTTTATGCGATACGATAATTTCAAGACGAAACCGGGCAACTTTTTGTAGATTATCATGACACAAGAAGCCTATCATACAGTACAGCCCTAGTGTACTGTGGCCCATGCCGGTTTTCAATAGCGGGCGGCAAGGTGTACAAGATATGCAAGATTTTGTAGCATTAAGTGCAGGAATTTACAGAGAGACGATGCTATGATGAGGGCAGACGAAAGAAAACTATGCGACGGTCTTATCCGCCAGATAAGCTGCGGCGCAGGTTTCCAAGTTTTAAAATCCGGATTTTATCGATACTGATGTTTTTCACACGACTTAAACGAGGAGGAATTTCCATGACATTGTGGACGGTATTGATTGATGTCGGAATGATGAGCGGCCTGTTGCTTATCGGACAGCTCTTGAGAGCAAAGGTGAAAATTTTTCAAAAGCTTTTGATTCCGCCGGCCCTGATTGGCGGGTTTTTAGCACTGGCTTTTGGCCCGAACGGCCTTGGCTATCTGCCCTTTTCTTCGAGCCTTGGTACTTACGCCAGCGTACTGATCGTTTTGATTTTCGCGGCGATGCCTGTTGGCGATAAGCCGAGCAAGGACGCGCTTTCCGGCCCCGCCCTCGGCGGCATGTTTTTTAACATCACCGGCATTGCCGTGCTGCAGTACGCCGTCGGTATGTTTTTGACCGTCTATGTGCTCAACAACATCGGGTACGATCTGCATCCGGGCTTTGGCCTGATGATGGCGACCGGCTTTTACGGCGGACACGGCACCGCCGCCGCCGTTGGTCAGACCTACACCGGCCTGGGCTGGGAGGAGGCTTCGGCGCTGGGCTACACCACCGCGACAGTGGGTATTGTCGGCGGCATTATTCTGGGCATCGTAATCATTAACTGGGGCACCCGGAAGGGCTACACCAGCTATGTCACCTCCCCGAAGAATTTACCCGATTCGATGCGCACCGGCCTGATTCAGCCTGAGAACCAGCCCATCAGCACCAAAGCGACCATCTCAAGCATTTGCATGGACCCGATGGCCTTTCACCTCGCGGTCGTTTTACTGCCCTCTTTGGCGGGTTATTATCTGAGCAAGCTCCTGCAGCCTGTCATCGGCGTTGAAATTCCTGCTTTTTGCACCGCGCTGCTATTCGGATTTATTGTCAACTACATCTTCAATAAAACCGGCGCGCACAAATATGTTGACCGCGGCAGTGTCAGCCGCATCAGCGGTACCTCCACAGACTTTCTGATGATTTCGGGCATCGGCTCGCTCAAGCTGAGCGTTGTTGTGAAATATGCCGTCCCGCTGCTGGTTGTTTGCACGGCCGGCTTTGTGATCAACTGGGTGTGGTTTCTTATGGTCGGCAAATATTCTTCACCGAAGGACTGGTTTGAACGCAATATGATGGTTTGGGGACACGCCACCGGCGTTGCGGCCACCGGCGTTATGCTCCAGCGTGTCGTGGACCCCGACTTAAAGTCGCGCGGCATTGAAGATTCGGGCATTGCGGACCTGTTTAACCGTCCGATTATTGTCGGCCTGCAGGTGATACCGCCGCTTGTCATGACCTCTATGGCCGCGACAGGCCCCCATATTGTGACTTGGATAACCTTTGCCATCGTGGTGGTGATGTCTGTTATCGCGTATGCCTTTAAATGGTGGTGGCCCTTTGCAAAGCAGCCGGTCAAACCGTCGCAGACCGTCAAGAATTAACCGCTGTCCCGATTCCGGCAAAGTACCCGATTCAATAAGGAGGACTATACCATGATCTATGATGTCATCCATTTTGAGGCGCTGGGCGCAGAGGCGGCGCATCTTGAGGAGGAAACCGTCCTTTCTCAGCAAAACGGCAGCCTGCCCAAGGACCTGAAATATCTGATAACGCCCGACACCGTGCAGGATTTTCTGGAGAAGAATCCCGATGTGGCTTTGCCGAATATCATCAGTACCAAGACCCATTCGGTGCTGCCGAGGGACTATTTAGACGGTGTTAAAAAAAGCATCATCACCCGCAGCGCGGGCTACGACCATTACGAAACGCTGGCAAGCCGGGCAAATATTGCGTCGCTGCGCAGCTACTGTGTGGGCGCGGTGGCCCAAACGGCCATAAAATTCATGTATGCAACGCTTGGGCTGCTCAACGAATATATGGCCAGCACCAAAAGCTTCGAGCGCAATAAGGTAGACTCTTTTATGGAGATTTCTCCGCAGCGGGTGGCCACTGTTTTTGGCGTGGGCAATATCGGCAAGCGCATCTATGATCTGGTTGCGGCAAACGGCCTTTACGCACAGGCCGTCGATATCCGGCAGAATATCTTGGCGGAGCAATATTGCCATCAAGTACGCTTTGTCAGCAAGGAAAAGGCGATCGCCAACAGCGACATCATCATTAACGCGATGAATCTGACGCGTATTCCAAGCAGTCCCTTTTATAATGTCAATTACTTTTCGGAGGAGGTGCTTGCCAAAGCTAAGCCGGGCCTGTGCTTTATCAATGTCACCCGCGGCGAAATAGCCCCCGAATCGGGCCTGCTCAGACTCTACGACCGGGGCATTATCGGCGGGCTGGGGCTGGATGTTTTCACCGATGAAGAGGAATTCTCCAAAAGCGTCATGAAGGAAAGCACTTGCACCACAGCCGACTGCGCGGCCTCTAAGACGATTTTGCAGCGCGCGCTCGACCACAGCGCCAATATGTATGTTCAGCCGCATCAGGGCTTTAACTCCGATTTGGCGGTTATCGCGAAGGCGCGCGAGGCCATCCGGCATTTGGAGGCGTGGCATAAGAACAAGGGACGTTATTTTGACGAGCAACTGCCCTATTACCGCATCGACAAGCTGCCGTTGGAGGCGCTTGTCTGAGAAAATCAGCGCCAAGGACTCGCAAATCATATGCCGTTAAAAGGCAAACCGCATTTAGTGGACGCTCAATAGGGGATGTAAGAACAAAGACAGACTACCGGCATAAAGCTGGCAGTCTGTCTTTTGTATAGGACAAAGCTGTAACGTTCAAAACTGAAAAGGGTATATGGAACCCTCTTTTAGCGCCTAATCTAATATTAATTGTTGGCGGTAATTTAATGCCTGATTTATTGGCGGTATTAAATTATAATAAAATTTTGGCAAAGAAAGGGGTGTATATGCCACGAAAACCACGAGGGCGACCCATTTCGGACGATTCAAAAACTTTGCGTGTTGACGTGCGTTTAACTGAAGAAGAATTACGTTTACTTGATCAATATTGCAAGGAAAAAGAAGTATCACGTCCACAGGGATTGCGTGATGGTATTTATGCCCTCAATAAAAAATAAGAGAAGTGGCGCGTTGTTGGCAAACGTACTACGCCACTTCCCTAACACCAACAATGCCCGAAAGCAAATGTGGCGTAAATATTATACCATGCGCTGTCATCCCTTTCAAGGCGTTGTCGGAGATAACGATGAAGGGAAGTGTTAACTCTAAAAAGCGCCTTGACTTTTGTCGGTAAAAAATATACAATACTTTTGTCGGTAGAAAGGAGGCGGTGTGTGCCGACTAAAAAAATGGGGCGCCCCACAGATGAGCCAAAGCCCATTCGCTTAGACGTCCGTATTAGTGAAAATGACGCAAAAATACTCGATGACTATTGTAAGCGAACAGGAAAAAAACGGCCCGAGGCTATTCGAGATGGGATTAAATCGCTCAAAGAAAAGTAAAAGGAAGTGGCGCTTCGTCGGTAAACATTTACGCCACTTCCCTAACACCAACAATGCCCGAAAGCAAATGCGGCGTAAATATTATACCATGCGCTGTCATCCCATTCAAGGTGTTGTCGGAAACAACGATGGAAGGATGATATTTTTTATAACTAAAGAGCATCTTGACTTTTGCCACCCAAAGTCGTAATATAGTTTTGGTGGCAAAAGTAGGAGGTGCGTAATGGTCACTAAAAAAATGGGCAGACCGACCGACGAACCCAAGCCGAATAAACTCCATTTACGTTTAAGTGATGAGGATTTGAAAATTCTCGACGATTACTGCAAACGTACTGAAAAGACAAGGCCAGAAGGTGCGCGGGACGGTATTAAGTGCCTCAAGCAAAAATAGAAGGAAGCGGCGCTCCACTCGTCAAAGCAAGACGCCACTTCCCCACCCAACAATGCCCGAAAGCAAATGCGGCGTAAATATTATACCATGCGCTGTCATCCCTTTCAAGGCGTTGTTGGAAACAACGATGGAAGGACGGTTTTTATGAACAGCATTTTAGAAAAAGCCTTTGTCAAAACGAACGGAGGGCCGCAGATATGAAAAGTATTTTGCGCGGCCTTTATAGCGGCACTATTATCCCGTGGGAACGCCGCAACCCACATAGCGCGCAGCAGCGTGAGCTGCTGCACAAAATAGAGGACGAGGAGCGGTATTTCATGTCCAAAATGTCGCTGGACGACTGCCAGCGGTTTGAAAAATTATCGCATCTTCACATGGAGCTTTCCACCGCCGGGGAGGATAACCTGTTCTCCTACGCGTTTACATTGGGCATGCTGCTGACCATGGAAGTGATCAGAGAGGCGGATGGCGTTTTTAATACCTAACGATTCTGTTTAAGATTAAAACGGCGGAGCCGACACCATACGGTGCCGGCTCTTTTAAATGCCTTTTAGAGGGTCTTCAGAACACAATCATTGCCACTGCGCCTGCCAGAATGATGGACAGTATCACGCGCTCGACCCATATAATAATCAGATCGGTCAGCTTGATTGGAATTTTCGTCGAGAGAATGCAGGGCACCACCGCCGAGAAGAAGATGATCTCAGAAATGCAGGTGACCGCAACGACATAACGCGCCTGAATCGAAGCACCAATCAAAAATGCTGCGGGCAGGAACATCTCCGCGATGCTGGTAGCCAGCGCCTGAGCCGCGACCAGCGCTTCAGGAATTTGCATTGCCAGTGTAAAGGGATAGAAAATGTAGCCGAGGACTTTAAAGATCGGGGTATATATCGCCAGCAGCATACCGGCCAGACCGATGGACATGATGGTCGGCAGGATGGTCGTGATCATTCTACCGCCGTCCTTGGCGCTTTTCAGGACGTTCTGCGCAACCGAGCCGGAGTTTTCGGCAACGAGCATTGCCTCGTCGAAGGCCTTCTTCAAGCGGTTGGTTTTAATGACCTCCTCAGGGTCTGGGGTGACATTTTCCATATATTCGTCGGGAATTCTTGTCGTGGGGAACAGTCTCGCGACAATCGCCGTCACGATAAAGGTGATCACCAGTGTGGACCAGAAGTAGAAATTCCATCTATCCATCAACTCAAGCGTGCGGGCGACCACGACCATAAAGGTGGCGGAAACAGTTGAAAATCCGGTCGCGATAATCGCCGCTTCTCTCTTGGTATATTTGCCGCTTTGGTATACTTTATCGGTAATTAGCAGCGCCAAAGAATAGCTGCCCACAAACGAGGCGACCGCATCGATGGCGGAACGCCCGGGCGTTCTCCAAATTTTGCGCATGAGCGGCTGCATAAAAACGCCGATAAATTCCATGAGGCCGTAATCGGTCAAAAACGCGAGGAACAACGACCCGATCGGGATCAAAAATGCCAGCGAGCAACAAAGGGTATTGAACAAAAACGGGAACAAATCAGGATTTTCATGCAAAAACGCCGGCCCTAAATGCCATATGTACATTACGCCGCAAACAACGCCCAGAATCTTAAATACCGAGAAAAAGATATCAATCGGACTTTTATTCCAAGTCTTTTTTACAAAAGGCATGACGGCGCCGACGATCATAATTGCCAAAACCACATATTTCTGATTGCTGCCCAGCGCCGTTCTGATAATTGTGGTCAGATGATCTAACGGAATTGAGCTTTTTCCTTTATAAGGAATAGACACAAAGAACATAAAAATGCCGATCAGGCTACAGGCGATGAACTTAAAAACCATCAGAGAATTTGCTTTTTTTGATACTGTTTCCGTTTGCATAAAATACGCCTCCTTATTGTAATGTGTTGCTACAGCTCGGATTACCTAGCACTTTATCATATTACCATACCAGCGTCGAATTTTTGTCGATTTTTATTCACAAAATGTTCTATTTTAAGGGTATTTTCATAATAGATTTGCGTTAATCTAATGGGCAACCATGTCAAAACAAAAGAAAGACGGTAAAAAACGTCTCGATTTCAAAATCAGCCTTTTAAAGAGCCTAAAAGTATGAACCGCACTTGAACAGCTTGAATGTCGGTGCGCATGGCACCCGACACCTGCGTAACAGCGCCAAGGGCGTACGGATACCCCCGTACGCCCTTTTTAAATATGTATTGAAGATCGCGCTAAGCATCACAACGGCAGGGTGACGCCCTGCTTGCAGAACGTCTCGGGGTTCGGTTCTTCTGGCAAAGCATCTTTCCTACTCGTGCTGATGGAATCGGCATTATGCCGCAAGCGCATGGACAAGGCAAACCCCATCATACTGACGACGCAACCGTTTCTATCGCGGGCTGTGATGGGAACGCCGCCGCTTCGGCCATAGGCTTTGCGTGCCGCTTGCGGGCGATAATTCTAAACGCCATTTATTCGCCTCTAGTGCAAAATACACTGCCGTACCTTATCAATGTATAGCATACAGCGCTCACAGGAAATACAGCGGGATTTTTCGCTCTCGCCACGCTGCAATTGATTCGGAAAATCCGGCTCGCAGATAAACGGACGCGCCATCGACAGATATTCGATCGGCGTCTCACTCAGCACCCGCTCCATCGTCTCTTTAGAACGGATGCCACCGACCAGCGCAACCGGAATATGCACCCGCTCGGCGATGGTTTTGGCGTGCGGGGCATAATATGCCTCGTTTTTGGTGCGTCCGACGCCCGACCGTATCGCCTCAAAGCCCTTTGGCGCAAACTTGGAGCCACCGCTGACCTCGATAAAGGAGAGGCCGTGCTTTTCGCCCTCGGTTGCAAGATAGAGGCTTTCTTCCCGGGTGAGGCCGCCCTCCCAAAAGTCTTCACTGTTGAGCTTGATGCCCACGATGTAGGTTTCCCCCACCTCGGCGCGAATGGCGGCGAGAATCTCCCACAATAATTGGGCGCGGTTTTCAATGTTAGGGCCATATTCGTCGGTACGCTGATTATATTTAGCGCTCATAAACTCATTTAAGAAGTAGTCATGGGCAACGTGTACCTCAACACCCCCGTAACCGCAGCGCTGTGCCCGTTTGGCGGCTGCGGCGAATGCACCGATGATGTATTGCAGGTCCTCTTTGGTGGCGTATTTGCCTTGCACACCCAGCGTCGCGTGCGGAATGCCGCTGGGAGTCAGCACGGCATCCTGTCCCTCCGGCACGAGCGTGTTGGCGCCGGCCACCATCAGCTGCGTCATCGCCAGCACGCCGTGCGCCTGTGCAAGCTGGGCGATGTGGGTATGGCCCGGCATATGACCGTCATCAAACAGACCTATCAGGCCTTTGCCGAGTCTATCTTTTGGAATAACGCCGCAGCCGCCCACGATAACCGTACCGGCTCCGCCTAAAATGAGGTTCTCATATAGCTTCGTCAGCTCGGGCGTAAATTCCCCGTTTTCAGCCGCCATTCCCTCCCATGTGGCGCTTCTCCACAGGCGATTTTTCAATACAACGCCGTTTATACGGGTCTCTTCAAAAATCTGTTTCATCAATTGTAGCCTCACTTTCCGCTTTATGTCCTGAGTTCGGGCGTTTATGTGTTCATTATACCGCATTTTTTATAATGTCGACAGGTTATTGTGCGAATAATTAAAAATGATGCATAGACGCCTTCCGCTGTGAAAGGTTCAGCGGAAGGCGTCTTACGGAGAAAAGAGAGGTGTGCTAATAAATAATGCCTGAATCAAAAAATACGGTTAGAATTGATCGCATGTGGGTCGACAGCGGACTAAGCCGCCAATCGCCATAGAAGTACCATCACGCACGCATTGTACCGCGATGGCCGTATACACTTTGACATTGTCCCCTTATGTATACCCGCTGCCTGTTTGTCGCACAGCGCCGCGCCACAAATAATAAGCAGGTTCAATTATGATGCCCAGATTTCCTCATCGGTCGGGATGATCGCATCCTTCTGACGATAGGCGATGCGGCTGACATTCATCAAATGATAGAACCAGAGATTTTCGCTGATCGAGTTATTGCCCCAGGTGCCGCAGCCCAGCGTCGTAGTGGGATTAAGGCCGTTATCCATCGCGCCGCCCAACGCGGTGCCGCCGACCTGATTGACCGCATAGCGCGAGCAGGCGATCTGCGTGGGCACATATTCGACATGCGCCGGGGTGTTGGAATGGATTACAACGCTGTGGCCCATGCCCTCAACCTCGAGGTTGGTACGGGCAATCTTGACGCCCTCTTCCCAAGTGTCATAGCAGAAAATCGCCAGCACGGGGAAAAGCTTCTCTTTAGACAGCACATCGTCAAGGCCGTAGCCCTTGGTTCTGCTCACAATAACGCGGGTATCCGAGGGAATCGGCAGGCCGGTCAGCTCAGCGATCTTTTCGATGCTGGCGCCGGGGAAATCCTTATTGAGCTTGCCGCCGGGGAAGGCGCAGTCGCGCAGAATCTCGGCGTCCGCCTCATTGTCGATGTAATAGGCGCCGTTGGCCTTAAACGCCGCAATCATTTCGGCCTCTTTCTCGCGCGGGATGATCACATTCTGCTCGCAGGTGCACAGGATACCGTTGTCAAAGGTACGGCCCGCGATGACCATCTTCGCGACCTCATCGATGTCAACGTCATTATCGACAATGACCTGCACGTTGCCCTGCCCCACGCCCAAAGCGGGCTTGCTGCTCGAATAGGCGGCCTTAACCATGCCGGGGCCGCCCGTCGCGATGCAAATATCGGTCGCGCCCATAAGGCCGGCCGAAAGCTCCATCGTCGGCTCGGGAATGATCTGAATCAGATCGTCCGGCATGCCCAGCGCTTTAAGCGCCGCGTTCATCAACTCGACGGTTTTAACGCCGACCTTCTTAGCGCGCGGGTGCGGGCAGATGATGATGGCATTGCCGCACTTGAGGCTCATCATCGAATTGTGCATCGGGGTGATAACCGGATTGGTGGTCGGGGTGATGGCGCCGACGACGCCGATCGGAATCGCAACCTTCATAATACCGGTCTTTTCGTTGCGCTCGATGATACCGCGACTCTTTTCATTCTTGATGCGGTGCCACACCGTCTTGGACTTGCCTTTGCACTTAGCGACCTTGCTTTCGTAGTTACCCATACCGGTTTCGTCAACGGCCATTTTAGCCAGCATCTCAGCGTTGTCGTAAACGACCTTGCCGATGGCGCGCACCGCCTGATCGACCGTTTCCTGCGGATATTGTTCAAAAACCTTCTGGGCCTTGCGCGCCTTCTCGACGAGGCTCGCAAGATATTCTTGTGTATTCATTGGGCACCTTCCTTTGATATAAGTGAAAATTGGGGTTAGGCTTCGGCACAAAGCCGGATAAATAGTGGATCAAACCGGCGGCTTAAAACGCTTTATGATACAGCGTCTCAACATCCTTGAGAACGGTTTGCCGCGGGTTGACGGCCACGTTGCCGCTCTTCATGGCATCGACCGCCATCAAAGGGATTTTATC
This sequence comes from Bacillota bacterium, assembly GCA_023391005.1. Lineage (GTDB taxonomy): Bacteria > Bacillota > Clostridia > Oscillospirales > Ruminococcaceae > Yanshouia. The sequence goes on along the minus strand of JAEWBS010000094.1, from coordinate 11,388 downwards.
TTCGGTGACGCCGACTTCGGAGAGTGAGGCGGGAATTCCCAGATCCTTATTGAGACGGCGCAGCGCTTCGGCCAGCATGCCGGGTTCAAAATCCTCTTTGTCGATCTTCTTTTCGGCAATGTAGTTATAGATGGTCAGGTATCTGCCCTTGTCGGCCAGCGCGTTATACTCGACGATGGTCGGCAGCAGAATGGCGTTCGCCACGCCGTGCGCCACATGGAAGAAGCCGCTGACCGGGTGGCTCATGGCGTGCACATTGCCGAGCTTGGCCCACGCAAACGCCAGACCCGCAAAGGTGCAGCCCAGCATCATGGCACAGGCCGCCTCCTCGTCGTCGCGCGAGGCGATGAAGCGGCGAATGTTCGCGCCAATGAGCTCCATGGCCTTTTCGGCCATCGCGTCGGTAAAGGGGTTGGCCATCTTGGAGACATAGGCCTCCTCCGCGTGGATGAATGCGTCGATGCCGCAAGCCGCCGCAACCGACGCCGGAAGAGTCATGACCAGCGCGGGATCCAAAATCGCGTGTTGTGGAATCAGATCGTAGCTGATAACCGCCATCTTGAAGTTACTCGCCTCATCGGTGATAACCGAGGAAGCGGTCACCTCACTGCCGGTGCCGGCGGTGGTCGGAATGGCGATGATCGGCATGATGGGGCCGGGCACCTTCTGAAATCCTACATAATCGGTGATGGCGCCCCCGTAGGTTGCCAGCACGCCAACCGCCTTGGCGACGTCCATCGGGCTGCCGCCGCCGAGCGCAATGATGCAGCCGGCGCCCGACTGCTTGTAGCCCTCGGTCGCCTCGTTGACAATATCAACGGTGGGGTTGGGCAGCACCTCGAGGTATTCATGGCAGACGATGCCCGCATCGGTAATAAGCTTGGTGACGCGGTCAACCACGCCGGCGTTCTTTAAACCGCGGTCAGAAATGAGATAGACCGCACTGCTGCCGCAGCTTTTAAGCATGTCGGGCAGCTGGCTTAACGTGCCCATACCAAAGACGATGTTCTGCGGAATTCTAAAGTTGAAGTTTTTCAAATGTACCACTTTCCTTTATTGTAGCAATAAATTATGTTGCAATATTACAACATGCCGACCAGCCAGAGCGAAAGGGAGGGCACATAGCTGACCAGCATGAGCACAACAACCAGTCCCAAGAAGAATGGAATGACATACTTAACCTGTTCGCCAAAGTTGACGCGCTTATCGATACCGTTGGCGACAAACAGGTTGATGCCTAACGGCGGGGTAATGAGACCCATCGTCATATTCAGCACCAGCACAACGCCAAACTGAATCGGGTCGATACCCAGCTGCATGATCAACGGGAACAGAATCGGCGTATAAATAAAGGTCGAGGCTGTCGTTTCCATGAAGCAGCCATTGATGAGCAGAATAACGTTGATCAGCAGCAAAATAACAATCCAGTTATCGGTCCAACTGAGCACCATACGGGAAAGCTTCGCCGGAACCTGCTGTGTAGTGATAATGTTGCTGAAGGCATTGGCCGTGGCGACGATAAACAAGATCATGGCCGAGGTATTGACCGATTCAAAGGCGATATTGTACATATCTTTGACCTTAATACCCCTGTAAACAAAGCAGGCAACCAAAAAGCCGTACACGCAGGCGACCGCCGCCGCCTCGGTGGGGGTAAAGATGCCGCCGTAGATGCCGCCCAAAATAATAACCGGCATCAGGATGGCCCAAATCGCCTTTTTAAACGCGTTCCAAACCGACTTGGCTTCTATTCCCTTTTTTCTGGAGCCCCAGCCGTGCTTCTGAGCCATGACGCTGACCATGACGCACAGCACAATACCCATCAGAATGCCGGGCATAACGCCCGCCGCAAACAGCTTGCTGACCGATTCGCCGGTGATCAGCGCGTAGTTTACAAACGGTATACTGGGCGGGATGATGCAGCCGATGATGCCGGCGCTGGCCGACACCGCAGCGGAAAATCCGGCCGGATAACCGTCGTCGATCATCGCGGGAATCATGATGCCGCCGATCGCGGCAACGGTTGCGGGCGCGGAGCCCGATATAGCGGCGAAGAACATGCAGGCGACGACCGTTACGATGCCGAGCGAGCCCGGAATCCAGCCAAAGGTCTCATAGCTGAGGTCAACGATCTGCTTGGAGATGCCGCCCTTGCCCATGATAACGCCCGCGAAAACAAACAGCGGAATAGCCAAAAGCGTGGTGGAGTCGACCGCCGTCACCATCTTCTGCGCGACGAGGAACAGCTGTGTTATGTTGCCACCCGTAGCGAGCGCTGCCAGCGAAGAAAACCCGATGCTAACCGCAATGGGGGTGCCGATGAACATTAAAAAAATCAAAGAAAAAAATAGCGTTGCTACCATAATAATCACCCGTATAAGTAAATTTGATAGAGCGCGTATGTCGTCCTATTCGCGCGGGGTGAGGTAAGTCTTGTGTTTAAAAATCTGGAGCAGAATTTGAATGATAGAAAATGCCGCACACAATGGGAGGATGCCATAAATCATATACATGGGCAGGCGCAAAGCGGCCGAAGCCTGATTGCTTCTGGAGATTCGCTCCACCAAAATCCATCCGTAATATGTGACCAGCGCCATGAAGGCTATGGAAATAATGTCGGTTGCCAGACGGAAAAACTTTCGGCTTTTTTCAGGGAACAGCTTTTCAACAAAGATGCTCACGCCGATATGCGTACCGTAGCGCCAACCTGCCGCCATGCCTAAAAACGACATGTAAACGCACATATAACGCAATATTTCGTCACCCCAGTTGAAGGAAAATCCGAATATATAGCGCAAAATAACGTTCATTGTCATAATGACCGCCATGCTCATCATAAGAACGCTGGAGAAAAATTTGGTTAACCGGGTGTTATCTATGAAATCTATAATTTGTTTCATATCAGTAACTCCTTTAAGGACGTATCATTTGCCCGGAATATGCCGCGCGGTCATCGTGCGGCATATTCCGCTTGGCGCTAAAGAGGCATTTTATGGGTTACTTCTTGGCCTCGCTGACCGCCTTGAGATAGGCGTCGACCAGCTCGTTGCCGACCTTGTCGCGGATCATTTGCTCAACGCCCGAGGTTGCGTCAACGAAGAGCTTCGCCTGCTCCGCGGTGGGGGTGTAAACCTGAAGGCCGGTCTCCTTCTTCATGTTCTCAAGGTATTCCTCATCATTCTGCTTATTGAATTCACGCTCGTACTGGCAGAACTTCGCGGCATATTCCTCGATCATCGGCTTGAGATCATCCGGCAGACTGTTCCACGCATCGTTGCTCATAACAACAATGTAGGGATCGTAGATGTGCGGCAGGTTGGTCATGTACTTGACGATCTCGTTAAAGCCCATCGAATAGGTCAGCGCGATGCCGTTTTCCTGACCGTCAACAGTGCCCTGCTGCAACGCGGTGTACAGCTCGGAAAACGCGACAGGGGTAGCGGAAGCGCCCAGATCGTTGACAATCTTCATATGGATATCATTCTCTTGTGTTCTGATCTTCAGACCTTTAAGATCGCTAGGCGTCTGAATTTCACGCTTGGAGTTGGAGAACATTCTCAGGCTGTTTTCGCCCCAGCCAAGGAACTTCCAACCCACATCCGCTTCGGTCTGCTTGCCCAGCATCTTGCCAAATTCGCCGTCGTAAACCTTCCAGCCCAGTTCACGCGTGTCGATCTGGTACGGGAGGGAGGTGACATACATGGCCTTGCTGAAGTTGGTGACAACACCGCTGGAGATAACGGCGAAGTCAACGGTGCCCAGAACGACGCCCTCAAGAATCTCTCGCTCAGCGCCCAGCTGGGAAGCGGGATAGTGCTCGATGACAACTCTGCCGTTGGAAGCTTCGGTAAGCTCCTTGATCATCTTTTCGGTCGCCAGCGCAAGACGGTCGTTGGTCGACGAGGAGTGTGCCCATTTAAAGGTGTATACTTTATCGTTGGACGGCGCGGGGGCGCTGCCGGACGTGCTGCCGGAATTACTGGCGGCGGGAGCGGAGCTGGTCGAACTGCCACATGCCGCTAAAAAGCAGGCCAGTATAACCGCAAGGATGCTTATAGCTAATTTTCGATTCAATGTTTTTTTCATTCTCTGTCTTCCTTTCCATAATTGCTGCTTTGATAGAATTTATAAATTGTTTATTTCGCCCGCATATTTCACATCAGGATGAACCGGTTAGGCCCCCTTTCTTTCTCCATTAAAAATATGATTGAGCGAATTAAAGCCTGAGAAGGTCTGCATGGTCTACACGCAAATTTATTTGTATAAAATTCAATAATACCGCCCTTTTAATTTGTATATTTTATCTATTAATTACATCTTATCATCAGACCTATATTATTCTGCAAATACTTTTGCAGAATGGGTGGAGGCTGCCCATTACGGCTGGCCCTCGTAAATACTGTTCATATGCTCCGCCGTCGTATCAATGTGAGATCTGACTGCCGACAGGCACATATTTAAATTGCGCATTTTTATGCCTTCTAATATTTTGCGATGCGCTTTATACGCGTCCTCAACAATGGCCTTGTTGCAGAATAATTTAAATAATAAATCTTCTCTCAGATAGGCGATCATATTGTTGATCTGGATGATCATTGGGTTCTTGTTGTAGGAAAGCAACAAGGTGTGAAAATCTCTATCTGCTTCGACGTAATCCTCCACATGATGGGTACCGGCCAAAACTTCTACCTTCTTCTCCAGCACATAGATGAGCTCCTCGGGGATTTTATCGTACACCGTAACAATATTGCCTATCTCAATAACGCGTCTAAGCTCCAAGAAATAGGCCATATTTTCTCTGTTGGAAAAGAAACCCATGAATTCAAAAAAGTTCTTGGCGGTATTATCTACAATAAAGGTACCCTCGCCCTGACGTGACTCTACCACGCCGTAAGCGGTCAAGATTTTGATCCCCTCACGCAGGGACGATCTTCCGACACCGATCTCCCTGGCCATATCCGCCTCTTTAGGAAGCTTATCGCCAGTTTTAAGTTCTCCGGATTGTATCTTATATTTTATTGAATTAACCACCTGCATTGTGGCGTTAACACGTTCTATCTTTTGCATAGATTCAAGCCTTTCTTAATATAATGCCGACTGCAAGAATAAAATTTAATAATCACATCATCAGACCATTAACCATATAAAAAATTGCTAATAACGATTCTGCTGTAGATTATATAATTGTAGATTGTGCTTGTCAAGCAATTTTAGCGATATTTATCAATATTCAAGGCTTTATCAATAAATTTGTATATAAATTCAAATTGAAGCTTTTTATTTTGCTAAACTATCTAAATATCAGCTCAAGTGATAAAAATGATTTTTACGTCAAAAAGGATAGCGCAATAAAGCCCGTTGAAATGACCTTTCACGGCACTGCCCTGCCCCATCATGGGTCACATCAAATCCGCCGAAGGGCTGATTGCGGCATAGGACGGCCAATATCACAGGTATTCCTATAGAAGGCTAAAATATCAACCGTTACTTTTTCGCCAGACACTATGCCTCTTTTGACCGATCAGAAACAGGTCGATTCCCAAAAGATAGAATCTATCAAATCTGGCAAAGAAATGCTTCTTTTTGAAGAAACCTTCCCGATTATAACCTATTCAACAACTGGATTAGCGAGAGGCATCACCGCCGTTACCACATATGCCACTTTAACTGCAACATATAGTACTAACGGCGTCACGATGAAAACGAGAGTTTATTTGGACAGCATTTTTCAATGCAATTCTTTTGTGTTGACGGAACTCATGTATTAAGCGATTACGATAATGCACTTGAATACCATGATTACGAGCTCTGCTGGAGCGCCTGAATTGTCCGTAACCTCTAAATCCAGCAGAAAGCTTACTTCTGGAGAAACTTACTGGGTAAATTCAAACGGTGACCACTATACAATCAAATTTTGGCTGGGCGCATTTCCACAGAACATATACGTTTACTTTTTAACCGTAAAAGTTATTAAACCATAATAAATTAGGCTACATGTTATTATTAATATCGTAAGGAAACTTCGAAGCGCTCTTAAATACTTTAAAAATCACTTATATCAATAGTCCATTTTTTATTTCCGGATTCAACAACGATTTTTCCGTCATAAGCATAAAATAAACTGTTTCCAAAACCGGGAATGGTTAAAAAGGTTGACGTGGCCTCCTCATAAGGTGATAATATACACTGTAGTATTTGTTTAAGTTCTTGCTTATCTTGAGGCTCCATCTGCTTCAACCCACTTAGAAGCGCTTTTTTATTTACGCCTTTCATCATTGTACCTCCCAAAATTTCAATATGTTATAAGCCACTTGTAACTACAAAGATTATTATTGTTTTATACCGTCACATACTATATGACTAACTATAGCATTTAGCATAATATACTACTTTTACGATAAAAACACAAAAAGTAACAAGCCGCTTTTTTCGGCAATGGTTAAAGCATGTTGCTTACGCCACATGTATTTTAAATATCTCTCCAGCGCGATAAAGCCCGCGGGCAATGCTGTCACGTCGGCATGAGCGCCACAGGCGAGTGGCGGAGTGGAGGCCCAGAGGCCGGAGCGGAGCCACCCAACCCGTCCAAAAGCACAAAAAAGAGCGCCGTTACCGAAGTAATGACGCTCTTTTAGCCCTTAACAAGTCCGCAAAATTTCGCGGCTTTTTGGGCAAAAAGTTTTGTTGGCTACAATTATTTCATCATGCTGGCAACTTCGTCGGCGAAGTTATCCTGCTTCTTCTCGATGCCCTCGCCCTTTTCAAAGCGAACAAAGGCAACGATCTCAATGCTGCCGCCCAGCTTCTTAGCGGTGTCCTTGGTGTACTGAGAAACGGTGACGTTGCCATCCTTAACGAAGGGCTGCTCAATCAGGCAAGCGTCCTGATAGAACTTCTTGTTGAGTCTGCCCTCGACCATCTTCTCAAGCACCTGCTGGGGCTTGCCGGCGTTCTTGGGGTCTTCCTGCGCCTGAATAACGAGGATTTCCCTCTCCTTGGCGACATCCTCAGCAGGGACGTCTTCCTTCTTCAGGTAGGTGGGGTTGATCGCGGCAATCTGCATCGCGATATCCTTGGCATACTCCTTGAACTCGGGCTTGTCGGCGACGTCGGTCTCAAACTTGACCATAACGCCGATCTTGCCGCCGCCGTGGACATAGCTGACAAGGTCGCCTTCCATGCAGACAAAACGGCGGATCTTGATGTTCTCGCCAATGGTCAGCACCTTCTCCTGCACCATCTGCTCAACGGTCAGGCCATCGGCGCCGACGCAAGCCAGCAGCGCGTCGACATCGGCGGGACGCTGGGTGATCACAATGTTGGCGCACTCGGCCACAAAGCTGTTAAAGGTATCGTTCTTGGCGACAAAGTCGGTCTCGGCATTAACCTCGATCACAACGCCAAGCTTCTTGGCTTCATCAACGGTGGAAAGAACAACGCCCTCGGCCGCAATTCTGCCGGCCTTTTTAATGGCGGCGGCGAGACCCTTTTCACGCAGGAACTCAATCGCCTTGTCCATATCGCCGTCAGAAGCGGTCAGCGCCTTTTTGCAGTCCATCATGCCGCAGTTGGTTCTCTCTCGCAGCGTCGCCACGTCTTTTGCTGTAAAAGCCATATTAAAACCTCCAAATTTATTCTTCTACTCAGATAAGATGCCCGAACCTTAGCTCGGGCATCCAAAATTCCTTAAATCTTACTCAGCGGCGGCCTCGGCGGGGGCGTCGACGCCCTGTCTGCCCTCGATATAGGCGCTGGCCATGGTCTGAGCGATCAGCTTAACGGCGCGGATGGCGTCGTCGTTGCCGGGGATGATGTGATCGATCTCATCGGGATCGCAGTTGGTGTCGACAATCGCAACGATCGGAATACCGAGCTTTCTGGCTTCGGAAACGGCGATGCGCTCCTTGCGGGGGTCGACGATGAACAGCGCGCCGGGCAGCTTCTTCATCTCTTTGATGCCGCCGAGGAACTTCTCAAGCTTCTCGATCTCGAGGTTGAGCTTGATGACTTCCTTCTTGGGCAGACGCTCGAAGGTGCCGTCAGATTCCATCTGGCGCAGCTGGTTGAGGCGCTCAATTCTGCGGCGAATGGTCTTGAAGTTGGTGAGCATGCCGCCGAGCCATCTCGCGTTGACATAGTGAATGCCCGCACGCTCGGCCTCTTCACGGATGCTGTCGCCGGCCTGCTTCTTGGTACCGACAAAGAGAACGGTGTCGCCATTGGAAGCGACGTCGCGAACGAACGAATAAGCGTCCTCCAGCATTCTCACCGTCTTCTGAAGATCGATGATGTAGATGCCGTTTCTCTCGGTGAAGATATAGGGGGCCATTTTGGGGTTCCAACGACGGGTCTGATGTCCAAAGTGGACGCCTGCTTCGAGAAGCTGCTTCATAGATACAACTGCCATAAAAAATTCCTCCTTCGGTTAAAAACCGCCGCAGCGCTTTTAATTTTAAACCCTCCTACTCTTTGCGAGCACCGACGGGTTCATAACGCTGCGTGTGTGTTTTGGCTGTTAAATTATATCATTACAAAAAATAAAAAGCAAGAAGTTTTTTGAGAATTCAGCGCATTTTATGCCGTTTTTCATCGGCGCGGACCGCGGCGACGCACGTTGGGCATATCGAAGTTGACCAAAATCGTATCCTCGCCGATCAGCTGAATATCGCACCAGCGGATGACGATGTCCTTGCGCCTGCCCAAGAGGCCGAACAAACGCCAGCGGCCATATATGATCAGCGCATTGATGCGCGCGCAGGAAAGATCGATTTCAAAATCGCAAACGCAGCCGATGCGGCAGCCGTTTTTCACGTTTACGACATCCTTGCAGCGCAGATCGTTCGCACGGCAAAACACGCAAATTCCCCCCTTGACGCGAATATCCCGCTAAAAAGCGGGGCTTCGGCATTACTGGATACAGTATACGGCGGGACAAAGATCGATTATGCACGGGGACGCAATAAACGGCGGGATATGGTTTTGCCGTCAGACGCCCGCACCAAGCTTTTAAAGGCATGCTATGCGATGCGCCGTTTTAACGTTCATTGTTGCAGTTGAAAGGCCGGTATTTTTATGCTATGCTGAATGTGGAATTTGCCGCCGGGCAGCCGCCTCTCATCCATTCCGTTAGGCCGTTGAAGGAATGGGTGGCGGGCTTTTTTTATTAATATTATAGATGGCCGCTAATAAAACAGCAAGCTGTTTTATTAAAACGGCCGCGCGCTTTTGATACGGTCAATTAAAATACAATTTGCGCATCGCCAATAGGCGGCGCATTTAAATTTATTAAAAGAGGTATCGATATGTTCAGAGAAATGCGCCGCAAGAAGCAGGTTTTATCGTTGGAAGAAAATATCGCGGTTTTAAATCGCGGAACATCGGGCGTGCTGGCCGTGTCGGGCGACGACGGCTATCCTTACGCCGTTCCGCTCAGCTATGTCTACCACGACAATACGCTGTTCTTCCACTGCGCCAAAACCGGCCACAAGCTCGACGCCATCGCGAGAAATGAAAAAGTCTCGTTTTGTGTCATTGACAAGGACGACATTGTGTCGGCGGAATACACCAGCTATTTTCGCAGCGTGATTGTGTTCGGCAGAGCCCGCGTTCTGACCGACGATGCCGAAAAAAGACAAGCGCTTAAAATTTTAGCACAAAAATATTCCGCCGATCAAGGTGACAGCCGCCATGATCAGGTCATTGATAAGGAATTTGGCGCGGTATGCCTCCTTGCGCTGACGATTGAGCACATGAGCGGCAAAGAAGCGATTGAGCTGGTCAGGGCCAAATAACTTCGGGATCAAAACAGACGGGTCGAGGCCACAGCGGCTTCGGCCCGTGCTTTTATTATGCCTGATGGGAGGGTCGGCGCTGAATGGCGCCAATCCTTTGTCAATTGTTTTTCAGTTATTGAAAACGCCCTGTGCCCCGTTTGCCACTTCCAGCGCCAGCAGCATGCCCAATGTAAACGCGTAGGAGAACAGGTTGTCCTCTCCAGCGGTGGAAAGTTCTATATGCAGATCAGAGAGTTCCTGAAACCGCTGGCAATCGTCCAGCGACATTTTCGACATGAAATATCGCTCCTCACCCTCTATTTTGTGCAGCAGCGCACGCTGTTGCTCGCTGTGCGGGTTGCGGCGCTCCCATGGGATAATAGTGCCGTTATATAGGCCGTGCAAAATGCTTCTCATGTTATAAAACTGTCCTTTCTTTCTCAAAATTATTTTGCTTTTATTATTTTATTACCCACATTAATTATAGTACCAATCGGAAGTAAAATCAATACCCCCAAACGGAATTAGAGTAAAATAATTTTAAGAAAGGGAAAGGAGATTTGCAGCATGGTAAAACTGAGAATACGAGACTTGCGTGAAGATAAAAATATGAATCAAACGCAAATTGCAACGCTACTAAATACAACACAAAAAGTATATTCAAGATATGAAACAGAAGAAAGAGCGTTGCCGTTGCAGCACTTGATAACGCTGGCCAAATACTATGATGTATCGCTGGACTATTTATGTGGATTAACCCAAGAAAAAAGACCTTTTCCGAAAAATTGATAAGTCTTAAAGTGATAATTTTAGTGACCATGCTAAAACCGCGGAAGTTGTTTAGCGCTAATGCGCAGGAACGACCCCCGCCCCCAACCCCCTACCCCGCCGGGCAGGGGGCTTCACCCCAAACCCCTCAAGGGGCTTAAAAGAATACGGTTGTTGGTGATTATATGCCCCGCGTGAGCATGTTACCGACCCACCCGGCGTCAGTGGGCGCGCATCCAGACTTGTTACGTGATTATGCGCGCCAATTAGGTTGTTGGGCCTCTTGGAGCACGGCGGCGCGTCCATCGCGCCGCCGTGCCGGGGTAGCTTTATACAGCGCATTGGGTAAACCGCCTTTTAATCTCAACGTTTATAGGCCAAGCCTCGCACGCTAAGGGCAACCGCAAAAAAAGCCTCAGGTCGAGGCGCTTGATTGGGCCCTTAGGGCCCCCACCGCGTAGCGGCGGCGCGCCGTATGGCGCGAATCAAGCGCCGCCTTGCCTTGAGCGCAAAACCACAGCAGAGGCTAACCTAAAAACTCGTTGCCGCCGCAGCAGATGAACCTTTGGCATATAATCCGGAGAGAGATTCTAAAGAGAGGGGCGGCGAGCGCCCTCTCTTTAGTCGTTGGGAGAGGGGATTCCCAAGGGGGGAACCGTCGAAAGGTTCCTCCCTTGGGCGGTCTTTTTGCCTACTTTTTCTGGCGGCAGAAAAAGTAGGCCCCCGCGGGTAGCGAAACTACTTTCGGCAGCCATGCCGAGAAACCCTCGCGACAGCGACAGAGGCACCTAGGGCAACTACTATAAATAGCCGTCGTTTTTGTTGCGCTGACACGCAGGAACGGCCC
>JAEWBS010000088.1 GCA_023391005.1 Bacillota bacterium | reverse complement strand
GGAGAACCCCATCGACCGAGAGCTGCCTGACCGACGCGTCGATATAATCAAACGACAGATAGCCGATCGCCCCGGGCGCTGCCGAGACAGCGGTGCGCAGCATGCCCGTCTCGCTGTGTTCCTGACTATGCGCCGCGGGTGTCGTGAGACCGATGACGGCCTCAAACGCGCTGCGGGTGCCCGAGCCCGCCTCGCGCCCAACGACGACGATCGGCATTTTCTTGCCCCCGAGCTGCGACCAGTCGGTGATTTTTCCGGCATAGATGTCGCATAGTGTACGCATCGAAAGGTCGGCAATCGGGTTGGATGGATGCACGGCGACCGCGATGGCGTCGAGCGCCACCAGCCGGCTGTCGATGCCCGCCGCCTCCTGCTGGGTCAGCGCGCGCGAACAGCTTGCGATGTCGCATACTCCCTGCCGCAGCGCCTGCAATCCCAGCTCGGTGCCGCCAAGCTGGGGCTGCACCCAGCCGTTTTGGGTTTTGTTATAGTCATCGCTCAACGCGCCCAGCATCCTGCCCATGCAGGTAGAACCGGCGATGACCACCCGCGCCTGCGTCGGCTGCTTTCCCTTGGGCCATCCGATGAGGGCCAGCGCAGCCAAAAGCGTACAGAAAAAAACGATCGCACGGCGTTTGAGCCGCATCTACACCACCCCCATTTAAATATGGTTATGCGGCGCGGCGGAAAAATAGAAAAGGCCCGCGTCCGTCAACAGCTTGACGGGCGCGGGCCTTGGTGTAATACGCTTTAATTACGCGATGGGCTGAACGCTGCCCTGATATTTTTCGAGCATGAAATCGGTGACTTCCTTGCTGTGCAGCACGTCGATCAGCGTCTGGATCGCGGCGTTGTCCTTATCCTCGGGGCGGATGGCGACAATGTTCGCATAGGTCAGCGCGCTTTCGCCATTGGGGTCCTCGGTGACCAGCACGGTGCCGTTAACGCCGGCGGCAATCGCGTAGTTGCCGTTGATGACGGCGAAGTCAACATCCTTGAGAGCGGAGGGAATCTTGTCGGCATCCAGCTCGACCAGCTCAAGCTTCTTGGGGTTTTCGGTGACGTCGAGCTTGGTGGCCTCATAGCCGACGCTGTGGTCAACCTTGATCAGGCCCTGTGCCTCGAGCAGGTAGAGCGCGCGGGCTTCGTTGCTGCCGTCGTTGGGGATCGCCACCTGCGCACCGTCGGCGATAGCAGCCAGATCAGACGCCTTGCCGGGGTAGACGCCCAGCGGCTCATAGTGGATGTTCGCGGCGCTGACAATGTCGGTGCCGTTCTGCTGGTTGAAGTACTCAAGGTAGGGGTAATGCTGGAAGTAGTTCGCGTCGAGATCGCCCTGATCCAGCGCGGTGTTGGGCAGGACATAATCGTCAAATACGGTAATTTCGAGCTTAATGCCCTTTTCTTCAAGCAGCGGGGCGGCAAATTCGAGCACCTCGGCGTGGGGGGCGGCGGTTGCGCCGACCTTGAGCACCGTGAGCTCGGCGGCCGACGACGCGGCAGGCTCGGACGAGGGGACAGCGGAGGACGCGGGCGCGGAGGAAGCCGCACCATTCGAGCAAGCGGCAAGGACCAGTATTACTGCGACAGCAGACAATAATTTTTTCATGTTCATTACTCCTTTTTGTTTGCGTTTTAAATTTAGATCAGCTCGCCGCCGGGATGTGCACCTCCCAGCCTTGAGTATGTATCTATCGTAAACAGAAGCTATCTGTTACGTTTGTCAACCTTGGCGGCGGCAAAATTGAAAATGCCTTGAATAATACAAACCAGAATCACCAGCAGCACGACGGTCATGTACATGACGGCGGGATTAAAACGCTGAAAACCGTAGCTGTAGCCGATTTTGCCGAGGCCCCCCGCACCGACGGCGCCTGCCATCGCACCATAGCCAATCAGCGTAATCGTCGTGATGCTCAAACCCCGGATAATGCCGGGGATGCTCTCGCCGAGCAACACCTTGGTGATAATCTGAAGGTTGGTCGCGCCCATGCAGCGTGCCGCTTCAATGACGCCGACGTCAATTTCCTCAAGCGACTGTTCGACCATTCGGGCGACGAAGGGGGCCGCGCTGACGACGAGCGGCACAATGGCGGCGTTGTTGCCGATGATGGTGCCGACCAGCAGGCGGGTGAACGGAATAATAGCCATCAGCAGAATGATAAACGGAATGCTGCGCAGCATGTTGATGACCCAGCCGAACACCGAATGGAACAACCGGTTTTCGGCAATACCGCCCCGCTTCGTGACAAACAGCGAGACGCCCATCGGCAGGCCCAACAGGTAGGCGAAAAGCGTCGAGAACACCGTCATATAGACGGTGTCAACCGTTCCTTCGGCCAACAGCGGGAGATATTTCATAATCATCGCGGTCATAATGTGCTCACCTCATATCCCAGCAGAAGTTTCGTGATGTCGCTTTGGGGGTTGCCGAAAATATCGGCGGTATCGCCACTTTCGACAATGCGCTGCTCGTCGATAACCGCCACGCGGTTGCACAGCGCCTTGACCACGCTCATCTCGTGGGTGATAATCAAAATCGTAACGTTTAACTCGCGGTTGATGTCGCGTAAAAGCTGCAAGATGCTCCGCGTCGTCAGGCTGTCGAGCGCTGAGGTCGGCTCGTCGCAGAGCAGCACCTGCGGGTTGGTTGCCAGCGCGCGGGCGATGGCCACACGCTGCTTCTGCCCGCCTGAAAGCTGCGCCGGGTAGGCCTTGGCCTTATCGGACAGACCAACCAGCTCCAAGAGCCGGTTCACGGTACGCGCAATGTCATCCTTGGGCGTTTTATTTAAGGTCAGCGGAAACGCGATGTTGTCATAAACGTTTTTCTGCATCAGCATGTTGTAGCCCTGAAAGACCACCCCCATGCTGCGGCGCGCTTCGATAAGATCGCGTCCTTTTAAATGCGCCGTGTTGTGGCCATTTAAGAGAATATCGCCGGAGGTCGGTTCCTCAAGCATTGAGAGGCAGCGCAGCAGTGTGCTTTTGCCCGCGCCGCTCATGCCTATGACCCCGAAAATATCCCCCCTATTGACTTGCAGATTGATATTGGTCAGCGCGGTGACCGGGGGCGTCACCTCGTTAAAGGTTTTGCAAAGGTCGATGATCTGTATCATACGCACATGCTCCTTACATTCGTAAAAATGTCGTGGACATTTCTAGTTGCGCATCACCCAATAGGCGGCGCATTATAAATTAAAAAAGTCCTTGCAGAAATTATCTCTGCAAGGACGAAGCAAAACTCCGTGGTACCACCTTGGTTTACCTGCCGCTCACGCGGCAAGCCTTTTCTGCTGCGGCAAAGTTGCTTACAGCATAGCACTGTAACGGGTGCGCCCGTCATGGACTACCTATCGCCCACGCAACTCAGAAGCCATGTTCCGCTTGCACTGCCTGTTCTTTTACACCGGCCAAGAACTCTCTGCGAGGTGCCTCAAGCGTACTCTCCTCATCATTGTCTTTTCGAATATGCTATCATTATACTCGGAAACCACGCCTTGTCAATAGATTTTATTTCCTGTTATTTAAACGTGATCGGTTTTGATCTCTTGGCTGCGCTTGCCGTACACCGCCATCATGACCGAAGCGCCGATGACGACCGCGTAGCCGAGCAGCGAATAAACGTCGGGAAATTGCGCAAATAGGACCATCCCCAGCACGGCCGAAAACAGCACCTGCGAATATTCAAACACCGATAGCACGCTTGAGGGTGCGCGCCGATAAGCCGCCGACATGCAAAACTGGCCGACCGCCGCCGATAACCCCGCCGCCATAAGGCAGGCAAACTGCGAAAGGCGCATCGGCACATAGCCGAAAATGAGCGACGGCAAAAACACAAGGCATGAAAAGCCCGAAAACGCCAGCACGATGGTTTCGCTCTTTTCGCCGCGCAGCTGCGCAAAGCGCACCATCGTCACCGACACCCCGGTGCAGATGCCGCCAAACGCGGCAATCAGCGCGGGGGTCATGGCGGCGAAATCAAAGCTCGGCTTGATCACAAGCATGCTGCCTGCAAAAACGACCAGCAAAATCCCCCATTCAACCGGGCGCACCTTTTCCTTCATGAGCCACGCTGAAAACAGCAGCGTGAAAAACGGCGCAATTTTCGCCAAAATGGTTGCGTCTGCAATTATCATATGGTCATACGTATAGTAGCTGGCCGCCAGCGCCAGAGTGCCCGACAATGCCCTGATAAGCACGGGCCAGCGGTTGCGCTTTTGCACCTTAAACCCGTCCCCGCTCTTGTGCAGCAAATAAATGGCGATCGTGACTGACACAATATTGCGAAAAAAGGCCTTTTGCAGCGTTGGCAGATCACCGGCCATTCTGACAAAGATGCCCATAAAGGCAAACGCCAGCGCTGAGATCAGCAAAAAACCTATGGCAATAGAATAAACACCCTTTTGGGCACATCGCTCTTGAAGGGCGCACCGGATAGCTGCTCTGCTCATCATAATCTTGTCCTCTATCTATTACTGTTCCAATTATTGTATCATTTTGCGATACATTCGTCAAAGGAATTGCGGCATATTAATACGAATTTGCGGATTTTTAGGCCATATAAGCTTCGATTTGCCGCTGTGCCCGGAAACATTGCCTACGCGCACGGCGCGCTGCCGGCGATGCCCATCCGTTTGATTTGCGGCTGTTTTCCTCCGGTCGGGAAATAAAAAACCATTTTTCAACTTTATTTTTGCGAACTGCAATAAAAAGGTCATAAAGTGACGCTATAATATAGAAGTGATTTTTCCAAATTTACATCACCGCTGCCCTACGGCAGGAAAGGAGCTTGTTAATGAATTTTTTTGTTCGGCGCGCGTTCGCGGTCTGTTGCGCGACAGTGTTGGTCTTCTCCCTCGCGCTGCCTGCGGCGGCCGATTACAGCAGCTTTGAGGCGGTCACGAGTCATGTCGACCTAAAGGTGCCTCAGACGCTGCAAATTACAAAGCCCGCCGGGAACGTCACCGTTTCTTCGGCCTACTATTACATCATGGGCAGCAGCGACCCGAACCAGCCGCTCTATATGGGCAACGACAACTATGAGATTACGACGCGCGGCAAGCTGGGCAGCTTTGGCGTTTATGTTGCGTTGGCCTATGGGCAGAACCTTGTCAAGTTTACGCAGGGGGATAAGACGGTCAGCCTGACCATTACCCGCTCGGACACGGTACCCGCCTCGGTGGCCACCACCGTTTCGGATATGTTCCCCAGCTATGACAACGCCTATTTTGTCAACGACAAGGTTGCACTCTCCTGCGTGGCGCCATCTGGCGCGACGGTGACCGCCACCGTCAAGGGCCGCACTATTGCACTCTCGCAGGTAGCTGCCACGGCGCAGGCCGGTGTTGCGGCGCGCTTTCGCGGAGAATATGTTATGCCCGACGCCGACGGCACCGTGAGCCTTGGCAACGTAACCTATACGATGACCTATCAGGGCAAAACCGTCTCTAAAACTTCCGCCGGTGCGCTGCTGACGACCGGCGTGGGCGACACGCTGACCGTACAGTGCACACAGGTTTCAGCCGCCGTCATGAAGGTGCCTAACGGCGATTATATCGCGACCGCCAAGCTTGGCGCCGTGGATCAGGTCATCGGCGGCAACGATACCTATTACCAGCTTGCGATGGGGGGCTGGATCAGCCGTGCCAACGTCGCCCCGCTCGCGGGCAAATACAGTATCAAAAACACCATCTCCTCGGTCAGCTTTACACAGGAGCCTACGTCGGAGATGTTCACCTTCAGCGGCCCGGTCAGCGCCATGGCTCAGAGTTGGCAGGCCGACGGCAAGCTGGTGGTTAAGCTGTTTCACACCAGCGGCCTAACCGAGTTTTCGACGGCGCAGAGCAGCCTCTTCTCGGGCAGCACCGTCACGGCAAATGCCGACGGCTCCACAACAATTGAGCTGTTGCTCAAGCCCGGCGCGACGCTGTGGGGGCATGCTGTGCAATATGTCAATGGCGGTATTCAGCTGATCTGCAAATATCGCCCCGTGCTCTCGAACGATATAAACAAGCCGCTGACCGGCATCACCATCGCGCTTGATTCGGGGCATGGCAGTCAGGACCCCGGCGCACTGGGCATAGCCCAGCTGACCGGCCCGACCGAGAGCGTCATCAACCGCGCCACCGCTGAGGCCGTTAAGAAACATCTTGAGGCAATGGGCGCGACGGTGTTGCTGCCCGCGCAACTCGACCTGAACAGCCGCTTTAACGAGCGCATGCAGCCTGCTATCAGTGGGCGCGCCGATCTGTTCATCTCGCTGCACTGCAACGCGACCGCCGCCAACGCCAACGGCGGGAACGCCACCGGCATTGAGCTTTATTATTATGAGGGCATCGGCAAAAAGCTTGGCGAAAGCCTGATATCGGCGATGGCCGCGCATACCGGCAGACCCAACCGCGGTGTACGGTATTACGCGTTTCGCGTGACACTAAACTCTTTGGCCCCGTCGGTGCTGATGGAGATGGGCTATATGACCAACCCCGCCGACTACGACAGCCTTTGCACCAAGGAAGGCATCTACCAGACCGCATTAGCCGTCGGCGACGGTGTGGTTAATCTGCTGAAGGCTTAGTTCCCCAATGACATGAGATAAAATCATCCGATCGGTTGTGCGGTGCGCAAAACCGATCGGATGATTTAGTTTGCCGAAAAAGTCATACATTATTGAATGCTGTGCTTAAACGCAGAGGTTATTTTGCGTTGACGCGCAGGAACGGCCTCCACTCCCAACCCCCTGAGGGGCTTAAAGAATACGGTTCTTGGTGATTGTGCGCCCCACGTGAAAGTGTTAACGTCCCATGCACCGTCAGTGGGCGCGCATCCAGATTTGTTACGTGATTATGCGCGCCACCTGCGTTTGTGGCGCCTTTTGGG
Source organism: Bacillota bacterium (assembly GCA_023391005.1). GTDB lineage: Bacteria > Bacillota > Clostridia > Oscillospirales > Ruminococcaceae > Yanshouia. The sequence goes on along the minus strand of JAEWBS010000088.1, from coordinate 146,734 downwards.
CACGGCGGCACTTACGTCGCGCCGCCGTGTGGGCGACGTATATTATTAAAAGACCCGCCTACGGCGATGGCCGATTACGTCATCCACTTAGGTTCATGGTATGACTTTGTCGAAAGTCTGAAATCCGCTCGGTTGCGCAACGCACAAAACCGAGCGGATTTTTTCTTTGTTTGCTAAAATTATTAAATATAAATTTGTTCGTGATTATATTGAGCTAGTAAATAGTCTATATTCAGACCGTTTACAAGGCAATTTGAATTTGAGCGTGTTAGGATCAATTTGTGCGGCGCCAAGGCTGCGGCGCTGTGGCGCGCGGGGCGTATACGAGTCCGTCTTGTAAGAACGATGCGCGGCGCCGGCCGCACCGCAGCAGGCTAACCGTCAGGGTATAACAAAACTTCCGGCTGCGGTATCATCACGCAGCCGGAAGTTTTGGTGTTTCTATAAAACGCTTACGCGGCGGTTTCAACAGTCGCCGACTTGATCACCACGTCGGTGGTCGGCTTATCATTCGCGCCGGTTTCAACGCGGGCGATCGCGTCTACAACATCCATGCCCGAGATGACCTGCCCGAAAACGGTGTGCTTATTGTCGAGCGTCGGTAGGCCACCCACCTCGATATACTTGTCCACCGCAGCCGAAAACCGCGCGCGCACCGCGTCGGTAACGCCCTGCTCTCTAACCGCCGCCAGCTGGGCGTTGAGCTCTTCGGCATAGGCTTGGAGCATCTCTGCCGTGACATCGGGCTGCTTCTGCTTCTCGTTCATCAGCATGCTGGCCTTGTAATATTCCGAACCGGACAAAAGGTGCAGCATGACCGCCTCGGCATCCTCTTTTGAGACGCGGTAGTTGCTGTCGGGGTACTGTGCGGCATCCTCCTGTACGATAAAGAACTGGCTGCCGTTGGTGCCATAGCCCGCGTTTGCCATCGAGACGGCGCCGCGGAAGTTGTAAAGGTTATCTGAAAATTCGTCCTCAAAGCTCTCGCCCCAGATGCTCTCACCGCCGGTGCCGTTGCCCTTGGGGTCGCCGCCCTGAATCATAAAATCTTCGATGACGCGGTGAAAGGTCACGCCGTCGTAATAGCCGTCCTTGCAGTGTTGCACAAAATTGGCCACCGCTTTGGGCGCGGCCTGCGGGAACAGCATCATTTTGATATCGCCCATCGAGGTGTGCAGCGTGACAATCGGCGAACCGGACTCGGGCTCCTCAAACTGCGGCAGATAGCCGGGCTGCCAAGTGTTTTCAAGCTTTGGGGCATCGTTGCTTTCCGCCGCCGAAGAGGACGGCTGCGCACTGCTTGAAGCGCCACCGCAGCCTGAAAGCACCATACAAAACGCCGCCAGCAATGCGGCCGCTCGTTTAAAACTCATTGTCTTACCACCTTAAATCATTATTTTAACCGTCATTGTTATACCGTGGGCGCAAGCGAATGGCATAATTTGCGCGTCACAGGCGATTGCCGCGTTAAGCGGCAAGCCGTTGTGCAGCCTCCCCGATATAATAGCCGTTTTGCGGCGATTATACCATGCGCCAAAGCGAATGGTATAATCGGCCATCGCCGGTAAGGCGGGCCATTTTAGGCTATTTTACCACAGAGCCATTGTTTTACCAATGACTATTTTTGATGCAATTTGTAAACAGATTTGCCGCTAATCCCTCAGCAGGCCACGGTGCGCGAGCGGTGATAGTCCGCCGTTTGAACGCCCCCGCTGGAAAGCAATACCGCCCCGCGCTTAAAGCACAGAGCGGCGGATACTACTCGAGAATATAAACGTTGAGGTATTTACGCCCGTTGAGACAGCTTTCAACATAGGTCTCATAGAACAGGTCAAAGTCGATCACGTTTTGCATCAGACCCACGCCGGTGTCGGCCGCGATGGCAAAGCCATAGACAAAGCTGTTATCTGGGCTTGTGATATACATTTTGGTGCCGTAGGGAATTTCGTTGGCCCGCACCGCGACATAGCCGTCGTGCAGCGTCATTCGGCTGGCTCCGCGCGCGCCCTCTCGCGCGCTGTATCCGGTGCAGATCTGGTTGGTAAGCACCTGCTTATAGCGCACCGGCACCCCGTTAGCATTGATTGGAACACCAAAATCGAGATCAGAAACCGGCTCGGAGGTACCGCGCAGCACAAGCTGGGTGGTGGGCTGGCGGGTTATCACAACCTCGCGCTGCTCGCGCGCATGCAGAACGCCGTCCACCACGCGGTCAACATAGGTGATGGCGCGCTCACCGTTTTGGCCGTTGATCAACGTGCGGGTTCGGCCCTTTCGCACCAGACTGTTCTCTTTGTATTCCACCTCATAGGGAATGGTTTCGTGCACGACCGTTGTGGTCATCTGCACCCGCTTAATTACAATGCGGTCGTTCGGAGATAAATAGAGCACCGGCGAAATGTTGATTTCATCAAACTCGCCAAGCTTGATGCCCTGCTGCCGGAGCAGCTCCCCCACCGTGATATCGGTGGTCATCATGGCGCTGAGCTTGCCGTCCACCCGAATCGTGACGGGAAAAGCGCGCGTGATACTGATGACGCCCATCTTACCCTCAAAGCCTGAAAAATCTACAATGTCGCAGGCCATCGTGACGATGCCGCTGTCATTGAGAATTTTCTGGGGTTCGCGGCTCAGGGTATATTTCAGCGTCGTTATCTCCCCGTCCCGAATGTAGACTGCCTTCATCTGCTGAGAAATCAAGAGAATGATCACTGAGAGTGAAATAGCCAACAGGCAGCTCCATAGCGCACGACCGTTTGCACTGCTGCGCAGTAATTGCACAACCTCGCGCAGTTGTCGTTTTACGTCTGTCATCGTTTCACCTTTTGTCATTAAATTTTGTTTAGCTGTTTTATTGTTCCTAAACTTTTACCATATTATTCATTTGAGACCCTCTTGTCAAGTTCACGAAAGCCCTTAACCGCATTAAAAGCCGTTTAAACCTGCGGATAAAGCGTTTGGATCAGTCGATTTATGCAAAATTTTATTTTGATTTCACATTTAAATTATGCTTTTTATCCAAATCATCAAAATTGAGGCAGGTAATAATCAACAATAAATTGAATAATGGCGGTATATGATAAATATTTGGCTTTATAACGCCGTTTTATACCGATTCTCCCCCAAAATGCCGGCGCGCTTCGCACATAAATTTTGCCGCGCAAGCGGGTGCTGTCGGCGAAAAGATCGCCGAGGACTAACGCGCCGACTGATTAAATTCGCCGTTTGCATACCGGTCAGGCGGCAGCAAAGGATATTTTTATTTCAAAAAACAACGCCGCAGCCTTAGGCCACAGCGTTGTTGTTTTTATAAGCGTAAGGTCAGTGTAGTTCAAAAGCCGATACAAGCGCCTCAAGCAACTTTGCCTGCGCCGTAAGCTCCTGCGCGGTGGCGGCGCTTTCCTCAGCCGAAGCGGAGGTTGTGCTGACCACCTTGGCAATCTGGGACATGCCGCCCTGAATCTGTCCGAGCGCGACGGCCTGCTGCTCGTTCGCGTTGGAAATATCCCCAATGGTGCCGACCACCACGTTGACGGCGGTGACGACGTTGCGCATCACCTTAGCGGTCTCGCCCGCCTTCTCACTGCCGGCTGAGATCGCCTTGAGCGAATTTTGTATCAGCGCGGTCGTGTCGCGCGCGGCCTCGGCGCTCTTGCCCGCTAGATTGCGCACCTCGTCGGCGACCACCGCAAAACCCTTGCCCGCGGCACCGGCGCGCGCGGCCTCGACCGCCGCGTTGAGCGCCAGAATATTGGTCTGGAATGCAATATCCTCAATGGTTTTGTTAATTTTTTCAATCTTGGCGGAGGCTACGCTGATCTCGTTCATCGCTTCGATCATCTCGCGCACCCGCTGGTCGCCCAGCGCGACCTCGTGCCCGACCTGCTCGGTCTTTTCAGAGGCCAGACGCGCGTGCTCCGCCGTGTTTTTGACATTGTGATAAACGCCGTCTATCGTGGCGTTGAGCTCCTCGACCGAACCGGCCTGTTCGGTGGCCCCCTGCGCCAGCGACTGCGATGAGGCTGCAATTTCTCCGGCGCTGATGGCAAGAATAGAAGACGCCTCGCTAATGCGCGTCATGTTGTCAATCAGCTTCTGCTGCACCTGTGTCAAAGCGCTTTTGATGCTGGTAAAATCGCCCTTATAGTCCTGCTGTATTTGGGTGGCCAATTTGCCTTCGGCCAGATCATTTAGAATGTGGTCGATCTCGCCGATATAAGCGCGCAGCGCGCGCACCGTTTCAATCTGGGCAAAAAACACGCGGCCGATTTCATCGTTCTTGGCGTGGGCATAGTCTTCATCGAGCGTGGCTGACAACCCCAGATTGCCACCCGCCACCTGCCCGGAGAGGTCGACAATGCGGGTCAACGGTTTAACAATGCTGCGGCGGATAAAAGCCAGCAGCAAAAAGTCGGTTATGATGAAAAGCAACAAACCAATCAGCGCGGCCGCAAGGGTGATCGTCAGGTTTTGCTGCTTGACGCTTGCCAGATTTCTGCCGCTGAACAGCGTACCAACCACTGTGCCCTGCAGATTAAACAGCGGCTCGTAATTGACCATGTAGCGCTCGCCCATCAGCATTGTATTGCCGGAATAGCGCACCTTTTGATTGTAGACGACGTCATAAATATCGGGAGACATCTGTGTATCGGTCTGTCGCACACCGTTAACTTCAATGGTTGTGGCAATCCGCGTATCGTTTAAAAACACGCTATAATCGGCGCCGCTGGTCGCCTTGAGGGCGTACACGTCGTTGAGATTTCCGAGCGAGTTGGTCACGATAATCGCGCCAACCACCTTACTGCCCTTGTGAACCGGCACCGCGGAAATAGCCGCCAGCATCTGGCCGTCGACGACATCAACCGTGGTGTTAAATGCGCCGGCGAGCGCCTGCGCCGTATAATCGGCATTCTTCGCGCTACTGATCGTGTCGCTTGAGGAATAGACCTGCTTGCCGTTGGCCGCAAGAATCAGAACATCGATGTCCTTATTTTTGCGATAAGGGGTCACCGCCTGTACATAGCCGTACGGCCCGTCGATGGCCAAGGCGCTGACCAGCGGCGCTGAAGCTAGCAGCTCGGAGCTGACGCCCGAAGCCTCCTTGAGCTTGCTGTCTTTTAATGCAATAATCGCGTTGATATTGTAATTACAGCTCTCTAAAAAATCCCGCTCTAACAAGTTCATATTGAAGATGCTGATGAATCCGACGATGACCGCCATCATCACCACGAGGCTCGCCGAAAAAATAATGTTTAGGCGACTGCCAATGCTTTGCATCCTAGATCTTGAGGCCTTTGCGCCCTTTGGGACTTTTGGCGCCTTTGGAGGCTTTTGCTTTTTAATTTTGATCGGCTTGACCTTTTCAATCTTTTCCTTCTTTTTTGCGCCCTTGATTTTAAGCATGGTTTATGTATCCTCTTTTCTGCCCCGGCGAGTAGTATTCCCGCACATTATTTTATTCCTTTTCTAAATACACCCATGATCTATTGTCGAATCTATATTACTATAACTGGATTAATTTTGCAATAGTATTGGATTTAGTATCCTTTTTTGTAGCGTTTTATACAAAACTGTCGAATGGATTGGTTCATGTCTCGCGGGCCGTACCGGTTCAGGCCTGTGTGCGTCAATTATTGCGGCAAGTGTTTTAAATCGCATTTAAAACAGATTTTTTATCCTTTATAAAATATTTTTTGCAAGGTGTTTTTAATCTTTTTAGCTCGGCGGCAGATAACCGAGGCCTGAAATGCTGCTGGATTTCAAGATGCAACTATACAATTTCCACAAATCTGTGTCCAAAAAACGGCAGACCCAATGAGGCCGCGCCGCGCAAAAAAAAAAGCGGCGCGCACGCCGCTGGCCTGCACCCCGCTCTTATCCATTCCGTTTGAATTATGCCGTATGATATTGCGCTTCGATCGCCATTATCGCGTGATATAGCGCCTCGTTGACCGGCACGGCAAGGCCATGCTCGCGGGCCTTTTCAAGCACGGTGCCCGAAAAAAACGCCACCTCAGAGCGGCGCTGCTCAATACCGTCCTGTCGCATAGAAGGCATCCCCTCGGGGCTTAGGGTATCGACAAGCGCGACATAACTGTTTAAATCCGCCTCGGTCAGGCCGACGCCCTCCAGCCCGGCCAACGCAATTACCTCACGCATGGCGGCGATCATCCGCTCACGCGCTTGACCCGGCTTCTGAATTGTCGCATAGGTACCGCGCTCGACCATGACCACCTGATTGAGACCGACGTTGAGCATCCATTTTCCCCACAGGCGGCGGTTGATGTCGGCATCGACGGTATAAGGCAGCCCGACACGGTCAAACAGCGCGGTGGCGCTTTGCAACAGCGGCTGCTTCTCGGGCTCGGTTGGCAAAATGCCAATGCAAAGCTGGCCCAAATGCGCATAAGTCAGCCGATTGCCAAGCTTGACGGCATCCATGCCCTGCGCCACACAATAGAGCAGATGCCGGTCGCCCAGCGCCGCGCCGATCTGCGCCTCGCTGGCAATGCCGTTGAGCAGCGACAGAATCACGGTATCCTCCCCGACCAGATTTTGCGCCAGTGCGATCGCCTCTTGCAGCGCGGTCCCCTTGACGGCAAAGATCAACAGGTCGGCCGGTAGCGCAGGCTGCTTGCCGTTGGCGAACTGAAAATCACATTTTTTGCCGTTGCAATAAACGCCGTCGGCGCGATATCTTTCGATGCGGCTGTCGTCGGCAATAAATGTGACCGCCTGCCCGCCGAGCCTTTCGGCGAAGAAATTGCCAAATAGGACGCCCAGAGCGCCCATTCCAACAATGGCGATGTGTTCAATTTTTTTCATAGCTTCCTCCCTATGTCGATGCGGCAATATGCCGCTATATACGCTAACGGGCCCGACGCGGCCTGATGCACACGCCAGCCTTTTTTGAAACACCCGAGTCGGTCATGTGTCTTGGCAAAGCCATGCGCGGCGGGACATTCCGGCCTATTATATCAAGACGACGGTCATCCCGCTTCGACAGCATCCCACAGCGCGCTGACGAGCGGAATAGCCAATGGATGCGCCCAATGATAGAGCCTGTTAATCTGCGCGGGCGGCTTTCCGACAAGCTTTGCAAGCTCTTGGGCCAACAGCAGCGCCGCCTGCTCCTCATTTCCAAAACGCCCGTCGTTAATTTTCAGCCCTGTAAGATCGACTGAAACAATCGCATCCTGCTGTAGCAACAGCTCTACCTCTATAAGCAGATCCTGCGATTGAAAGCTGCCGCGCCGCGTGCCGTCGGCCGCTTTGAGCGCCGCCGGCAGCAGCGAGGCGTTCGCGGGCTTGTACAGCCCGCGCGTCAGCGCGTCGGCGATCGCGTAGGTCAGCTCCCCCGCTTCAAACGATTCGTTGGAAAGGCGATAAAGGCTGTTGATTGCGGCGACCGGCTTGCCCTCAAGCAGCAGACAGGCCTGCTTATACCGCTCAAGCTGCGCGCTCTCAACCAGATTCTCCTGTTTTCCGCGCAGCGAGATATTGTAGAGTCGCCCCCTGTCCATCTCAAACTGCACTGACAGCTGCTCGGCGCCCTGATCGTAATAATGTCCCCGGTAGGTTCCGTCCGCGTAAGTAAAGCGCTCAAAAAACGGCGATGCGTCACTGCTTTGGAACGGTGCGCGGGATAAGCCCCCGAAGATGGCGCATCGGAGCATGGCGGCCATCCGGCTGTCCCGGTAGGGCATCCGCGCGACGACATCGTCGAGCTGGGCCAGCGCCGACAGGGGCTGGTTCTCAAGATGGGCAAGGCATCGACGTATCGTTCCATACGCCTTCCCGCTTTCCATATAATCCGCCCCCCGGTCATCCTTTAGGGTGCGGATTTGCAGCGAGGTAAAAACGCCGTTCTGGAGCTCAAACGCGACCGCGATGCGTTCAACGCCGTTCTCATAATAAAATCCGCGATAAAGCCCGTCGCAAACAGGGGTATCGAACACAAAGTCCTCATTTTTATCCCAGCTGTAGGGCATGCGGCTTAGACCGTCGTAGATAGCTGAAACCACCGCGCTCGTTTTAAGCGTCGCGCCGGTCACCGCGTCAACATCGGGGATAATCTCCGGCTTTTGGTAAAGATCGGTCAGCGAGCCGACCCCCTTTTGGTGCAAATAGTCGGCCGCCGCCTCGTATTGCGCCACGATGGCCTGCTGCGCCTGCGTTGCGTCGGCGCGCAGATAATCGCCGTCACGGTAGCGCATGCCGATAAAACGGATGGCCTCGAACTGCTGGTCCTTCATTTCAAACTCGACGGCCAGCTGCTCGGTCGAATAGTCATAGTAGGTGCCCCGATAGACACCGTCGGGATAGTGCGTGGTAGCCTGTGGCGCGGGCGTGGCCGGTACACACCCAGCCAGCAGAAGCAGGGCCGCCAGAATAAGCCGCCGCACAGCAATCCCCCCCTTTTCTCGTCCTATTTCTTATTTTACTTCTCATTTTATGCCATCGTCAAAAGAAAGTCAAACACATCCTACCCTTCGTTGACACTGCGCGTATTCTCTGCTAAACTTTAAAAAACATCCCACACTTATACATCTATAAGGCAGTTTGATAATGTTATGAAAACAATTCTTGTTTCGGACGACAATCCGCAAATTAACGAAATACTGCAAAAATATCTACAAAGCGAGGGCTACGCCGTTGTCACCGCGCAGGATGGGCAGCAGGCGCTCGACCTTTTTTTCAGCCATGCGCCAAATTTAGTATTGCTCGACGTCATGATGCCAAGGCTGGACGGGTTTGCCGTCTGCCAGCAGATTCGCAAGGTATCGGACGTGCCCATCCTGATGATCACCGCCAAGGGGGAGGATGAGGACCGCATCAGCGGGCTGGATTTCGGCGCCGACGACTACATCGTCAAGCCTTTTTCGACCGGGGAGCTGATGGCGCGCATCCGCGCTGTTTTACGCCGCTCAACCGAAAAAACAAGCCGCCGCAACGTGTTTGTGAGCAACCTGCTGATCCAGCCCGAGTTGAGCCTTGTTAAAATTGGCGAACAGTCGGTGCCGCTCACCCGAAAGGAGCTTGATCTGCTTTGGATTCTCGCCTCAAACCCAGGCCGGGTTTTTACGCGGGATAACCTATTGACGATGGCCTGGGGTTATAACACCGAGAGCACCGACCGCACCATCGATACCCATATCAAGCGGCTGCGGGCCAAGCTCGACGAAATTGACCACCCCGCGTGGCAGATTAAAACCGTTTGGGGCGTCGGCTATCAGTTTGAGGTGAAGGCCCAATGAAAAAGAGCCTGACCGCCCGGCTGATTTTGATGTTCGCGGCGATTCTGTGCGTCTACGCGCTGACTGCAACGGCAATGTTTTCAGTGCTTTCGCGCCGCCAGTTGGTGGCACAAAACGCACTGACGCTGCGCCGTAACGCCTATAACATCGCCAAAAGCCTTGTGGAAACGCTGCACCCCGAGCAGGACGACCGCGATCTGATCGCCCTTATCCGGCAAAACGCAACAATGGAATATCAGATGCTGCTGATGGAACGGTTGACGCAAGCCGATCTTTGGATTGTCGACCGAGGCCACGCGCTTGCGACCCATCAAAACGATACGCTGGCTTTTATCGACAACGCCGTGCTGCCCTTCTCGTCCGAGAAGGTGCTGTCGCACGTCTTTTTAGGCAAAACCTACGACGACAGCTTTTTAGATAAGCAAAGCGGCAGGCGCTTTCTCACCGTCGGCACCCCGGTGACCAACCGGAGCGGCGAAATTATCGGCGCTGTGCTGCTGTACGCCCCGCTGCGCGAGAATCTTGAGGGGGTCGAGAGCGGCAATACATTGATTTTAATCGGCAGCCTGCTAACCTCGCTGTTTTTGTGCGGATGGCTGGGGGCTTATCTTTCTTATCGCTTTAACGTGCCGATCGTCGGGCTCAAGAAAACCGCGCTGGCGCTTGCGGGCGGGAACTATAAAATCCGCACCGATATCAAGCGGGACGACGAGCTGGGCCAGCTCGCATCGGTTATGGATCAGCTTGCCGTGCGTCTTGACGAAGCGAGAGCCGAGCAGGAGCAGGCGGATAAAAACCGCCGCACCTTTTTGTCCAACATCTCGCACGAGCTCAAAACGCCGGTCACGGTGCTGCGCGCTTCGCTTGAATCTCTGTGCGACAGCATTGTTGTCGCGCCGCAGGACGTCGCGCGCTTCCACAGCCAGATGTTGACCGAATCAAAGCAGCTTGAACGGCTGATTTTAGACCTGCTCGATCTGACCAAGCTGCAAAACCATGAATTTAAGCTTTCAAAGGACGATGTTTCGCTCTCTGAGTTGCTCGGAGATGTGTTGATCAGCGCCAGAACGCTGGCGGCCGCCAATCGGGTACGGATTATCTGTGAGGAGCCGGCAAAGGACTGGGTGATCCATGGCGATTACGGGCGGCTGCGGCAGCTGGTGATGATTCTGCTCGACAACGCAATTAAGTACAGCTATGAGCAGGGGCGTGTGCAGCTGATGCTGCATGAGGATCGCCCGGTGATCGAGGTTCGGGACGAAGGACAGGGTATTGACGAAAGCACGCTGCCCAAGATTTTTGAGCGGTATTATCGCGGAGAAAGTATCCACCGTCTCGACGGCACGGGGCTTGGCCTCTCGATCGCGGTCGAAATCGCGCGGGCGCACGACGCGACCATAGAGGTCGAAAGCCGCGCGGGGGCAGGCAGCGCGTTCAGGGTACTGTTTACGCCATGAAGATGCCGGCATAGCTTAACGCCTAAGCGCCCAAACCACCGGTTTGATTCTTTGCGCATTGACAACCGCGCGGGATAGCGCATGTGAATAGGAATACGAAAAGCGGGAGGGGTTGCCCTCCCGCTTTTCGTATTCCTATTCATTTTGTCACGCGCCTTGTTACCTTACAAAATTCGCTTCACCGAAAAATTAGATCATTTTTGAATTCTTTTTTCAAAGCCCGCCGTCGCCTCGACGGTGCCGTCGGGGAAAATCCACAGCGCCTCCACATCGGGGAACTGCTGCACGAGCGCTTTGGACTGCTCCCACTCCAGCAGATAGGCGGCGGTCGAGAGCGCATCGGCCAAACCTGAGTCGGGGCACAGAATGCTCACCGAGCGGTAATATCCGGCGGGCATCAGCGTTTTGGTATCGATGATATGATGATACTGCACGCCGTCGACGGTGTAATAGCGCAGATAATCCCCGCTTGAAACCAGCGCGTCATCCGACAGGCCCACCGAAATAGGTTCCTCATTCTGTGCCTTTTCATCGGGGTTTTTCAGCGACACCCAAAAGGGCTCCCACAGGCTTTTTTGGCCGATGGCGCGCACGTTTCCGCCGACGCTCACAAGCATACGGTCGACGCCGCGCGCCTCGGCGCTTTTGCAGACCGCCTCGACTGCATAGCCCTTAGCGATGGCACCGACATCGAGCTGCAATGCGGGGTCTTTAAAAAACACCGTCGAACGCTGCGTGTCGATGACGATATCTTCAATATCTGTATGCAGTGCGGCTTCTTTTAGCGCCGCCATCGGCGGTAGCGCCGCCTGCTCAGGGTCCTCGATGCCCTGCTCACGGTATTGCTTCCACAGCTTTAGCACGCTGCCAAACGCAATATTGACGTTGCCCCCTGTTTGCGTATGCATCTGCTTTGAGAAAAGCAGCAGGTCGATGATGCGTTGGTCTACCGTCACGGGCGCCTTACCCGCCTGATCGTTGAGCGTTTTTAAATTGACGACGCCCTCATACTCGCGGTAAATATCATAAAGCTGATGATACTGCTGTAATTGGGCGTGGATCTGTTCCACCTGTTCAGTAAACAGCGCCTTGCTCGGCGAATATCCGACAATTTCGGTCACCGTGTCAAACAGCGTCAAAAACTGTGCGCGATACCGCGTCTGCCTAAAGCCGCCGCAGCCGGTCAGGCAAAGCAGCAGTGCCATAAAGACCGAAAAGCGTCTCTTCATGCTTCCCCCTGAACAATATCTGAAAATCATTTTGATTGTTTTGCTAAAACTCGGCTCTTATTGCCAAGTTGTTTACTATAAGCAAACGGGCAGCGCCCGAGGACGTTGCCCGTTTTGACCTCATTGTTACTTTTAGCGCTATTACTTCGCGTTAGCAGCAGCCTTCGCGACCACCGCGTTAAAGTCACCGATGCTGATGGTCACGCCCGCGAGCAGCTCGCTGTCGGTCGGCTTTTCGCTCTCGTCAAGGGCGATACCCGAAACCTCATCAGCGGTTTTGCCGGTGACATAAGTGGTGTAGGCAGCGGCCTGCTCATACCACTCCTTACCGATTTTGGAGACGCCCTTCATGTTGTAACCTTCCTTGAGCTCGTTCTTGGTCTTGACAGTCGCCGAAAGGTCGGTCGTAATTTTGCCCGTCGCGTCAAAGTTGACGTTCGCCTGCGTGGCGTCGAGCGCGCAGCTTGTAATTTTGCCGTCCGCGCCAACCGTCACTGCGGCATAGGTGGTATAGGTCTGGGCGAGGCCGTCCTTTTCGCCCGCGTCCTTCGACTTGGCAATGTTGTCGACCATTGCGAGGCCGAGCTGATCCTGCGCGGTGGCATCGGTCTCAACCGCATTGGCTACGGCCTTCTCAATCACTGCTATGTAATCATGAATTTTGACGGTGACCGATGCGGTCAGCTCGGCGCCGGTCGGAACGCCCTTATCGTCAACCGCGATGCCCTTTACTTCTTCAACCGTTTTGCCGATGACATAATCGGCCAAAAAGTTCGCCTGCTCGTACCACTCTTTTTGGATTTTGGAGACGCCCTTCATATTGTATCCTTCTTTGAGCTCCTGCTTGGTCTTGAACACGGTCGCCAGATCGGTCGTGATCTTGCCTTCATTGCTGAAGTTGATGCTGGACTGAAGCACGTCGAGGTTGCAGGCCAGGATTTTTCCGTCCTCGCCAAGCATAACGGCGGCAACGACCGAATCGCTTTTTGCGGCGCCGTCTTTTTCGCCCGCGTCGGTCGATTTGGTGCTGGTGGTCAGCACGGCGAGTCCCATCTTAACCTTCGCCGAAGCAGCAGGGGCCGAGACCGAGGTCGCAGGGGTGGCTGCGCTTGCCGGGGTCGAGGGGGTTGCGGCGTTGCCCGCACAGGCAGTGAGCGCCGACGCCGTAAGTACTGCTGCGAGCAGCATGGTGCTTGCTTTTTTCATGATATACCTCCAAATTTGACTCGTTATTAATTTCACATTTCTTGAGTTAAATTTAATATTAAAATTTGACAAAAGTATGACATTTAAAAAATATCTTCCACCGCCAACGCGAATTTGATTATTTTTTGCAACCTCCCTCCTGTTTTGTTGCAACGCTATCCATCCTTGCACAAGACCGACGCTCCGGCAAATCTGTCCGCATTGACAGGCCTGTCCGGTTATGTTATGATATTTTTACAATAACATTTGAAGGTGGTAGTAGCGTATGCGTATTGATGATAAGATTATTGCTGTTGAGGTCCCCAAGAACGACGATTATCAGTCGGCTGATATCGCTTGCTCCGCCGAGTTCAGCGCTCAGGGTTGTAAAGACGCCGCGGACGAGGCTGACGAGAAATAATTATTTTATCTAAAACCCAAAAGCACCTGTGATGAGCAGGTGCTTTTTTGTTTGGCGACGGCATAGCGGCACAGGTCTGACATAAAAATAAAAATCGCATCGGTCAGCCGGTTGATGGCTCTCCGATGCGATTTTAATTTGACTGCCCGATAAGCTTCGTACATTATCTACAGAATGAGGACAATAGTCCCTATGGTTATAAGCGCACCGCCTATAACGGACTTTATGCTTACAGTTTCTTTTAAAATGACAAACGCCAATATCATGCTTACAACAACGCTGAGTTTATCAATCGGAACAACTTTTGAGGCCTCACCCAACTGGAGAGCCTTATAATAAAACAGCCACGACAAACCTGTGGCACAGCCTGAAAGAATCAGAAATCCCCAGCTTTTTTGCCCTATGGCGCTTATTTGATGCTGCTTACCCGTCATGAAAACCATGCCCCATGCCATGATTAGAACGACCACCGTTCTTATGGCGGTCGCTAAATTTGAATTGACATTTTCGATGCCTATTTTCGCCAGTATTGAGGTCAGCGCCGCCAAAAGCGCGGCCAGCAAAGCGTATATTATCCACATATTTTTATCACCTAAAACCCGATAGAACTATTTCCGCCACCATTTTATTGCATCATACACTCATTAAACAAACAACTCGTCGTAACCGATTTCAAGCACCGTTTTGAGCGCTTTTAACTCATCAGGATATAAATGCCGCTGCCCCACCTCTATTTTGGCCAACGCGCTTCGGGTAATATCACATCCGAGTGTCTGTAGCTTTGCGGACAATTGCTCCTGCGTCCAGCGCTTTGATTGCCTGATTGCGCTGATATTTCTGCCGACTTCTTTACTGTACGCATAATTCATAACCAACACCCCGCTGCACCTAATCAGGTGCAATTCTGTATTAATTCTATGTATTAATTACATTGCCGATGCACTATAATAGTGCACCAAGGCTTAATATCTATGCCGAACCGCACAGAGTGCCGACATCTTTCCCTCTTATCCCAACTATCCCCTCCTCTTGCCCGATAAAGGCCTTGCCCCGCAACAAGGGCCACCAACGCCAAAGGTAGAATGAAACAAAATTCTAAATTCGCACTATGAAATTATAGCAATATCTACTATAATATCTTACAACTCCTTGTGGTAAGGGCAAGGGTTTATAAAAATCCCACCGGTGATACATGAATGCTTGGTCGCGGTGATGATGCGTGATTTTTGGAAAGGGCGGATGCCAAATGTCAAAAAAAACAAATAGATCTTGCAGTTGTAACAACGTCTATGACGCGATGCTCGAAGGCTACGCGATGCTTGAGATTCTCCGGGATGAAAATCAACAACCCTATGACTATCGCTTTCTTGAAGTGAACCGACAGCTTGAGCATATCACCGGCCTGCGGCGCCCTAAAATCATTGGCCAGACGCTTCATCAGGTATTAAATCATTTGGCTGAAAGCTGGGCAGGCATTTGCGATAACCTGCGCAAGCTTGAAAACACCGGCGCGGTCGAGTTCTTTTTCAGAATGGACGACCGACACTTTAAAGCGCGCGCCTTTCGCTCTTCCGAGAAATTAATTGTGGCCATGTTTCTGGAAATCACCACACAAAAAAGAGCGGAGGAAGCGCTTAGAATTCACAAAATCCTTTTTGAAGGCGCACAGGATATTATTTTATATATGAATCTCGACGGGCAGGTCGTCGATTCGAATCAGCGGGCCTGCGAGGCATACGGCTATACAAGAGAGCAGCTCTTATCCGCCAAAATTCAGGATATTCGCCATTCCTCGACCCTTCCCGATTATGAAGAGCAGATGCGTCAGGCCGAGTACGAGGGTATTATATTTGAGAGCCTTCATGTGCGAAGCGACGGCTCAACCTTTCCTGTTGAGGTCAGCTCCAGAGTGGCTTATACCGAAAAGGGGCCGCTGCGTATCCACATTATCCGGGATATTACACAGCGTAAGGCGCAGGAGGCGAAGATTGCGTGGCTTGCCAGATATGACGCTCTTACCGGGATACAAAACCGCGCCAGTCTGATGCTGCTGCTTGAGCAAGAGATCGCGCGTTCCACGCGCAACAAAACGCAATTTGCCGTTATGCTGTTTGATATTGATAAGTTTAAGTACATCAACGATCACTACGGGCATGAGGCAGGGGATGTTGTGCTGCGCCATGTGGCCGCTACGGTGCACAAGGCGCTCAGGGTGACCGACCAGGTCGGCCGGCTTGGCGGAGATGAATTTGTCGTGCTGCAGACCGACGTAAAAACGGTCGACGACGTGAGCCAGCTGGCACAGAGAATACACGCCGCGGCGGCAGAGCCGGTTATCTATAACGACATTCCGCTTGGCGTCAGCATCAGCATCGGCATAAGCCTGTTCCCGTCAGACGCCGAGGATACCGACGGCCTGTTCCGCTGTGCCGACGAGGCGATGTATACGGTAAAGAAAAAAGGCGGCGGCGATCACGCCTTCTTTACCCGCGGTACGCCATTGACAGCGAATTGATCGGCACTGTGCTCGACGGGTGCGTGGGCATCGCCCAAATGGCATTAAATTCTCTTGTGCCCAAAATAAAAGAACAGGCAATGCCTGTTCTTTTATTTTGGGCTTGTTCGATATAAGGTATCTTAAAACGCTATTTGACGGCTTTTTTGACGTAAATAAACATTCCCTGAGGTCATTTTTAAATCTAAATGATAGCGCCATTCTATCCTGCTTTTAAGCTATATTTATATTTGAAAATTTTGAAGGATTGAAGCATAATAGTAAAAGAGACTTTCGAGGAAATCAAATGTGAAACATCAGCCCCAAAGAGACCGGAAAAACGGGGCGTTTTCGCGCGAATGGCAATCGTGTCCCCAGCGAAAAGCATGGGCCCCTATTAAAACAGATTTATAACGCGTGGACAACCCATCAGAACCAAGAATGGAAAAATGGATGTGATCAATCGTGACCGAACAAAAAAACAGTTTACGGCGCCTCTTGCTGACGACGGTCATCTTTCTTGCAGCGTCGGGTATCGGATATGTCTTTCGTTATATTGGCTTTCCTGATACCAACATTGTCGTTGTTTACATTCTGGCGGTGCTGATGACCGCATGGCTGGCCAGAAGCTTTGCATTTGGATTGATTGCGTCGATATTGGCGACATTTCTGTTTAATTATTTTTTTGCCGAGCCTATTTTTACCTTCTCGGTCAGCGACCCCAACTATATTGTCACCCTGGTGATCATGACCATCACCGCGCTTATTACAAGCACGCTCACCTCTCACGCCCAACGCAGCGCGGCGGCGGCGCTCGAAAAAGAAGCGGAAACCAAGGCCATTTACAACCTTACCAACCATCTGACCGACGCGAAGGATATTCACGACATTGCCGGCATTGCCGTATCGGCCATCAGCAGGTGTTTTGGGTGCAGCGCCGCCTGCCTGTGCTTTGACGAGAATAATATGCCTGAAAACACTTTTATCCAACAAATATCGGACAATGAACAGGTCCGGCGCGAGGTCATGGATATCGACGAAATGAAACACCATATCGAGAGCTTTCGCACCGGCTTTGATATCGGGGCGGAATTTACCGACTGGCCTGTTTACGGGCGGGAAAGCATCCTTGGCGTCATCCGCATTCCGAACGATAAGGCCAGAAACATGAACGACGCGCAAATGCGACTGCTGCGTTCCATGATAGAGAGCACCGCGCTCGCCATGGATCGGTTCCGCTCGGCTGAGCAGCGCATTAAATCGCGCGAGGAAATTGTTAAAGAACGCTACCGCGCCAATCTGCTGCGCGCTATTTCTCACGATATACGCACCCCGCTTTCCGGCATGATCGGCACCGCCGAAATGCTCATGGATATGACCGCGCCGGACGATTTGCGCTACGAGCTTGTGCAAAGCATCCAAAAGGACGCGGACTGGCTCCATTCGCTGGTGGAAAATATTCTTAACCTCACCCGCTTGCAGGACGGCAAGGTCTGCATCACTAAGCAGTGGGAAGCTGTGGAGGAGGTCATCGGCGGGGCGGTCAGCCGCATAGCGGCCCGTGCGCCCGAATATGAAATCTCGGTAGAGATGCCGGACGAGTTGCTCCTTGTGCCAATGGACGCAAAGCTGATTGAGCAGGTTCTGATCAACCTGCTGGATAACGCCGTCAAGCACGCCAAGCCCAAAGACGAAATCGGCATTGTGGTTGCGCTTTGCGAAAATACAAGCACGGTAAGGTTTACCGTCCGGGACAGCGGGGTGGGTATTCGCGAAAAAGACCTGCCCAACATTTTTCAGGTGTTCTATACGTCTAACCCCGAGTATGCCGACACAAGGCGCGGCATGGGTCTGGGGCTTGCAATCTGTGAGACAATTGTCAAAGCGCATGGCGGCAATATCGAAGCCCACAACCGCACCGACGGGCCGGGCGCGGAGTTTGTTTTTACGCTGCCGATGGAGGATCAAACCGATGAACAGGTATAATGAAACCATTCTTGTCGTCGAGGATGACGCACAAATACAGAGCTTTATTTGTTACGCGCTGAAAAACGAGGGTTTTTTAGCGGTTACGGCAAACAATGCGCAGGCCGCTTTAAGCAAGTTGGTCTCAGAGCGAATTGACATGATGCTGCTGGATCTGGGCCTCCCCGACTTTGACGGCATGGAAGTGATCAAAAAGGTGCGCGAATGGTCTGAGATGCCGATCATCGTTGTTTCCGCGAGGGATCAGGATAAAGAAAAGGCCGCCGCGCTCGACAGCGGCGCGGACGATTATCTCACAAAGCCCTTTTCGGCTACCGAGCTGATGGCGCGCATCCGAGTGTCGCTGCGCCATCTGTACAAGCAGGGTAATCGTGGGGCGCAGGCTGTTTTCTCGGTTGGGGGCCTGCAAATCGATTTTGATAAACGCCTTGTACAGCTCGACGGCGCGGAATTACATTTGACCCCAATGGAATACAGCCTGTTGTCGCTCTTTTTCAAAAACATCGGCAAGGTATTGACGTCGGGCAATATTATTCGCGAGATATGGGGTGTGGGCTACGGAACCGATACGCAGGCATTGAGGGCGCTTATGGCGGGGTTACGGCGAAAAATTGAAACAAACCCGGCTAAACCGCGCTATATTATGACCGAGATCGGCGTGGGATATAGACTTGTGGATGAATAACCGGTAATAAACGGCTTGACCGCTTTGGAGCTTTCCAAGGCGGTCTTTTTTCATTCTCACAGCATTCTCACACGAAATGGTCATTTATCACCCCACGCTCACAGCATTTCATCTATCATGATGGATGCAAAGACTTATTGCCAACAGGAGGATTGCGCCATGAAGCAGCCTTTGACAGAGGATGAAAAAGCATTATCCGAGCTGTGCCGTTTGGTTAAAACGCTGACTCGCAAAGGTCATTATGCGGAATGTGAAAAGCTGGTCGCCGACGCGATGGGCAAATATCCACACGCGCCGCAGCCACATAATTTGATGGGCGTTCTGTTTGAGATGCAGCAAAATCATATGGCCGCCATGAAGCATTTTCGAGCCGCTTGGGCGCTTGATCCGACCTATATTCCGGCGCGCCACAACCTCGACGCCTTTGCTTCTTTCTACTCGAGCGATAAACACGCTTTCGATGAAAGCGATCTTCTATGAAAGGGAAGAATTTTTATGAGATTATTTACAAATAAAAAAAATAGCGGCTACGTCATCATTGTGGGCTGCGGCCGTTTGGGCGCAAACCTCGCCAACACGCTGTCGGACGGCGGCAAAAGCGTTGCCATCATCGACAAGAGCCCGGACGCCTTTCACAAACTGTCCCCATCGTATGGCGGCATTGCGGTGACGGGCGACGCCACCGAGATAGCGGTGCTGCACGATGCGGAAATTGAAAAGGCCACGGCGGTTATCTCGGTGACAAACAACGACAACACCAATATCATGGTCGCCCAGCTCGCCAAGGAGGTATTCAGCATCGGGCAGGTTATTGCCCGACTTTATGACCCTGAGCGGGAGTGCGTCTATCGCGAATTCGGTATTGACACCATCTGCCCTGCCGTACTGTCCGCAAAAGAGATTGACAAGTTATTACACATATCGAAATTGGAGGATGAATCGGCATGAAAAAGCGTGTATTACTGATTGGCGGCTTTAACAAGACAAAATCCCTTGCCGTCTCATTGATAAAAAAGGGCTATCACGTGACGGCTATCAATAACGACATGGAAAAATGCAAGGTATTGGCCGAAATAGAAAAGCTCACGGTGTTCAACGGCGATGGCTCCAAACCCTTTGTGCTGGAGGACGCGAGCGCCTATAACGCCGATATTGCGATCGCGCTCACCGAACGGGACGACGATAACCTTGTAATCTGTGAGCTGTGCAAAAAGAAATTCAACATTAAGAAAACCGTCGCCCTTATTTTTGACCCTAAAAAGACCGAGTTTTTTTACCGCATGGGCATAGATTCGGTGGTGTGCGCCATTACGACGATCGCCGGTATCATCGAGCAACAGGCGTTCTTAGACGAAATGGCGACCTTGGTGCCGGTGGGCGAGGGACGTATCCGAATCGCGCAGGTTCCTATTTCTCAGACCGCACCCGCCGTGGACAAAAAGCTGTGGGAGCTAAGCCTGCCTAAGGATGTCATCATCGGTTGTGTGCTGCGCGGCGATAAGAGCATGGTTCCGCGCGGCGATACGCGCATTCTCGCCGGTGATGTTTTAGTGCTCATATCAACAGATGAACACGAGACGGCGGCGGTTCGGGAATTGACGGGAAGGTGAGTGCATTGAGAAAGCTTCTTTCCGAAATCAATATTTATGGAAAGCTCGTATTGCTTATCGGCTTACTGATTGCGGTGCCGCTGGCCATCGTACCGTTCTACCCCGAAGATGGTCGATACATCCCCGCTTTTCTGCTCCCCGCCGCCGCTTCCATCGTGTTGGGGTTTGCCACCTGTTTGGTGCCTCCCCGCAAAGAGAGCCCCGTGACAGAATGGCAATCGCCGCTGCAACGGGGAAGCTTGCCCGTCATGTTTGCGTGGTGCTTCGCCTCGCTCGCGGGGGCAATTCCGTTTATGCTTGGCGGTCAGCTCAGCTTTATTCTCGCGCTGTTTGAATCGGTCAGCGGGTGGACAACCACCGGCCTGAGCGTGGCGGATGTGACGGTTATGCCGCATATTTTTTTGTTTCATCGGGCGTTTATGCAGTATTGCGGCGGCCTTGGCTTTATCATCATGATCGCCATGTTTGTGCAGGGCAAGCAGAACATGAATCTTTACAGCGCAGAGGGCCATCCGGACAGACTGATGCCAAGCTTGAAAAAAACATCGCAAACCATTTTTTTGCTGTACAGTTGCTTTTTTGTGGTGGGTACATTGACCTACCGGCTATTTGGAATGGGGCTTTTTGACGCGGTATGCCATACCATGTCCGCGTTGTCCACCGCAGGCTTCACCACGCAGGCGGGCAGCATTGGCCAGTACGGCAGTATGCCCATCGAGATGATCACGGTTATATTGATGCTGATCGGCTCGACAAACTTTGCGATTCTCCTGCTGCTGGTACAGGGAAAGTTTCGTAAAATATTGCGGGTGAGCGAAGTGCGGTTTATGCTGGGGCTGATGTTGGTGTGCGTGCCGCTTGCGGCGTTTTCGCTGATGGGCGGAATGGGACTGAGTCTTGGCGAAAGCTTGATGGAAGCCCTGTTTGGCGTTGTTACCACCTTTACCACAACCGGGTACTCCACCATGAATTACGCCCTCTGGCCGCCGTTCGCTTTAGGCTTGATTATGGTGCTTATGATTATCGGCGGCAGCGTCGGCTCGACGGCGGGCGGCATCAAGCTGCTGCGCAGCTATCTGTTCATCCAAATCACCAAGGAGAACATCCGGAGCAGGCTTTCTCCGGCACGGCGCATAGCCGTCCCCGCTTATTACCGGGTGCAGGGCAAAATGCCTATCGACAACACGCTGGTAAAAGACACCGTTGGTTTTGTCGCTTGTTATATGGCTGTTTTTATTATTGGGACGCTGCTGCTGACGCTGACCGCCAACTGTTCGTTGTTTGACGCCATGTTTGAGTTTGCTTCCGCATTCGGCACGGTGGGAATCTCCAACGGTTTAACAAGCGCAAACGCGTCGCTGGGTTCGCTGCTGATTCTGATAGTGGGCATGCTGCTTGGGCGACTCGAGGTGTTCATTGTGTTTATTGGGGCTTATGCGGGTGCGCGGGCACTTAAACAAAGGGTTTATATTAAAATTAATGGTTGACAAATGGCTAATTTTAATATCGGATTGCGGCCAAGATATTGATTTAAGGACACGGCGATGACCAGAGCGGTTGCCGTCGTGCTTTGTTATGTTTGTTGATAAAAATAATTTTAAAAACCACGTATGTCCTGTGTTTATACACGGGGCATACGTTTATCGAATCTATTTTAAGTCGTAGATGCATTGAGATATTCTCGGCAGGGAAAGCCATGTCCTATCGCACGCCGAGCAGGTATAATGGGCGGATAACCCCGCCGCAGCGATACATGAAAACCTCCTAGTCACTGTTGGCTTAGCGACCATCTGGCCTTTCTCGTATTTATCATAATATCAGTTCATGACTATTTACCTAGAATTGTCCAATTATATTTACGCCAAAGGGGGTGCGCATTTTCAATTCTGCCAAATTACTATTGACACCGGTGTCTAATTGCTTTAGACTATATTTAGTCTAATAGCATAAGACAGGAGGCGTATTGCCATGGATCAATATAAACTGGGGGAAATGGAGCAGCGCTTTGCCGATTTGATATGGGCCCATGAGCCGGTCAGCTCCCGCACCCTGACCGAGCTCTGCGAAAAAGAATTTGCGTGGAAAAGGACGACGACCTATACTATGCTCAAGCGTCTATGCGAACGTCATATTTTTAAGAACAACGGCGGTACAGTGACCGCCATCCTGTCGAAGCAGGAGTTCGGCGCTGCACAGGGCGAGCAGTTTTTAAGCGACGCCTTTGACGGTTCCCTGCCACAGTTCTTAGCCGCATTTACGCGCAGAAAAAAGCTGACTGATACGGAGATAAGCGAAATTCAACGCCTAATTGATGAGCACAAGGAGGGGTAGTAATGCTTGAGAAGCTTTTTTTACAGGTGCTCAATATGAGTTTCACCGCCAGCATTGTCATCGTCTTTGTGCTGGTTGCGCGGCTGCCGCTTAAAAAAGCGCCCAAGGCCTTTTCTTACGCTCTGTGGGCGGCGGTATTATTCCGGCTGGTTTGCCCCTTTTCCTTTGAGAGCTTTTTCAGCTTCTTACCCGCTAAGACAAACCCCATATCACAGGATATCGTCTATGCCCAGGCACCTAGAATTGATACAGGCATTGTCGTAATCAATCAAGCGGTCAATTCAATCCTTCCTCCCGCAACACCGCAAGCCAGCGTGAACCCGCTGCAAATCTGGATAGTCGTCGGCAGTTGGATTTGGCTGTTCGGCATGGCAATTTTACTCTTATACAGCTTGGTTGCGTTGGTCCGTCTAAAAAAGCGCTTACAAAACGCTGTGCTTTATAAGAACTCTATTTTTCTCTCTGATGCCATTGACACCGCTTTTGTCACGGGGATTTTCCGGCCTAAAATCTATCTGCCCAGCAATTTGGGTGACGCCCAGCGAGAATATATTCTGCTGCACGAACAAACCCACATTAAACGGCTGGATCATATCATAAAGCTCATCAGCTTTTTGGTGCTGTGTGTGCACTGGTTCAATCCCCTTGTGTGGATCTCGTTTTTTGCCAGTGGCAAGGACATGGAGATGTCCTGTGACGAAGCGGTCATAAAGCGGCTCGGCAATGATGTGAAAAAGGACTATTCCTCCTCCCTGCTGATTCTTGCAACAGGCCGGCGCATTGTCGGGGGTACTCCGCTGGCATTTGGCGAGGGCGATACGAAAAGCAGAATCAAAAATGTGCTTCATTATAAAAAGCCCGCCCTTTGGGTGGCTGCGGTGGCCGTCATCGCTGTGGTCTGCATGGTGGCGGGCTTGATGGCAAATCCGAAAAAAGATACCGTCGGCTTCGCGGGTGTAAACGCGGTTATTCTTGCCATTGACAAGGAAAATCAAACCATGACCGTCCAAGGAATTGACAATAACAGCGTAATTGGCGATCGGTGCATCATCACCTGGGAGGGCGAACCTTTCATCACCGTTACAGCCAACAATGAACCGACGACGCTTTCTGTGGATGACTTTGCGGTTGGGGACTCGGTGGTTCTGTTTATCGGCGCAGTACAGGAAAGCTATCCGACCCGCGCAAAAGCGACAACCATCCAGCTTCAGCCCAAGGGCGTATACGTCTACTCTGCCGAGAATTTATGGCGTGCGCGCACACAGTATGTCGGCAACAATTCCGCTGTCAGTAAGCTCATCGGTTTACTTCCTGTTCCGGATGGGCTGCGGTACGATCACTTTGCGCTTCACACCGCCGAGCAGCCGTACAGCATTGAAATTGTGTATTCTGTGCCCACCGAAGCACTAAAGCAATACGACGCCAAAGATTCACCTATTGCCGACCCCTTCAGAAAAAACGCCCTTCTCCTGCTTGCTCTGGTTGAAAACGCGGACGGGGTGCGCGCCGTATTGACCGACGGCAGCCGTGAGGTCGGCTTTATTAGCGGCCGCGAGTGGGCGGATTACACCGTGGGCCGCGACATCCGCGACTATGCCGCAAGCGCCGAGAAGCTACAGGAGCTGATCGATTTTACCGCATCTGAGACGGTTGACGTAGAATATTCCATAATGAAGCTTGGCAAAAATGGCGAAGCGCTTTCGGATTACACTCTGAAAGACCCGCAGCTTGCACAAGCAGTCCTGATGGACGTTCTGGTAAAATCCGCTGCGTGGCAGGGTGTGGATATCAATACCTTGGAGGAAAGCTACCTGATCCGTCAGACCTTTCCGCAGGTACCGGAGGTTCATGACTATTATGCCTATCTGCTGGAGGATGGCACAGCAGTTTTACAGTCCGGTACAAACGGGTGGTATGGCGTACTTTCGCGCGACCTCTACGATGCGCTGAGCCGTTCCTTCGCTTCAACAGAAGGTTTGTCCTTTTGGGTAAAGCCGGACGAAACGCCGCAGGTTATCGGGAATACCGCCGCAGATGTTTGGCTTGAATCCTTTATGGGCACTCAGGTATCTGCGGAAAACCGCATTTCAGCTTACGCCGTTTCAGATGTAAAAGTCGTTGTAGGTGCACCCAAGCCGGGAATTAAATGGGAGGATATGGCCTACCAATACGTTGTGCAATTCACCTACGACATCACCACAGCGACTGATCAATACCGTGCCCCCGGTGACGGTATTTCGGGCAAGGGCACTTTTCAAAACCTGTTCCGTGAGCTCTGCGTTAAAGTGAAAATGCAGGACGGCGGCGGTTATCAGATTGTCGGCGTTGGCACGGGCGGCGCGCTTCAGGAATTTGCCTAATTGCTTAATTCCGTCAGATTAAAAGGCCGATACACATTATTCTTGTGTATCGGCCTTTTGGCTTGCTATATCGTTGCGCCTTAGTTTAAAGCAACGTAGATATCAATATCGCAGTTCTCAAAATCACAGCTCAGGTACTCTTCAAAATCACCCGTAAAGCTTCGGTCTAAATTCATCCGCCAAATTTCTGTCCACGCATCGGCAACAGCCTTTTCCATATGTCCATGCACCGAAAATTTTGCGTATTGACCGGCAGGGATTATTTTTACGGTTAGGTCAGGATTTTCTGCCTTGGAAACCTCGTTGCCTGCCGTAACGCAGTACTGATCCGCCGTATAATCGGAATAAAGCCCAATGGCGTACGCATTCAATTTGTTTTTTATAATGGGGTTGACACCGCCTTGATAGAGTTTCTCCCAAAGCCCGCCAATAATTTCACCCATTTTAGGATCGCTGTTTCCTGTAATCGCGCTGACACCCACAACAATTTTTTCTTCTAAGCTTACAACCTCATAGTTCATGTTCTATAAACCTCCTTATCTTTGATGGATTCATCATACCAAAGATAAAAAGACAACAGCGTGTCATATTATAAATACTGTGCTATTGTTTTTTGCAGTTTATCCTTCACTTGCAGGCGGATATCCTCCGGCGCCAAGATCTCACAATGCTCGCCAAACGTTGCGAGATAATGATAGACCCAATCCCCTCTCGGCATGTTGAGCTGCGCGATAAAATCACCGTCGGGGCACATTTCGTACTGTGAAAATTCATCATACACGCGATACGCCATTTTCTTGGACAACTTTAACGTAATGACTACGAAATCATCTTGAAACGATTTGCCGTCGCCAAATATCTTTGCAGGGGGCTGGCGTTCAAAGCTCTCGTTTAAAAGTACCAGCTGCTTCATGCGCCGCAGCTTAAAAAAACGGTAATCCTTACGAAGGGTACAGTAGGCGTAAAGATACCAACCTTGTCCTTTAAAACAAAGCTTCATCGGCTCTACCGTGCGCCCAACATTGCCTTCGCTGCTATAATAATGAAACGCTACGCGCTGTTTGCTTATTATGGCGTCCTTAAGCGCAGTGAATAGGCACGCCTCCTCGTCCGCGTTTGCCCATCCGGAGAAATCAACTTCAATCCAATCCGTGTTTGTATTTCCAAACAACGACGATAACTTTTGCACCGCGGTGTTGGTTTGTTCTAAACTGACGGCATTCACAGCATGTAAAGCGGAGAGAATGCTTGATTTTTCACCATCGGTAAGCACGGCTTTATTGAGCACAAAGTCAGGGAGAAGCGAGATTCCCCCGCCCTTGCCTTTGGTCATATAAATGGGTATTCCCGCTGAGGATAGAAGCGCCACATCACGATAAACCGTGCGGGGTGAAACCTCAAAATGCGTTGCAAGCGCCTTAGCGGTTATGCTTTTTTTGTTCAGTAATAGATAAACCATTTCAAACAGCCTGTTAATCTGCATACCATCACTCCTGCCCTTTTTATTATAAGGTGATAATATGACACCTGCAAGACATATTAAAATCGATAACGTTGTACTAAGAAGCTTGATTCCTCATTCGTTACACGGCATCCCGGGCGGCCATTGTTTATATAAAGATGGTGGAAAGAAGCGGCAATATATGATATAATATTGTCAAACCGAAATTGATCAACGAGCCACCATGTACGATGCCATAACGAAAGGAATGCGCTTGTGAATATTTCAGAAATTGCAGCAAAGATGGTTCTGTATTCTGACGGAAATCTTCATGACATCAATCATTTTATGAAGGTCTATGCTTATGCCAAAACCATTGGGGAATGCGAACGGCTAGACAGTAACACTCAGGCCGTGCTTGAAGCGGCTGCTATTTTACATGACATCGCCTGCCCACTGTGCCGTGAAAAGTATGGCAACACCAGCGGCCCACACCAAGAAACAGAAGGCGCCGTTTTAGCCGAAGCATTTCTTCGTACTTTCGACTGCTCTAAGGAGTTTACGGCGCGTGTCGTGTTTTTAATTGAACATCATCACACGCTTAAAAATATTGAAGGAATGGATTACCAGATCTTAATCGAAGCCGATTACCTTGTAAATGCGGATGAAGGTAAGCTTTCGGAAGCGGCTATTCAAAATACGTTGGCGCACATTTTTAAAACTGAGACTGGCATTGCGCTTTTGAAATCCATGTATAAGCTCAACTAAAGTCCAATTCACCGGGCAGGCTGACTCTTTTTGTTATATCCCGCGATGGCCGTCCGAGTAATACTTGCATAATGATGGAAGGAATCAAGCGCATATGGTATAATAGCCGTAAGACGACTACTATACGCTTGATTATAATGGCACGCCTACGGCGATGGCCAATTATCCCATTCGCTTGCGCTTATGGTATAATAGCCGCAAGATGGCTACTATGCCTTAATTTTTAATGGTCCGCCTACGGCGAATTCGCTTGCGCTCTTGGTACAGCAGCAGGTTCGTCCGGACTGGCCCCACACATCCAAATACAGGAGGGAAAAAACATGGACGCAATTCAAGTGGGCGCAAAGGCCCCCGACTTCATGCTGAAAGACGGATTCGGCAAGGAAATTCGACTGTCCGACTATCGGGGCAAACAGGTGCTGCTGTCCTGGCATCCGTTGGCCTGGACCAGCGTGTGCACCGACCAGATGCGTGCGCTGGAAGTACACTTCGATGCCTTTGCCGCGAAGAATACCGTCGCCATTGGCCTGAGCGTCGACGCTGCACCCAGCAAAAAGGCGTGGGCGACGGTTCTATCCATTGAGAACACCCCCCTTGTCAGCGACTTCTGGCCGCAGGGCAAGGTCTCGCAGGACTACGGCGTGTTTATGGAAAACCACGGCTTCTCCGGTAGAGCCAACGTTCTTGTCGACGCGCAAGGTGTCGTCAAGTGGGTAAAGGTTTATCCCCTCAAAGAGCTGCCGGACATCAATGAGGTTCTGGCGGCCCTGTAAGGCAGGCTGCTGCACACCAAACGCGCAGGGAGATATTCTCTTCCCTGCGCGTTTTTCTTTCCCCTACCCGCCCGTCCTATGGGGATTGGCTGTTATCATGCTGATGGTATAATATTGACAAACAAGAATTTAAAAAGCAGGCCGATTCCTTGTAAAAGAGTCAGCCTGCTCTTTTGCTATCCCCCGATGGCGATCCAATATCAAGCGGAGCCGTCAAGATGAATATCAGAGGCAAGCAGTGCGGTGCAATCCGTTAAAATCATTAATCCTTTCGATATTCAAAATAAGCGAGATCAAATTTAGCGAGGGAAAATACCCCCGGAAAAGTCAATGGAAAAAGGACATTGCTTATCACGCTTTTGAATTCGTCCGAAGGCTTCTTCTTCATTTTAGGAAAAATAAAAAGCCAAGGTTTCATTTCTAACCCTTGGCTTTGAGTACATATCATTATTTTTCAAGTGATAAAGATGGCAGTATATGCGGCGCTTATTCCCGGTAAGCCGCAAGGACATAGTCAATGAAATAGGGACGCGGCGCATAGGTGTTCTGGGGGTAATGGCTGGCTATGACCGTCACCAGATTCAGCTGTGGAACCACTAAAATATACTGCCCCCACGCCCCCAAGGCGTAGTAGGTCTCATAATCGCCGGCGCCAAAGCTGCGAACCCACCACTGATAGCCATATTGGCCGGTGCTGCCCCCGGGGCCGGCATTTTGAACCGAGGTGGATTCCTTTAACCATTCTGCCGAGATGAGCTGCCGGTCATGCCAACTGCCGCCCTCTAAATAAAGCTGGCCAAATCGGGCTGCGTCACGGGCGGTCATGGAAATGCCATTACCACCGTCGATAATCCCCTGCGGATCGGTTTTCCAAGCCACGCTGTCCATGCCAAGCGGTTCAAAGAGATTGGGCGTTCCATACGCCAGCACACTCATGCCGGTGGCTTGTTCCAGCACCGCCGACAGCAGATGGGTATTGCCGGTGCTGTAATTAAAAACGGTACCGGGTTGCGCGACAAGCCTTCTGCCCAGAATATAATCCACCCAGTTCGGGGCAGACTGGAATTCGCGCCAGTTGCTTTGGCCGCCGCCCCACTCATACCATTCGAGGCCGGAGGTGTGGGTCAGCAGATGGCGCAGCGTGATCTGCTGCTTGCGAATATCCTCCAGCGCCAAAACCTGCGGGAGATAGTCTGACAGCAGGTCGTCCACGCCGCCGATATACCCCTGCTCGATGGCAAGGCCAATCAAAGCGCCGGTAACGGACTTGCTGCACGAATGTAACCCAAAACGACTGGCGGCATCATAACCGCTGCCGTAGTATTCGTCGATAATCACACCGTCCTTTGCGGTAACCATGGCGTAAACCGACGAATCCTCCAGCACCTCATGCAGCTGGGCGAACAGCGCCGGATCCATGTGATGGTTCTCGGGCGCGTCAAACTGCCAAGCGTTATCCGCCTCAGGTTTGGGATCGGGCACGGGTTCTGATAGAGACTGGGAGGCGGATTCCGCTATGGGAGCCGCCGAAGTTAAGGATGATGCCGCGCTCTGGCCCGAGCAAGCCGACAGAATCAGCGAGAGGGATAAGATTACACCGACGCATTTGCTTTTTATCTTACATCACCATCTTTCTGTGGCTATTTTTAGCTGCCGTATTCTTCGTCAGCGACCGGCTCCACCCATTCGTTGGACGAGCCTTCGGCTGGGACCTCAATAGCAATATGCGAAAACCAGCTGTCCACAGCCGCACCATGCCAGTGCTTTACTTCCGGCTTGATATGCACCACATCACCCGGGTGCAGCTCCCGCGCCTTCGTTCCCCATTCCTGATAATAGCCCCGGCCACCGGTGCAAAGCAGAATTTGACCGCCCTTATGATGGATATGCCACCAGTTACGGCAGCCTGATTCAAAGCTGACATGCGCGACAAGAACGCCATCGGTTGTCAGCATTTTCAGATAGCTTTGACCGGTAAAGTATTTGGCGAAGGCAGTGTTGGGCTCGCCCACCGGAAAGATGGCGCCCTTGCCAATTTCATTGTCTGTGGCGGATTTTTCGGTGTCTTGTTCCGTCCAGATTTCTTTTGCCATACGAAAAGCAGACCACGCCTTGGGCCAGCCGCTGTAAAAAGCAAGCTGAGTAAGTATCTCGGCTATTTCAACTTTCGTAACGCCGTTTTCCTTCGCTTTGTTTAGATGAAAAGCGAATGGGGAATCGAAAATTCCGCCGGTCATCAGCGCTGTTACGGTAATCATGCTGCGATCTCTCGGGGAAAGCTGCGCCTCCCGCGACCACACCTCGCCAAACAGCACATCGTCATTTAGTTTTGCAAACTGGGGTGCAAAATCGCCCAGTGCGTCTTTGCCGGCCGTAACTTTTTGTAATGCCATAATGAGTCCCCCCCTTTTGCTATGAAAGCAAGAGAATCTTACCAAGGCCCGTGTTTCTCCCGATAAAAATTGAACCACAGGATATCTCTAAGAAACTTTTATATCTATCTGCGCCTGCCTGATGTACCAGATGTTCCAGCTTAGCCGCCTCACCCGTTGTCAACGTGTCAGTATCATGCCCCTTCAGCATGATGCTGCTGCTCCAACCAAGCGCTTGGCGCCCCATTCCTTCTCGGCGGCCGTGGCAGAGTAGGCTGGGTAATACGCTGGGATTGGGGGCCTTGGTTATATTCCCCCTCGCCGCCATTAGAAAATAGTTTAGGCGCAAAGCTTCATAGCCGCACCCTTTTGATGCTTTTTACAATACCATAAATTCAAAGCATTCTCAATACAAGCCTTTTCAAGATAGGGTGTGCCCAAACTGTTTAAAAATACCCTCGCTGCTTTTGTGAATATCCATATCGGAAAGCCCCATTTCAAATTTCGGCTCTAATGGGCAAAAATAAAAATTTTCATCCGCTGTCGTATTTGCCTACTTATCGAAGATTATTTGTTCACGGTGTAGCGCAGCCACACGCTGCCGCCGTCTCTGACCTCAGCGCTCTTCAGCGTAAAGCCGACAGGGCTGGCGGCGGCCAAACCGCCTCGCGTCTCAAAGAGCGCGGGTGTCTCGGAGGAGCCGTCGGCCGCGGCGGCGATCAGCACGCTGAGCTCGTCGCACATACCGGCCTGTATAAACGACCAGTTGAGAATACCACCGCCGCCCAACATCAAGGTCTCGATGCCGAATAGGGTTTTGACCTTCTCCATGGCCAGTGCGTAATCCAGAGCGTCCTTTCCCGCGACGATGTAAGAAATACCGAGTCTGCGCAAAAACGCTTTATACGCATTGCCGGCCTTCTCGGTCAGCACCTCAAGAACATGGGCGGTGGTATCCTCATAGGTGAGCCGATTATCTTGCCAGCCCAGCCTGCCGGTGGGGTCAACCGAGACATAATACATGGGGGCGTTTGATATAGCCACAAAGTCCCCCTTTGGTACCGGGGGCGCGTTCTCATCCAAATCAGGCTGCTTGTAAAAGGTGAAATTGTCGTCGGTGGTAATGCGCCCGGACAACCATCCCTGATGCTTATAATAGGGACTGGCACCAAAAGCGATGTTGTAAAATTCCTGCCCGGCGGCTTCTCCTTCGGGCGTGTCCATATACGCCCCCATGATTTTTCCGTCGATGGAGGTCATCATGTGGCAGAAAATATAGGGTCTGTTCATCGTGAGCTTCTCCTTCTCGTCATGAAATTGCTTTTCCGAGCGCATGAGCTTCACGGAGAACGGGAAGCCCCTCAATATCGCCCACATCCGTGACGGCGACGGCGCGTACCACGCCTTTCAATCTGGCCTTACTAAAGCAGTCAAGCCAGCCTTGTAAGCCGTTTATGGTGCCGTCCATGGCACTTTCTTCCGCGTCCGCCGCGGTTGCCAGCAGGTAGATGTCCCGAAAGGCATAGTCCGAGGAGAAGCAGGGATTGGAGCGGTCCAGCATGGTTTTCATCTGTCCACTCATAGTGTAAAAATAGACCGGCGTGGCAAAGGCGATGACCTCGGCGGCAGTCATCTTTTGGGCGATAATATCGGCATCGTCGCGGATGACGCAGCGCCCGGTCTTTTGACAGGCGAGGCAGCCGATGCAAAAGCCAATGGTCTTATCATGCAGTGAAACGATCTCCACGCTGTGCCCCGCTTCCCGCGCGCCCGCCGCAAACGCATCCGCCAAGCTTTCAGAGTTTCCGCTCTTGCGGGGGCTGGTAGAGATGATTAAAACCTTTTTGCGCATTACTTCTCCTCCTTCGTGTTGTCCGTCTTTTGAAAAACCACCTCAAAGCTGCCTGTCTGCGCGGCCAGCGCGTTGAGGCCGGATTCGATTGTCCCCATAAGGATCAGCCCCGATGCATAGGGCTGGTCCTTATAGAAAATGGCGAGGTTGCCCCAAGGGCCGTAGCAGGCGACATCTCCCAAAGCGGGGTCGTATCCTTCGGGCGCGCCCTCCCGCGAAAGGCGCTCCGGGAAATAGGCAATTTTCTCAGCGCCGGCAAAGTCCTCCATCATCACGGTGACGGGCAGTTGTTTGAGCAAACTTTGCGTGGTCGGGCTATCGGTCAGCACGGCAATCGCCTCGCCGCCCGCGAAGGACAGCCGAATCCGAAGCAATTGGTCCGCAGACTGGTCGGTTGTGTTGGCTGTATTTTCATACGGGGCTGTTTGGGCCTGATTCATCGCCCGCTCAGATGCTTCGGAAACGGGTTGCGCCGCCCCTTGAGACGGTTCTGTCTGTGACGGGGCAGCTGCCGGAGGTGGGGCCGCCTCTTGAGAAGACGCCGACGGCGGCGTCGAACAGCCTGCCAGCACCAGAACTAAAAGCAAGACGCCCATGGCCGCCAGCTTTTTCATCGCTTTTCCCCCTCAATCTCATAGACACTTTGACGAATAATCTTTGCGGGTACACCGCCCACAACCGTATTAGCAGGAACATTCTTGGTCACTACCGCACCGGCGGCAACAATAGCTCCGTCCCCGACGGTGACACCGGGAAGGATGGTTGCGTTTGCGCCAATCCACACGTTTTTACCGATTACAATAGGAGCCGGGTGCAAATCTCCCCGCTTTTCCGGCACCATATCGTGATTGAGGGTGGCCATAACCACATTGTGGCCGATCAGCGCACCGTCTCCGATCGTGATGCCGCCCTGATCCTGGAACTTACAGCCCGCGTTGATGAACACATTTTTTCCAATGGTCATGTTTTTCCCGCAATCGGTGTAGAAGGGCGGAAACATGGCAAAGGATTCATCGATGGGCTTGCCGGTCAGCCGTTCCATCAAGGCACGGATTTCTTCGGGGGTATGATAAGCGTTGTTGAGCTCGGCGGTCAGGCGCATCGCCTCATGGCTAAGTTCTATCATAAACAAATGCGCTTTTGAACCGCCGGCCACGGTCGAGCCTCGGTTTAAATAGTCTAAAAATTCATCTAAATTCATTAAATATGCACACTTTCTTGCTGTCAATCAGCGATAGGATTTTCTGAAAACCATGACGCAATCCTCATGGGTCATCTCGCAGGGATTGGCGGCGAACAGCCCACCCATCGTCTCACGGGCATTGGCGGCCATCTTGTCAAATTCGTCGGGCGTGATACGATAATCGCTCATGCGAAGACTAGCGACGCCGCAGTCTTCCTGAAGTTTGGCCAATGCCGTGAGAAAGTCCTCCGGCTTGGCGGCATCCTCCATGCCAAGCGCCCGCGCCATGCGAATAAAGCGGTCGTCGCAGGCGTGCTTCTCGATGAAGAAGCCGTGAAACGCCTTGGAAATCATAATCAGTCCCGCGCCATGGGGCAGCTCGGGATGATAGGCTGACATGGCGTGTTCCAATGAGTGCTCTGCGGTGGTCACGCTGATCGTCATCACCACGCCGGATAGGGTGTTGGCGAAGGCCATGCCTTCTCGCGCTTCCATATCATGGCCGTCCTTGACCGCACGAACAAGATATTTGCCCACATTCTCAATCGCTGTCAGGGCGTACATATCGCTCATGGCGCTGGCGAATTTGGAGATGTAGCTCTCGGTGGCGTGAAACAGCGCGTCAAAGCCCTGATAGGCGGTAAACTTGGGCGGTACCGACGCCATCAGCTCCGGGTCGATAACGGACAGCACGGGGAACAGTGCGTCATACCCGCCCACGCCGATTTTCTCGTTGGTTTCTTCGTTGGTAATGACCCCCCACTGGTCGGCCTCGCTGCCGGTTCCCGCAGTGGTGGTGATGCAGACGAGGGGAAGCGGCGCATGTGCAAGCGGCTGGTTTTTGCCGGTTTTGCCTCCCACGTAATCCCACAGATCGCCGTCGTTGGTAGCCATCATCGCAATGGCCTTGGCCGCGTCCATGACGCTGCCGCCACCGAGCGCCAGAATAAAATCGCAGCCGTTTTCCCGGGCAAATTTTGCGCCCGCCATCACGGCGGTTTTAGTCGGATTTGCCCCGATGCCGCTAAAGACGACGGCTTCTGCGCCCGCCTGCTCCAGTTGCGTCAGCGTGCGGTCCAGCGCGCCGTTTTCCCGGACCGATTTGCCGTCGGATATGGCAACCATGGCCTTTTTGCCGGGCAGCTTTTGCTCATGCAGGGCATTCAAGCGGCCACATCCAAAGACAAAGCGCGTCGGTACATACATATTAAACATGCTTAATTCCTCCTGTTATTGCTATATCTTCTAAAAAATAATTGACACAAGCAAGTTTCTTTACTATGCTCTATCATAGAACCTAAAGTCAGGTTTAGGTCAATAGCTTTTTAGAATAAATTTTTAGGAGGTTTTGATATGTCCTATTCCATCGGGGAGGTATCGACCCTTGCCGGTATTTCCATATCCACCCTGCGTTATTATGACCGGGAAGGCTT
This sequence comes from Bacillota bacterium, assembly GCA_023391005.1. GTDB lineage: Bacteria > Bacillota > Clostridia > Oscillospirales > Ruminococcaceae > Yanshouia. The sequence goes on along the minus strand of JAEWBS010000088.1, from coordinate 111,897 downwards.
GTTTCCCAATATAGCGCGCAGCGGCGGCGGAATACGTAGGTTTACCGAAAACGAAATTGAAGCGCTCCAAATTATTGAGTGCCTGAAGACCTCCGGACTGTCGATTAAGGAGATTAAGCAGTTTCTGGATTGGTGCCAAGAGGGCGACAGCTCTTTGCAGCAGCGCCGGGATCTGTTTCACGAGCGGCTTGACGTCGTGACAAAACAGATGGAGGCGCTGCAAAAAACGATGAATATCCTTCGGTTCAAATGCTGGTATTATGATACAGCGCTGGCTGCCGGAACCGAAGCGGCGCCGAAAAATCTTCCGCCGGATAAAATACCACAAGACATTCGACACTATCAGCGTTCCGAATGCTTGGACAGCCCTGAGCACAAGAACCTATGAGACTACTATTTATGGCCCGGTAAGATTACTCAAGAAAATAGAGAAAGCCGAGGTTGATTTTAAAACCTCGGCTTTAAGTAATCCTATTTGGTTTTAAATGATTGGCAGCGTTAAGAAATGGCCGTGATGGTTACCTTACTCTCCGCCAGAGGAGTGACAATACAGCCTTTCAAAAACCTTATCTTGAAAAGCATTTCAATCCACACTCTCCGTGAGGAGAGTGACGCGCATAGGGCCGACAATACATAGGCCCCTCACCCTCCGCGAGGAGAGTGACTAGCGGGCTTGTACGGTGCAATGTGCCGCAGGAAATTTCAATCCACACCCTCCGTGAGGAGAGTGACAGTATGACACAGCGGAGCTTATCAACAGCATGCTTATTTCAATCCACACCCTCCGTGAGGAGAGTGACGCCGCGATCTGATTAGGGCCAGAGCCCGCGATCTGATTTCAATCCACACTCTCCGTGAGGAGAGTGACATGACGAGGTGGTTACGATGGCCCAAAAGGGCATATTTCAATCCACACTCTCCGTGAGGAGAGTGACACTGCTGGTCAGCATGATTTTCAGTCAGGTAGGCATTTCAATCCACACTCTCCGTGAGGAGAGTGACGGTATAGGTTCCAGCAGTCAGGCCCGCCATCGTTATTTCAATCCACACTCCTCCGTGAGGAGAGTGACGCCGAACTATTAGTATACCCCGAGCAATATCCAATTTCAATCCACACTCCTCCGTGAGGAGAGTGACCTCGCTCCTTGAGGCGGCTGCGGCGCAGCGTGAGATTCAATCCACACTCCTCCGTGAGGAGAGTGACTTGGTGTGGAGAGTATCACCAACTCGCCCGAAGTGATTCAATCCACACTCCTCCGTGAGGAGAGTGACAAAATCGGGAATTGATGACATTAAGCGGAAGCAGTTCAATCCACACTCCTCCGTGAGGAGAGTGACAACGGCGCTTAAAAAGGCTGAGCTGGCCTATCAGTTCAATCCACACTCCTCCGTGAGGAGAGTGACAGCAAAACTACACAAGTTCTTTGCAGCAATTGTGTACGCTTTGCGCAAAAATTTCTAGTTTTGCTCGATACACAGTAGCACTTTCAGAAATTTTGAGCTAAATTCAATCGTTTCCCTGTGCGAAACCTCCCGGCTTTTTCTGTTTGCTTCTTTTTCGCGTCAAACCATACGCCTTCATTCAATACCGAGTCGGCATCAGCGATAAGGCGATAATTTGTTCCCAGAACAAATCCCATTACAGAGTTTGTCCCGTCAGCGCTATTTGGCAACCTCATGAGAAAACACCAGCTTTTCATATTGATAATGCCCGGCGTTCACCGTCATTCGGCACATGGTAATCTCCAGATTAAAGCGCCGTTTTCCGCAGCTTCCCGGATTGAGGAACAGCACGCCGTTAATGACTTCCGAGGCGTACTTGTGAGAGTGCCCATAGACTACCACATCCACGCTAGGTAAGGGCTTTGGAATATCTTTTTTATCATGAACAATAAAAAAACGTACGCCTTCAACAGTAATAATAAGGTTTTGGGGCAGGTATTTTGCCCAGTCCTCGTCGTTGTTACCACGCACTACATAGGTCTCTGCGTTCTTCCGCATGGACTCGATAATATAAGGGCTGCCAATATCGCCGGCGTGGATGATATAATCAGCCGCAGCCAACTCTGTTATGACCTGTTCCCGCAACAGGCCATGCGTATCAGATAGAATTGCAATTTGTTTCATGAGCCCTTCCTTTTAGAATCATATTCAGCTATTTTTACATGTATCATGCATTATTAAAAACCATAACATGCGCCGGCGTGCTCACTTTTTATTCTCATATAAAAAAGTTTCGTTTGCGGTTACAGATGCTTTTAAACGAAAGTTCAAGTTGATATGCGAGACTATATGATAATTATAAACCGCGGGCGTCTAAGAATAAAGATCTATTTCTCCGATTTTCAACAGACATTTCACAAATATTGAAATTGGCAGGCCTAGTGCAGGCGGTGCCTTTTAGTACACAATTGTGGCGTAGGCCCTCGGCGGTAAACCTTATACTAAACTAAAACAAAGAAAACTCCTCCAAATCCGCTTAAGGGTTTGCGGGGACTAGGTACTGCAAAACGATAAACACTCTGTGATTTAAATAGGGATATACGCTTGAAACGAAGGCAAAAAGCCCAAAAACCATATAGATAAATCGTTAAATCCGATAATTGCTAAAGAACCATCTCATTTTTTTAGGAGATGAGTGTTTTCTCCCATATGACGATAAGTATACCGTCTCTTTTGTAGTAATTGACTGAATTTCGACTTTTTAAGACTCAAAAAGGCAGCCTTGAGCTTCAGAAAAAATTTCTGAAATTCGGGGCTGCCTAATGATTTTTTCGCATCATCATGCCAAAGTTTCAAGCTGGTTTGCAAAAAAGCAGCAGGCGTTTATTGTTTGCACAGCGCTATACCGAGATAGTTACCATCGCTTGACAACGATATTTTATATGTTATATATTACATATAACGTTAGTTTTCCGGTAAACCGCCGGGAAGATTCCATGGCTACCACCTTAAAATATTGCGCAGGATGGATGGCCGAAGCAGTCAGCGGCCACGCCAACCGTCAACGCAACACGGCGGCCTATGCCATGTTGCGGTAGCTTTCGACACAATCGCTCTGTTTAATCTTAAGGAGGTTATTATGAAGGTATCAGCAATTCAGATGGACATGAGACTCGGCGATCCGGACTATAACTTTGCGCACGCCGTCGCGCTTATCCGGCAGGCAGCGCAGCAAAAGCCCGACGTCATCACCCTGCCCGAGACCTGGAACGTCGGCTTCTTCCCCAAGGAGAATCTGGCGGCACTCTCCGACTGCGACGGCGCGCGCGTCAAAAGTGTGTTTGTCCCGCTGGCTCAAGAGCTTGGCGTTAATATTATTGCGGGGTCGGTCGCAAACCAAAAGGACGGCAAAATTTTTAACACTGCCCACATTTTCGACCGCAACGGAAAGCTCGTGGCCGACTACGACAAAACGCACCTGTTCACCCCCATGGGCGAGGACAACTATTTTGAAAACGGCAGCCGCGTGGTGCAGTTTGAGCTTGACGGCGTGCGCTGCGGTATTGTCATCTGCTATGACATCCGCTTTTTAGAGCTTGTGCGCACCCTTGCGCTGCAAAAAATTGACGTGTTGTTCGTCGTGGCTCAGTGGCCCGACAAGCGTGTTTTCCACTGGAACATCTTAAACCGCGCCCGCGCGATTGAAAACCAGATGTTTGTCGTTTGCACCAACTCCTGCGGTTTGGCGGGCGACACCCGCTACGGCGGCAACTCCGCCCTCATCGATCCATGGGGCGAAACCATTGCCACCGCCGGCACGAGCGAAGAGATCATCACCGGCGAGCTTGATATGTCGATTATCACCGGCATTCGTGAAAGCATCAACGTTTTCCGCGACCGCCGGCCCGCGCTTTACAAGGTCAACTAGCGCCCTGAAGGCGCATAACAAAGGAGAAAATCACTATGAACAACCAGATCTCTTTTACGCTACACACCCTTTCAGGCTCACGCCCCCTCGACCTTTGCTACCAGAACCTTTTTGCCATCGGCTACGCAGGGCGCAACATGGAGAAAACGCTTGAGCATATCCGCGAGCTGGAGGTTGAGCTGGGCGTGCCCGCGCCGAAGAAGATTCCCACCATCTTTCAGTGCAGCAACCTGCTGCTGACCCGGGACGAAAGCTTTCACGTGGTTGGCGCAAAAACCTGCGGCGAGGTGGAGTACATCATCATCCGGTGCGACGGCAAAATCTATATCGGCGTCGGCTCCGACCATACCGACCGCGATCTTGAGAGCGCCAGCGTGCCCAAGGCTAAACAGGTCTGCCCCAAGCCGATCGGCGGCGACGTCTGGGATTACGATGAGCTAAAGGACCATTGGGACGAAATTGAAATCCGCTCCTACCAGACGGTGGACGGCGTCGAGGTGCTCTACCAGAAGGGCACTCTGGCCGATATTTTGCCGGTCGAGACCATTCTCAAGGAGCTTCTGGACCGCGCGGGCGACATTGGGAACAGCGTTATTTTTTCGGGTACGGTACCCGCTGCAAACGGCTTTAAGTTCGGCAGCAGCTTCTGCGGCGAGATGGAAGACAAGAAGCTGGGCCGCACTCTAACATGCAAATATAATGTTGCTGTAATCAGCGAGGAGGAACGTTAAAATGAAAAAGATTCTTTGCACAGTTCTGGCGCTCGTAACTGCACTCAGCTTAGCCGCTTGCGGCGCAAAGCCCTCCGCAGCACCCGCGACCTCAGGTAATGCCGCCTCCCCTGCCGCACCCGCCGCCAGCGGCAAAACGGTGACCATCAAGCTTGCCACCGTCGGCAACGAGGACCACCAGTCCACCATTGGTGCGCAGTTCTTTAAAGACAAGGTCGAGGCGCTCTCAAACGGGCAGATCACCGTCACCATATACCCCAACAGCGCGTTGGGCGGTGAGCGTGAAGCGGCCGAAGGCGTTAAGCTCGGCACTATCCAGATGACCATTGTTACCACCGACGGCGCACTACCCGCCTGGGTACCTGAGACGCAGGTGCTCTCGATTCCCTATCTGTTTGCCAACAAAGAAGAAGCCTACAAAACCCTCGACGAGTTGCTCCAGTCCGAGCTGGCCCCCAAATTTGAGGCGCAGGGCTTTAAGCATCTCGGTTTTATGGAGCTGGGCTTCCGCCATTTCACCAACAACAAGCGCGAGGTGAAGACCGCCGAGGATATGAAGGGCTTGAGTATTCGCGTTCAGGAAGCGCCCATCTGGTTTGCGCTGATTGAAAAGCTGAACGCCACCGCGACCCCCGTCTCCTTTAACGAGCTTTACACCGCGCTGCAGCAGGGCATGGTGGATGGGCAGGAGAACCCCGTCACCTCTATCGCGACCTCGCGCTTTAACGAAGTGCAAAAGTATATGACACTCGACGGCCACACCTATGCGGCTGAAAGCGTTATCGTTAACAAGGCGTTTTATGACGGCCTGACCCCCGAGCTGCAAAAGAATATCGACGAAGCGGCTGCTTACGCCGTCGCCGAGCAGCGTAAGAAGGTCGACTCTCAGGAGACGGCGTACCTAAAACAGCTGCAAGAAAGCGGCATGATCATCACCGAGCCGGATCTGGCAAGCTTCCGCGCCGCAACCGACGGACTCTACAAGCTTGAGAATGTCACCAAGCTCGTTGATCCCGCACTGGTCGAAAAAATTATGGACTTCCTCAAATAAACCATCCTCCCTTTTTATGACCACACTGTTTAACGCGGTGTGGTCATGTACGGCCATCAACTGCGGCGCCGTCTGTCGGCTTTATACGATTGCGAGGCACAGCCGTGCTATCCTATATAAAAATCTAATTTTATGTAGAAACAGTATTAAACAAAACGTCAGCCGGCGCCGATTTCGGCCGAAACTCCCACATGACCGCCCAGTGTATTCGTTCCTAAATTAAGGAGGCCTTTTATGAAAATGATCAATAAGGCGGCGCAAAGCGTTTTACAGCTCGTCATGGCAAGTACCTCGCTGGTGCTGTTTGTCATAACCTTTTTGCAGGTCGTCTTTCGTTTTGTCTTTAAAGCCCCGCTCGCCTGGAGTCAGGATGCCATTCGGCTTTGCTTTACCTATCTGGTCTTCTCGGGCGCGGCCTATTGTGTGAAGGATCACGCGCATCTGAACATCGATGTTTTTATCACCATGCTGCCCGATAAGCTGCGAAAGTTATTTGAGCTGCTGATTCAAGTCGCGCTGATCGGCTTTGCCGCGTTTCTCATCTGGTTTGGCTATGCGTTTGCGCAGACCGGCGCAAGCCAGATGGCGCCTTATCTGCCCATTCCAATGTCGATATACTACATGAGCGTGCCGATTTCGGCCGGGTTCATGCTGTTTTATATGATCCAGCAGCTCATTGAAGCCATTGCGGGCTTTAATAAACCCGCGCAGAAGGGCGGTGAGCAGGCATGACCATGATTCTGATGCTGTTTGCAACCTTTTTAATCGGCGTGCCCATCTGCTTCTCACTGGGCTTTGTCTCATTGGGCGGCGTGCTGGCCAGCGGATTTCAGCCGCTGATCGTCGTGCAACGCATGTTCACCGGCGCCGACTCGATCGCACTCATCGCTATTCCTCTGTTCATGCTGGCGGGTGAATTGATGTTTCAGGGCGGCATGTCCAAGCGGCTGGTCAACTTTGCCGATACGCTGCTCGGGCACTTTCCAAGCGGTCTGGCAATGGTCAGCATCCTCGCCTGCATGTTCTTTGCCGCCATCACCGGCTCGGCTATTGCGGCCACCGCGGCTATAGGCGGCATCATGATTCCGTTGATGAAGGAGAAAGGGTACGAAAGCACCTTCTCCGCTCCTCTTCTGGCCTGCGGTGGCTCTATCGGCCCCATCATCCCGCCGTCGATTCCGCTGCTCATTTACGGCGTTATGGCAAACGTCAGCGTCGGCAAGCTGTTTATCGGCGGGTTTATTCCGGGTATCCTAATGGGTATCGGCCTGATGATCTACAGCTACATTGTCGGCAAAAAGCGCAACTACACCGGACGCGACACCGCGGCGAGCTCGGGAGAAATTTTAGCCTCAGCCAAGGACGCGTTGCTGGCGCTGCTGATGCCCGTTATCATCATCGGCGGCATTATGAGCGGTAAGTTCACAGCCACCGAGTCGGGGGCTATCGCCGTGTTCTACGCCATGGTGGTCGGCGCGTTCGTCTATAGGGAGCTTAAGCTGGAGCAGATGATCTCGGTGCTCATCAACTGCGCCAAAAGCACCGGTCAGGTGCTGATTGTGGTGGCCTTCGCCTCGCTTTTCACCTGGATTATCACCGTCAACCAGATTCCGCAGCAGATCAGCGCTTACTTGAGCGATTCGATCCACTCGAGATTCATGCTGCTGCTGGTCATCAACATCATTCTTCTGATCGCCGGCACCTTTATCGATACGACCAGCGCGCTGGTCATCTTTGCGCCGCTGTTCATCCCGCTGGTGCAGAATTTCGATGTCGATTTAATCCATTTTGGCTTGATTATGGCGGTCAACCTGACCATCGGCATGTGCACGCCGCCGCTGGGCGTCTGCTTATTTGTCTCAGGCTCCATCGCCAAAATTTCGCTTAAGCAGCAGATGCGTGACCTGCTGCCGATGATCGTGGTGCTGATTGTCGTGCTGCTCATTGTCACCTACATTCCGCAGACAGTTTTGTTCCTGCCCAATTTGCTAGGCTAGCGAGTGATTGAAATTTTCATCTCGCAATGCTATACTAAATTTGGACACGGCCAGCATTTTCCTAATCCCATCATAAATACGACCGATTTTGGAGGACCCTATGGCTCAATTCCCGGATTCCACCTTTTTGGGTGAGAATGACAGTATCTCAACCCCAACCTATAAAGAACAGGCTTACGATCTTCTGAAGGAGGCGATTTTATACCGCCGCCTTAAGATGGACGAGGTCTATTCGCAGGATGGGCTTTGCGCTGTATTAAAAATCAGCCGGACACCGGTGCGCGAGGCGCTGCTGGAGCTTCAAAAGGAAGGGTATATCACCTTTTTGCGCGGGCGCGGCATCAAAATTGTTTCGCTCTCACGCAAGGAGGCCGTCGATATTGTCGAGATGCGCGGAATTATTGAGCAGTCCGGCGCCGAGCTCGCCGCGCTGCGCGTCGGAGCCGAAGCGTTGGCATGCATGCGAGAAAACCTTCAGGAAATGCGCAGCGCCGCCCAGCCCCAGATAGAAGCGGTAACGCTCTATAAGCTGGACAGGCAGTTTCACCGCTGTATTTTTGAGGCGGCGGGCAATCAAAAGCTGCTCGAATCCATCGAAACGCTGCGCGATCAGTTCCTGCGCTTTGAAACGCTCGACGCATTTTCCAGCCCCGGCAAGTGCTGCGCTGTCGCAGACGAACACGAAGCGATCTATAAGGCCATCGCCGCCAGGGACGCTGCGCTCGCCAAAGAGATGATGCGCGAGCACCTCAGCCGAACCTACGAAAGAACCGTTAAGGCTGTGTTGGAGTCTCATCTGGAATAACGCCTACTGTAAAAAGCCCCCGCGGCATTGCTGCGGGGGCTTCTGTGCCGGTTTGTTAATCTATACAAGCGCCACAAGTATTATGTGCTGGGGTTTAATAAATCCTTTATTGACTTTGCGTCGGCGATATGTTCATACTCATCAATCAGAAACTGCGCCGCTCCGTAGATGGAGGACAGCTTGGTGCGGTATTTACAGCCAAAGGACATGTCGCTGGATTGAACATAATAGTCCGCCTCATATCCCCCATACCCCGCGTTCTTCGCATAAATGTGGTAGACAACGTCTGTTTTAAAGCGGATTTCCAGATGGAATACATCATTGCCTGAAAAATCGACGCTTCCCAATTGATAGGTCGAAGCGCCCGTCGGTTGAACCGCTCTGGTGGCGTTGTCGGCAACATAGTCTGTCAGCACCGGCGTAATCGTCAACGGTCCTCTGGTCGGCGAATGAAAGATAACCTCCTGTATGTTGCTGTGGGTCATCCAGACCAGCCATTGAGGGTAGATATGCATGTAAGAAGCAGTCTTACCAAGGTCAAGAATATACTGATGAAAAAGCCGAATATCCTTCGCGCGCTCCTGCGGCAGCAGATAGGTCTTGCCGTCGGCAACCAGACGGTCCTGCACCATGCCAAAGGTGTGCCGAACGCCGTCCTTAGTCCAAATCAAAAATTCGGAATCGCTGATTTGCAGCCCCTCGCCGGTCGGCGTCAGCCCTTCAAAAAGAGACAGTTTTTCTCTGATTTCACGGTCAAAATGGGCTAAATCATCCTGCGGCTGCGCAAAGTCAACCTGTTTGCCGATATACGTATGGTCTGCGGGATTGCGTGCATAGATCTCCGAGATGTCGACAAGCAAAGGAATGGCAGCTGCTTCATTCGCAGCCAAAGGCACGGATTGCTGCGTGGGGCTGACCACAGCCGCCGCGGGCGGTTCCGGTATAGGCTCTGAAGCCGTAGCGCTTTCTGAAGATTGACGCCCGGCAGTCTCCGATTGTTGCTCTACCTGTACTACGGGCGAACTTATAGACGGTAAGGCCTCCGCTTCGGATACCGATGAAGAGGGCAATTGCGCTTGATTACAGGCGGACAATACCAGAACCGAGAGGATTGTCGCAACCGACCAACAACAGACTTTGATGGATGCTGCGTTCATTTTGTGTCTCCTTTGTAGAGCAAATTTGATGTACCGATATCTGCGCCGCACGCCCCACATAAAGCGAACCCGAATAATACATCACAGTGGAATAGATTTCCTGTTTTCAATGTAGTGCGGTATTTTTCTTTTTTTATTGCGGGCATACGGAATGTTGGGTTGCATCATTTGATGCTTCTTATTTCCTTTTTTAAGGGAAATATATAAGGTCGAGGCCTCATTTCTGAAACCCCGACTTTAGGTAAGCATATAGATGATGTTGAGATATAAAAAGTGGAATCAAACCCTAATACTACCAAAGACAGCCTTAAAGTCGGTATGTTAAGGCATCATACTCCAAACCCTCTCAAATGACAAATTTGTCCGATACTAATATCTTAAGTGGTTAAAAAATCCCATCATATCAATTTGACCATATCCCCATGAGGTGTTCGGATAAATATGCGCATCATTCTGCTTGGCGCCGCTTATCATCAGTCGAGTGATATCTTTACCGGTGATGGTGGTATAGTTTCCTTGCAGCATGGCCCATTCCATGATTAAGGCCAGTATACCGGCGGCATGTGCGGCGGCGGCGCCGGTACCAGTCGCAGTTCCGTATTGGCCGTTAGGCAGCGGACAAGTCAATTCAAACCCTGGAGATGCAAGGTCAGGTACGACACTGCCGGACGTCGTAAAGCCTCTACTCGATTGCACCAAAATACTGTCGCTATATTGGTTGTACGCGCTAACAACCAGCGGATTCCGTGTATTTCCCGGATTTGTTACAGTAATATCAGGCATGGCTTCCATAAAGTACGTATCTTTTGTGATGATTGAACCGGATGGAAGCCATATATCAAACAGTGCGGGTTTACTATCAAGACCGACTACTCTTATTTTCCATGTGCCTGCTATGGCTTGCTGAAGGCGGACCAGTATCAGCTGCATGCCGCTTTCCTCTTCCATGATATAGTTATTGACATAAATAATGGAGGATTCAAAAACAAAATTAAACGTATTGCAGGCCTGAAGTCTGGGATATATGATCTGGGTGCTTTCTCCGGTGGGTGTCGAGATGGATATGCCCAACCGGGTGGGGGCATGATTCCAGAGTTCAAAAAAGAAATTCTTATCCTTCGCGCCCACGCGCAAATCAAAATCATCGTTATAATCGGGAGCGGATATCGTTCCTCGGTAGTGTCTGCCGGAAGCGCCTTCGTTTCCGGCGGCAACGCTTACAGCTATGCCGGGGTGTGAAGCAATGCTATTGAGATAAGCAGGAAAATAACTCTCTCCATTATGTTCTCCCTGACTGGAACCCAAGCCAATGCATAGTATAAGCGGCCGATTGAGCTGTCTGCTCACAGAACGGATATACTCAACCCCTAAAATGATATCTGATTCCAGATAGCATGTAATATCATCGCGGACACAAAAAATTTCCCTGTTGTTTTTATTTGCTTGCTTTAGTTTTACGATTATGAGCTCTGCATTTGTAGCGATGCCGCTAAATTCTTCAGTGTAATTAGAAGACCCGGCGGCAATGCCAGCAAGCATCGTACCATGACCGTTTTCATCCTGAGTGGGCACAACGGCAAGGGGGTTTGTATGTTTAAGCGCATAGTTTATAGCAGACTTTTTAAACTCGGAGCCAAATGGAAAACGTTCGGGGGGGCTGCCGGAATCCAAAGTCTGATCCCATATAGAATAAATTCTGGTAGAACCGTCTTGGTTAAGAAATGCCGGGTGTTGATAGTCGATTCCTGTATCAATAAATCCAATCAGCACTCCTTGCCCAAACAAATTAAAATTAGGATTATGTTGAAAAAACGGAATATTTGATTTTTCCAGACTGTATGTAGAATTCAACGTAAAAATATGGGGGAAAATCGTATAAGGTTGCGTCCCTAACATGCACATATCGAGTTTTTCGATTGGTTCACGAAGAATGGAAACCCGGTCATTGACCCTGAGGATATGATCTGGTTGGAATGCCTCCACAAATTTGTTATTTATAATTAAATCTATATAGTTTTCACTCGACATCGCGATAGACGCCTCCTCATTTTTATAATTTTTATCATTTTATTCCCAACGCGGGAACAAGAGTACTCAAATGCATTCGGATGCCCGGAGCTCCCCTTTAAGTTCAAACTACCGTTACGCCGTGGAAAGTACCCTTTGGAGCTGGCGGCTTGATACACGCACTTAATTAAGCTTTTCATAACTGTACCGCCGTAAATGGATAAAGCCGCCGATCTCATAGATCAGCGGCTCTTTTCGTCTGCATCTTAAAAATGATTCATTTCGTGACAAAACATGTCACAGGCTTTTGGTAGTGGCAGCCGGACGTTTTCGTGACCGTATTTCAGCCTTGACCCAGATGATCAGGGGAATCAATACCTGAAAGAGCAACGCGAAATATCGGTATATCCAGGCCAGCTCAAACATTTCAAAAGCGTTATTGAACACGACGGTGCTAACCGCCAGCACAAGGAGACCAACGGGAAGCAAAAGTCTTTTATAATCGGCTATCTTCAGCAAACGGGCAATGCCCATAGCTGCCGCGGACAGAAAGAGCGTCATCTTTGTGATGCCCAACAGGATATATATAAAAGAAATAGAACTTTCAATCCGTTCAAAAAAGCTGCCCACCGCAATGATGCGCACCGCCATGTAGGTGGAAAATTTGGCCGCCTGCTCCATGTCCGGCCCCAGAATAGAGATGTTCCGAAGGATGACCAGAGCAAACAGCGCCACCCCTGTCAGAACACCTGGAAGGTATACCTTATAAGGGCTTTTTCCCTCTTTCAGATTTCCCATCGCAACCATTGTCATAACAGCTTCTCCCACAGCAATGCAGCCGACGGTAAAGGCGTTGGAGGCGATATCCAAAAAAGGGTGATCCATAATCGGCAGTATATGGGACAGGTCGATCACGTTTAGAGCAAACAATATGGTCAGTGAAACATTGACCGCGATGATGGCGCAGATAATCAACGACCACCGTCCCAAAACCTGCAGCCCCTGTTTGGCCAGATAAGCGACAGGTAGGATCAGGATAATCATAATCGGAATCGGCGGCGTGTTCTGCAGCGCAATCACCACGGTAAATTCCGTAAAATTCCTCAGCTGCAATGCGGTTACCACCAGAGCATATAAGGACATCAGCAGGGTCATCAAAAAGCTTACCGTCCTCCCGAACAGGGCCGTAATCATCTCATACAGATTCTTTTCCGGAAGCAGGGCGCAGATTCTGCTGTACATCAGGATGGCCGGCAGGAACAGTATTCCCATGAGCAAAACGGCAATCCAGGTATCCTGCATCACCGTAAAGGCCCCGTTTACCAGAGAGCCGCACAAAACCATCAGAATCAACAGGCTTCTTAAATTGCGTGAGGATATCGTTTCAGTTTCCATGGACCAAACTCCTTTTTAGAATTGCCCTATATTAAAACTCAAGACTTTTCAGCAGCAATGCCGCGAAGCTTATCAGGATGCTGAGCAGATAAAAGGCATTCTCTCTTTTGCTGCGGTTGCGAAGCCCGGGGCAAAACCCTAGCAAAAGGACCAAGGCAAAAAATACAATTACAACGGCCGATTGCATAGACGGTTTCCTTTCAATAGTTCTTTAGTACGCCGGAAGACAAAATAACCGCTTTGGCCCGCACTTCTATAACCGCGTTTTGGAACAATTCGTCCCAGACGGGCTCCAGCGACCGCCAAAGCCCGGGATCCTTCTGATAAAGCAGACGCCCTAATCCGAAAATATCCCTTTGATATTGCAGTTGCACTTCCTGAAAGAAATCGGTAATGTGTTGTTCCAGATACGCCTCGGTCAGGCGTTCCAATTCCCGGCGCTGCTGCGCTTGGGACAGGTTGATCTGGGACTTCGTTTCCATCACATTCAGTTTGGTTTTTATGTCCAGACTTATAGTGAGTTGCCCGTCATGATAGTCAACCTTCGTCTTGGTTTTGCTGTCCTTGACTTCCATCGAAATGCTGTCATTCGGACGGCTGACTGGGAAGGAAATAACACTGCCTTCTATTTCGTCCACGGCAAAAAGATAGAATTTTGTTTTTTCCGGCGTTAAGAAGTCGGTTAGGCGGTCGCCTTGGAATAAAGCGATTCCGTTTCCTTCCACAACCGTTTCTTCCCCGTTTTGCACACACCGCATGGCGGAAAGCGCCAGAGCGTTGCCGGTGCCCTTAATGGCGTTGTAGGCGCGGTACAACGGCATATTGATAACAGAGGCGGTCACCCGGTTGTCCTCCTCAACCATTTCATGAATCTCATAGGAGATAATTTTGGAATCAATTCCCTTGGTTAGCAAAATATCTTTTGCGGTTTCCTCCTGTGAAATTACGATGCTGATGCTTTCGCGGGGTTCACCATCCCGCAGCAACTGTTCCAAAATACCAAGAACACCTTCTGTCTGAGCTATTTGCCTGCTGATGATAAGCGTCTGCATATTGCCGCCATACAGCTTATTTATCAGCTTTTTCTTGGAGTTTCGGATCGCGTCGAACAGGGTTTCCCCTTCCGCCTCCACATAGAGCACGGCGGAGCCCTTCGCCTCACCGCTGGCCTCCATATCAATGATTTCAAAGGTCAGATGATAAGGGCCCTGTGTCCCGTCCCGGTCGACGGCAATACCGGTCACGATATCAATATCATCCAGTCCCCGGTAATTCCAGCAGCCGCTTAGCAGCACACAGCATAGAAGAATTGAAATAAGGCCCGGCAGACGCTTCATGGTTGTTCCTCCCGGTTATTATTTTGACGCACAACATTCCGGGCAATCGGCACCGGCCGGAAAAGCATTTGATGCCACGGCGCACGAATTACGGTATCCTTAACTTCTTGATAGCAAATTTTCCTGTCAGGGGCTAGTTGTAAGATGCCAAAGGAGCGCAGTCCCAATATGTGGGTAAGCAGAAACGCGAATCCAATCGTCACGCCCAAAAATCCTAGACAGGATGCCAATAGAAGGATACCAAAACGAAGAATGAAGGCCGAAGCGTTCATTTTAGGAACCAACAGGCTGGTAATCCCCGCCAGAGCCACAACGATAATCATCGGGGCGGCAACCAGCTTGGCCTCTACCGCAGCCTGTCCCACAACGAGAGCGCCCACGATACTGAGCGCCTGCCCCACATTGCTCTGCATGCGCAGCGCCGTTTCCCGCAGGATTTCAAAGACAATCAGCATAATAAAAGATTCCAGCGCTGCCGGCAGCGGCACGCTTTGCCGCTCTGTGGCGATGCTGATAAGCAACGGGGCCGGCAACATCTCTTGATGGTACGCCACAATGGCAATATAGATGGCGGGAACCATGATGCTCAGGAAGAAACCGAGCATTCTCAAACCTCTGCAAAAAGAGGTATAATAAAAATTTAGGTAATAATCCTCGCTGCTTTGAAAGTTTTCAATGAAAAGGTAAGGCAACGTCAGCACAACCGGTGTTCCGTCCACAAATACCGCAATACGCCCCTCCAAGAGCTTGGCGGCTACAACGTCCGGCCGCTCGGTGTACCCAATTGAACGGAAAGGCGACCATGCATCGTCCCGGATCAGTTCGTTGATGTAATTGGCGTCCAAAATTCCATCGATATCAATAAGCTTCAGACGCCTGTACAGTTCTTTTAATACTTCCGGATCGGCAAGGCCGTCCAGATACGCAATGCACAACTGCGTATTCGTTTGCTTACCCAGTGTATAATACCGCATTTTTAGCTTGTCGGTTCTGAGCTTTCGCCGGACTAAAGAAAGATTGGACAACATGACCTCGGTAAAACCCTCACGCGGTCCGCTTATAATTTTTTCTCCTTCCGGTTCTGTTACCGCTCTGGAAGTAAAGCATTTAGTACTGAAAAGCAGCGCTTCGCTGATACCGTCAATCAGCAGCAGCGTGTCGCCATAGGTAATACCCTGAATAATTTCATTGTAACTCTCAGCTTTCTTAACACCGTTCACTTGAAACACTTTAGAGAGCAACGCATCAGCCGGAGTCTCGCCTTTGGGTATCTTTTCAAGCTGTGTAAGCGGGCGGATCAGGTGATTATCAATGATAGCGGAATCAACCAGACCATCACAAAAAATCAGGCAAGCCCGGATATCTCCGTTCGCGCCTGTATTCATTTCTCGGAATTCAATCGGGTCGTCATCATGAAAGATTTTTTTCAGATACGCAATATCCCTTTGATAGCAGCCGGACACTGTCCTTTGCTCCTGCGGAGGAATTGGTGTATTCGGCTGCTTTTGATTATCTTTTTTAATCTTCACAAAACGAAACCACTGCATCATATCATCCCTTTCACTAGACAAGTATTACCAGAATATTCATTAAAAAACATGCAGAAAACCATTTATTCTCCTGCGGGAGAACAGTATTAGGGCAAGGAGGAGATATTCTTATAATGTGCGCGATTGTAAGCACTTACAGATTCAAAATGCGCACTCTCGCCTCTCCGTTTATCGCATGACGACTTTTCTGGTGGTGGACGCAAAAATGCGGCCACCACAGTGACCGCATTAAATATTATCGGAAAGCAATGCTTTCGCAACGTTTCGTCAAGGACACGTCCGCCCCCGGCTCGTGACCTCTATTTCTTACTCCCGGCTCAATTCGTCTTTGTAAAACACATATCGGTTGCGCCCGGCGTTTTTAGCTTCGTAAAGGGCAAGATCCGCCTTGTGGTACAAACTATCCAAGTCGTCCGTCCCATCATCCGCTATGATAATCCCCACCGAGCTCTGTATGGACAGATTCATATGATCACCGATCTGCGCCACCTCACTCAGCAGCCTATCAAGCACGGCTGCCGCTCCGCCGCCGATATCGACCAGCAAAAAGATATATTCGTCGCCCCCCAAGCGCCCGATAATATCGGTGTCGCGCAGCGATTTTTTCAAAACGTTGCCAATGCCGGTGATAACCTGATCGCCTACCTGATGACCATAGGTGTCGTTAATGAATTTGAAATTATCCAAATCCATAATGCACAACGCCGAGCAGGAGGAAGACACGCTTTGCTTTCTCAGGTGAGATTCAGCCAAATCGAAAAAGGCGCTGCGATTATACAGCCCGGTCAAGGCGTCCCTTTGCGCCTGTATATGCAGCGCACACTGGGCCTCGTCACGTTGACGGTCGCTAATTATGCGGCCAATGGCGCTGTGGCTGATCTGGAAGTGTAAAAACATCGCGGCAGCCCAAAAGAAAATTGTACTCATAACATCGTGTTCTATTACGCCGGCAGGCTTGAGCAAATAAGTTACAATACAGAAGATACTGCTGAAAAAGGCGGTAAACGCCGACATTCGTATGAAATGATCGGTGAACAGGATTGGGAGCATAATGAGCAGCGCGTTAAAAACCGTGGCGGTCTGCTTTCGGTCAAAGGTTGCCACCACAATGCCAAAGCTGAACATGATGGTCATATATAAATAGGCGCAGAGCGTGCTGTTCTTTTTGATCGCGGCAAAACGGCACAATAGGACCAACGCCGTAATCAAAACGGCGGTTATGGTATAGGCAACGCGCAGATACGCCATCGTTGTGAACATATAAGTAAACAGTGCCGCGATTATCAATACGAGAGAAGAAAAGATCAGAATGCGTTTTACTATCAACCGGTTGCTCGCAAAGACCGCTTGCTTGCTGGCAGCATAATCCGTATAAGGGTATCCATAGTATTTCAATAATTTCATAGAATCGTACCCCCTTACCTATGCTTTCCGATAATTGAATGGGGTCGAGCGCGGTAGCCAGCCGCGCCCTGTTCCAGCTTAGTGCCTAAACGAATTAGTATGGTGGTCTATGACTGACTGATATTCTTGGCGCTTGCCCCGACGGATTGCAGAAGCCCTGGTCTGTGAGGTAATTTCTGTTCCTCTTTCAACTGTGGGGCAGCCCTTTTTGCGTCACCCATGTTGTTCATCTACATACCTCATGTCATATTTAAGCAAATTAATAAATTGCATTCTGAATAGAATCGCATCCCTTTTGCATGATCTTTATCAGTTCTTGCCCCAGAACCGGCCGATGATATAGGTAGCCCTGAATGAAATCAATGCCCATGTCTTTGCAGCTTGCCAGTTGATTCTGCTCCTGCACACCTTCCACACACACGGCAATTCCCAACTGGTGCCCAAGCTTGGTGATTAATCGCATAAACAGATGGGTGTATTCATCCGTCGTCACGTCGTTTGTAAATGTTTGATCTATTTTTATCAGGTCAATAGGCATGGTGCGTATCATGTTCAGAGAGGAATAGCCGGTACCGAAATCATCCAAGGCAATTTGCACGCCCTGCTCACGCAGCTTTCTACAGGTCCCGTGAATCCGATTGATGTTGGTTGCGGCCATCCCCTCCGTAATTTCTAAAACAATGTTTCCATAGGGGACATTCACCTCGTCCAGAATTTGCATAACCGCTTCATCAAAACCCGGCATCTCCCATTGGCGAATCGACACATTCACTGAGACACAGAAATCCGGCTTTCCGGCCTCAATCATGTCCTTACAGAACTGGGCGGCGGATTTTAAGACAAATTCGCCAATGGGTATGATCAGGCCGCATCTTTCCGCAATCGGAATAAACTGAGAGGGCGAAATCATTCTTCCATCCTTCATGACATAACGCAGGAGTGCTTCCGAGCCAATCATGTTGTTCGTAACAGAACTGTAGATCGGCTGGTAGTAGACCACCAGCCTCTCAAAATTCTCTTTTACCGCAATGCGGAGCATTTTCTCAATTTCCCGATCCTTAAAAACAATATGGGACACATTTTGAATATCCTCGTGACAGATCGCAAATCCGTTTTTCTCATTCTCTTTGGCTTGATAAAGGGTGCTGTCCAGATGATGAAAGATGCCCTCTGTTGATTTTCCGTCGGTAGGATAATAGACAGCTGCAATTTTGACGGAACAGTACACCGTTTTGCCTTTAATTGCCCACGAAGACTGGAATCGCTTGGTGATGATTCCCATATCTTGATCGAGCTGGCCGGGATGATTCGGATTATGACACAGCACGATGAAATCATTGCTGTTAATGCGATATATGCAATAGTTTTCAGCCGAAAAATTATGTTTAAGAAACTGGGAGAGCGCGATGATCAGGCCGTCTCCGATTTCATATCCGTACCCCTGATTGATAATCGTAAAGTCTGCAATGCCAACCAGAATAACATATCCAGAGCGTTCGGATTCCGCTTCATATAACGCTTTTTCCATATCTCTCACAAAATCATAGCGATCGGGTAGGGTTGTCAAAAAGTCGACGGTTTGACTTTTCTCAACCTCATGCTCTACTGCTGCCATTTGCTTTTTCTTCATATGCTCCACCTTACATTCCTCCTTACTCCTTGGTGCGTGTCGCAATCCTGTCTATCCCTTTCGATTACTTCCCCAAACACCCCATAAGGATGGGCTAATTCGGTACGTTTACCTGTGCGTGTAGGCGTAGCTTTCTGCATAACTTTTTCTTTGATGCCATACAAGTCGAGTGCTATGGATATGCGTCTGGTAAAAGGCTCTGGATATGTTTCGCACCCCCTTCGCATCTAAAAAGGGGCTGTGTCTTAAATTGGGATAGAACCTTAAAAAGCAAACCAAAAACTCAGAAAAACCGCCATTTCAGGTGGAGAAAATCGAAAGGCCAAAACTCACAGCTTGCGCGGAGTACACTTTTGACCCGCAGGGCAACAAAATCTATAACCCGAAAAACGGTAATACAAGTGTAAATCCATTGGCTGATATTCTATTTACTATTTGATTGCTCAAGCATCAGTATTTACTGTGTCCCTCCGAAAGGGGCATACCGGAAGACAACATAGCTGTTGAATTCTCTGGATAGGAAGGCATTTCGTAATGAAGCGTGCCTCTTTTGTCGCCTTTCAGCTTAAACCGCTGCACCTCCTGACGCAGCATGGCGGCCTGTGCCGACATCTCTTCGCTGGTGGCAGAGTTTTCCTCGGCGGTCGCCGCATTGGTCTGTACCACCGCAGAAACCTGACTCAGCCCTTCATCAATCTGTTCAATGGCGGCGGCTTGTTGAGCGGATGTATGCTCCACCCTTTCAATGCTTTCTGTCACAGATTGTGCGCTTATCCCGACGGATTGCAGGAGTTCTGCGGTCTGTGAGGTAATTTCTATGCCTCTTTCAACTGTGAGTACAGTCCGGTCAATGAGTTCTTCCGTCTTTTTTGCGGCTTCGGCCGATTTTCCTGCCAGATTCCGCACCTCGTCCGCCACCACCGCAAAGCCTTTTCCGGCGGCTCCCGCACGGGCTGCTTCAATGGCGGCGTTAAGTGCGAGAATGTTGGTCTGAAACGCAATATCCTCAATGACCTTGGTGATGCCCGCAATCTGGCTGGATGCGGAACCAATGTCGGACATTGACTCGGTGAGCAGCCCCATCTGCTGATTGCTGGAGGTGACTCCGGCCACTGCCTGTTTTACATATTCCGCTGCAATTTTGACACTCGACAGGTTTTCCTCCGCCTTTGCGGCGACTTCGCTGATGGAAGCATTCAGTTCCTCTACGGTAGCGGCCTGCTGCGTAGAGCCTGACGCCAGTGCCTGCGCCCCGCTGGAAACCTGGTTAGAGCCAATTGCAACCTGATTGGCAGCGTTATCGATAACCGACATCGCTTCGTTCATATTTTGAATCATTTTGTTAAGCGCCTTGTTCATCAAATCGGCATCCGAACGAATGGGAATTGCCACCGAATAGTCCCCTTGGGCAATCTGTCCTAAAATGTCGGCCTGCTGCTTCACACCGTCGGCCATATCCGCAAAAGCACGGATTAAAAGAATAATTTCATTGCGCGTGTTGGAGGTTCTATCAACCTGCCGTCCATCCGCCACAGAGATATTGCCAAGCGCCATACCGCTTGCAATCTGGGTCAATATCGGAAGGTCTTGCAGTCGCCTGCGGACAATGACAAAAATCGTAACACCTACAATAGCGATTAGCAAAACGCCGATGCCAATGACGGTAATCAACTGGGAGATGGATGCAGCGTTCACGGTCTTTTCCGGCACAACGCCACAAACCACCCAGTACTTGTCCGTATCACCAATTTTTATGCCGGAGCCTAAAAAGGTCATATTGGTATTGGTAACGTCCGAATAGGCGTTAACCGAGAAGCTACCGCCATTTTGGACCACGCGTTCAACCTCTGCTTTGTAACCACCCATCCATGTTGTGTCGTATGGCTGCAAAACAAGGCTGGGGTCGGGATGTGTCGCCAGCAACCCGCCGGGGGACAGTGTGTAAATATATCCGTCGTCGAGAATCGAGCCCGTATTCATCGTGGCAATGACATGCTCCATATTGATGTCAACACCGACTACGCCGACGGCACGCCCATTTTGCATAATGGGAACGGAAATACTGGTCATCAGTATTGTTTTGCCGTTAATAGCCTCTGCATATGGGTCACAGATATGTACTTTCCCTCTGTCTAATGCGCCTTGATAAAAGTCGTTATCACTAGGATCAGGGCTGTTGTAATCCGTCACGGAGCTGACGCTAAAGCCGCCCTGCCCGTCAGGGATGATCAGGGGGATAAACCTGCCGGTGGCATCGTGATAGGCCGTTCCCGCATACTGCGCGTCCTGCCCGTCCAGCGCGTTAGGCTCCCAGCAGGTCCATATGCCGACCAGCATATCATTACCCTTGATCGCCTCCTCCAGCACCTTTAAAATATCCTCCCGGGGATTTTCCGAGACTTCGGCAAGGTTCTGTACAATGGGCGCCACCGAAATAACCGTGCCGTAAGAGGACATGGAGATGGCCTCAAACTTGTTGCTGTACTCGTTGACTCTTGCATCCATCAGCCGGCCTGTCAGGTTTTGTGTGGTGGAAAAGGAAAGGGCGCCAATCACCCCTGCCATGAGTAAAATGCCAGCCGCCAATACCGCCAGCGCAGGGACCAATATGGATGCTTTGATGCTTCTGTTTTTCATGAAAAACCCTCCTACGATTACAATTTTGCTGTTGGACGTCCGCTTTTTCGGCTATTCCTTTGCCGGGCGAAATGGTTTTTTCAGCACCTACGTCATTCCGTAATGAATCATTTGTCTAAAATAATTCATTAGGTTCTCTTTACATCCAGACTTGGTTATTCACTGATTGAGATAGGGCATTGGTGATGGTGTCGTCAAGGGACCGGTATGTAAGAATTGCGCATGACATATCGCCTCAATTAGTATTTTCCCAGAGGCATGCTGGAGGACGGCGAAGCTGTGGAATCTTCTGTATAGGAAATCAGAGCCTGTTTGGCGCTGTAAGGCGTGACGCTTTTTTCATCTCTTAGCGTAAAACGCTGTACCTCCTGCTGTAGCGTGGCGGCCTGTGCGGCCATCTCTTCGCTGGTGGCGGAGTTTTCCTCGGCGGTAGCCGCATTTGTCTGCACCACAGAGGAAACTTGATTCAGCCCTTCCTTGATCAATTCGATAGCGCTGGTTTGCCCGGCAGACGCGTGCGCCACCCGTTCGATGCTCTCTGTTACAGATTGTGCGCTTATCTCGACGGATTGCAGGAGTTCTGCGGTCTGTGCGGTGATTTCCGTGCCTCTTTCCACCGTGCGGACAGCCGTTTCTATGAGCTCCGCGGTTTGTTTTGCGGCTACAGCCGACTTTCCAGCCAGATTGCGGACCTCGTCTGCCACTACCGCAAAGCCTTTTCCATGCTGACCGGCCCTTGCCGCCTCCACAGCGGCATTCAGCGCCAGAATATTTGTTTGGAACGCAATGTCTTCTATGGCCTTGGTGATACCCGCAATCTGGCGGGATGCGGAACCAATATCCGTCATTGACTCCGTAAGCAGCCCCATCTGCTGATTGCTGGAGGCTGCCCCAACCCCTGCCTGTTTCACGTATTCCATCGCAGTCTTGATGTTTCGCATGTTTTCCTCTGCCTCCTCAGCCACTTCGCTGATGGAAGCATTCAGTTCCTCTACAGCAGCCGCCTGTTGTGTAGAGCCTGACGCCAGAGCCTGTGCGCCATCCGCAATGTGTTGAGAGCCTAGGGAAACTTGATTCGATGCGATATTGATACTGGAGAACATGTTATTTAAATTTTCAACCAAATCCGAAACCGCATTGCCAAGCGCATCCCTGTCACTCAATTTGTTGATATTGACTCTTAAATTGCCGGAGCTGATTTCTTTTAAGACAATACTCTTTGCCAGAATTGAATCCATTAATTTGGAAAATGCATTGAGGGTTTGCCCCGCTTCATCTTTGTATTGAGCATATACAAGCGCTTCCTTCATAAAGTCATCTGAAAACGCAAGGTCGCCTGTTTCTCCAACCTGTTTTGCAACCGTTTGTATAATTAGTATGGGTTTCGTGATGATGCGGGCTATGTACAGTCCCAACAAAACGGAGAGTATTACAACAACGGCCAGAGTAATGATTACCGTTATACCGCCGGAAGCAGCCGCAGCGGTGGCACTATCGCTCAACTGTGTAACGCCCTCCATTTGATTACCGCTCATAATCGTTAGCTCAGCCAAAACCTCATTGGCGTTGGCGGCAAATGTAGACAGGTAGTTAAAAGTAGCATCTGCATCCATGGTTCCGGAAATCCGAATAAATTCATCTACGCCTGTACTATATTCGTTGTACGCTGCCTCCAGCTTGGCATAATCAGCCATTGCCTCCGGGGAGTGCTTTTGTAGCTCTTTAAAGCTTTGCATATGGAAGCGAAATGCCGCTCTATTGGCCTCAAGCGCCTCGGTGCGGCCCAGAAGCTTCTGCGGGTCATCACGTTCCACATAGGCCAGCATGGCGCGCAATTCGGAGCGTTCTCCGCGCAAATTCGACTCGGCTTGTCCAAGATGATATAACGCAGGGGTTTCTATCACCGTAACCTGATTATATATTGAGTCTACTTTCATTAACGTGATAATAGAAACGACGCCTAGAATAACAGCGAAAAATGCTACGGTTAAAAAGCTGTAAACTAATTTCTTTTTTATCTTCATGTTTTTCATGGTGAAACCCTCCTGCGATTATACATTGCTGTTGGATGTCCGTTTGTCCAGCTAGTCTTTTTGTTGGGCATCATGGCCTTTTTCAGCCCCCGCATCCCCTTGTATGGTCTCATTCGCCTGAAACAATTCACTATTTGTGATACAATCATAAAATTTCTTTACACCAAGTCTGTCCACATCATAACCAAGCTCCGTGCCAAGCTGCGCCAATTGTAAAAACAATTCCTGCAGTTTCGGCATTTGAGCGCTCAGAACCCGCTGGGTAACTTCCAATTGAGCATTTATTAAAAGTAAAACTTTTCTCAGTTCTTTTTCTGTCTCCCAAAACATGGTCGTTTTTTCTTTCATTTCAATCCTTTCCTGCGGTTACAGCGGCTGTCTGCACGGCTGCCATCTGCTCTTTTATTTCACTGCGTATCACCTGCGCCAAATTCAAAAACTCATGTTCGCTCAGAAATTTGGACAAATCCAAAAGGAGAACGACCTTTTATTTTCGTTTTCCCCCTTTTCCAGCCGTCCAATTCCTCGTTATAGGATATTCCGGGCGCATATCAAGAATCTCCCCACAGGTTGATAATGCCTTCTTTTACATAGGGGCAAGTCGGGGAGCCGGGTGATCTCCTGAACCCCCCACAATTTGCATAATGCCCCTATGGAAGCGCCAAACAACCGATTGTTTAGCCAAACGTAAGATACCGCTGTTCCGTCTCTGAATTCAGACTATCTGAAAGATCAGGTAATGCCAAACTGCTCATACTCGATTTCCTCCGCTCAATATTTTTCCGGTGCCATGCCGTCAGAGTACAAACGCTCCCGCTCTTCTTTTGAGGCGGTAAGGGCAGGAACCCGGCCCGTACCCCGGACGGCGTTGTCGCCTTTTAACTGAAACTTGCCGACCTCCGCGCGCAGCGAGACGGCCTGCGCCGACATCTCCTCACTTGTGGCGGAATTCTCTTCGGCAGTAGCGGCGTTGGTCTGCACAACGGCGGAAATTTGATCGAGACCGTCTTTAATCTGCTCAATGGCTCTGGCTTGCTCGGTTGACGCCTGCTCGATTTTGCTAAAGCTTTCCGTTACTTTTTGGGCGTTGATGGCCGTATCTTGCAAAGCCTGTTCCGTTTGTGCGGTAATTTTCGTGCCCCGTTCTACCGTGGCTACCGAAGACGCAATCAGCTCGGTGGTTTGGTGGGCGGCCTCAGCAGACTTTGCGGCAAGATTGCGTACCTCGTCCGCTACCACCGCAAAGCCTTTTCCGTGCTGGCCGGCCCTTGCCGCCTCCACAGCAGCATTCAGCGCGAGGATATTGGTTTGGAAAGCAATATCCTCAATCACTTTTGTGATGTTGGCAATCTGGCCGGAAGCGGAGCCGATTTCGCCCATCGCCCCGGAGAGCTGGCGCATATAGGCGTTGCTGGTGATCACGCCCGCGCCAGCCTGCTCGATATATCTGGCAGCAGCCTCGATGGAGGACAGGTTTTCCGCAGTGTGTTCAGCAACCTGTACGACCGAAGCGTTTAGTTCTTCCATGGCGGCAGCCTGCTCGGTGGAGCCGGAAGCCAGCGCCTGCGCGCCGCTGGAAACCTGATCGGACCCAACAGCAACCTGCTCGGATGCATCACGGATATGCTGCATCATCTCGTTTAAGTGATCCACTGTTTGCGACAACGCATTGGCTATGGTGTCGTCCGGGGAGACGCGCTTAACCTCCACCGCAAGATTACCCGCCGCAATGGCCTCCATGACCTTAATTTTCTCAAGAATGGTGTTCATAAAGGCAAAGATCGCCGCTGTCATCTGACCCGTTTCATCTTTTCTCTGGGCCATCAGCCCGACCTGTTTGGAAATCTCTTCGTTTTGATCCATGTTGAAGTTGCCGGTAACAGACAGTTCTTTCATCGCGGCTCCGAGAAACACGATGGGCGCCGCAATCAGTCTGGATTGATAAAATATGTTAGCCACAGCGATGCCAACGGCTACCGCCAGGATAGTAATCAGAATAATGCGCAACGACTGGGCCTCTTTGTCGGAATTGTCGACAAGTTCGTCCGCCATGTTCTGGCAAAACGCAATGGTATCGCCCAAACCCTGTGTCATCGTTGCCGCAGATGGGCCGGCCTGAGCCAACAGAGCATTGATTCCCGCGGTGTCTCCCGCCCGGGCGATGGGGAAAAGCGCTTCTTTGAT
Organism: Bacillota bacterium; assembly: GCA_023391005.1. GTDB lineage: Bacteria > Bacillota > Clostridia > Oscillospirales > Ruminococcaceae > Yanshouia. The sequence goes on along the minus strand of JAEWBS010000088.1, from coordinate 86,108 downwards.
CGCCTTATAGTCCTTTTGATAAGCGTCCTTGAACGCGAAAAACGCAGCTTCCTCGGTTGGGTCTTCAATGGTCGCCTCGTAGCGTTCTACCAACTGCCCCACGATTTGCTCCGAGTCGGCCAGCGCGGCAACCTCCTTGTTCACAGCCTCAACGTCTCCTGCAAACAATGCGATGCGGTACATAATGATGCGCTCTTTGAGGACGTTCTCTTCCAAATCCTTGATCGTCTCAACGGCCGGCATGCCGACATCGTGCAACATCCGAGCAGCCGACTGTGCCGAGTAAATACCATATAAGCCCGATGCGCCGACAAGCACGGACAGGAGTATGACGACCCCAAACCCAATCAGCAGCTTTTTTGCAATAGGTAGATTTTTCATTGTGCTTCCCCGTTTCTGTCAAAAAAATAAATCCTCATCCATTTCATAAACTATAAAATCATCCCAGTTCAAAACGGCGTTTTATCCCACACAGATGCGATTGCGGCCGGTTTGCTTTGCACGGTACAGCGCCGCGTCACTTCGTTTTACGATATCGGTGCAACAGGCGTCGGTTGAGAGGATTTCACTGACCCCACCGCTGACGGTGACGCAAATGGATGTCCCGTGGGATATTTCTATTTCCACCTCCTCAACGGCTTTGATGGCCCGAACGCCGATAACCGCCGCTTGGCTCGCCGGGCATCCGGGCAGGACGGCTATAAATTCCTCCCCGCCATAGCGGGCAAACATATCGGCGGTGCGGAATGCCTTTTTAAGAATATGGCTGATCTGTACCAGTATCTGGTCTCCCGCGCCATGGCCGTAGGTGTCATTGACCCGCTTAAAATGGTCGACGTCAAACATCAGAACGCTCAAATTGCAATGATCGGCTTTAGCGCTTTCAAACGTTATTTCCAGAAAGGAATCCAGAGCCAGACGGTTTGGGAGCTGGGTCAAGGTGTCGGTACCGGCTAACTGCCGGAGTTGATGGCTGCTGTCCTCCAGCTGTTGCGCCATGATATTGAAAGAGGTGGAAAACTCCCCCAGATAGTCAACCCGCTGTGAAAAGTCCCCCTCCGCTATCTTTTGCGTTTGCCAGGTGAGGTGGCGCAAGTTAGACTGAAGCGCTTTTAAGCTGGAGATGATAAAGCCTTTGCTGTAGACAAATTTGTGCAGCTCGCCTTTACACAAGGCATTGGATAACAGCCGAATGTCTGAAATCATGGTATAGAGCCGCATAAACAACTCCGACTCCTTCAGATGCGGGGGGAGCGCCGATTCCTCTACCGGCTTTGTGCCGGCCAACAAATCAATCATTAATTGGAACAGCTCGTCCTGTTTTTCCGCAACGTGATTTGAGACATTCAATTGTTCATTTTGAGGTCTTTTTTCCTCCAACACACCCACCCGCTTTCAGTCAGAAGGTTTGATTGCGTCATTCGCCTTTTGGCTTCACCAGAAAGCGGCAGGTGCGGGCCCCGGTGCACCAGCAATCAATCTCTTCAGCTTTCCAGAGTCGGCCGGTAAATCTCTGGAACAGGGCGGAAATAAAGCCCTCATCGTATATACAGGTTTCATAGTCCAATTCAGGCAAGCCGGAGCAGTCCAAATCCTCGTCCACGGTCAGCACGATCTGATTTAGGTCTTTTCCAAGCTCCTCAATCCGCAGCACACCTATTTTCTTTTCTCGAAGCACTTGTTGGGTCTTACGGACAAATTCATCCAAGCTATCTACCGGCGCGATGTAGCGTTCATAAAACACACTGCCGGCCAATTCCCCGGCTTTGAAAAAGATCTCGTCCGTCCCATTCGTGCCCAGACGCTCTTCCAGCACGTCACGCAGGGTATATTGCAGCAGTCGGTACATTTCCACCTCAACCTCGCCTCCCAGATTGGGTCTACCATTGGAAATATCGCCGATCAGCTTCCAGTCAAACAGATACTTTCTCATAGTTTCAACGCTCCTTATCTTTTGTTTTAAGACCATTTCCGCCGGTGATTAGATCTTTGGAATGCAAAGGTGATTCACACCTATATCAGCACATGGGCTGCCTTATTATGGGGCAATACTTTTTTATATCCTATTATACGACAATTTTTTAGTTAATTCAATTACTATAAAAATAAATTATTATAGTAATTTAATTGCAAAAATCAGTTGAACAGTATTCTTTTTTTTCTGACTTTCTGCTAAAATAAGGTCAGAAGGAAGCAGATGGCGTTGAAAGAGCATAACCGAATGGAACAGGAGGAAAAAGGATGGGGCTTTCACCGTTTGGCGATATGGGGGACGCGATGTTTTCCATTGTGCCGGTTATTGTAATGATTGGATTTGTATTTGTATTTGGCACAATCATTGTCCGTTCCATTCAGGGCGTCGGCCAATGGCGTCGAAACAACGCCTCCCCAATTCTTACCGTGGATGCCAAAGTGTCCTCGAAACGGATTGATGTAAGCCACCACCATCATCACGACGCCGGCACAAGCCATATGCATCACACCTCTCATACGACCTATTATGTGACGTTTGAGGTGCAAAGCGGCGATCGGATGGAGTTCGTGGTGGCCGGGCGCGAATACGGAAAACTTTCCGAGCAGGATTATGGAAAGCTGACGTTTCAGGGCACACGGTATTTGAATTTTGAGCGGAGCGCAAGAGTGTAAGAAATCATAGTGGAGATACATTGGTCATGACTGGCTAGACGAATATTGCCTTACCCAAGCGGGAGCAACAAAAGAGTACAAGCCCGAATGGGATGCCACACGCTATATGGAAGCATACTGTGAAACTGAAAAATTAGTATCTATGGAGACCTGCAGCAGCGGCCATCCGCTTCATAGACTCGGGCCGTATCGGACAATGGAAGCAGGTACCTTTGATCACCAGAAAATATCTTATAAAACGAAATTGGAGGTCAATATGGAAGTCAAAAAAGTATACAAGGAAAGCATCCCCCATTTAAAACTGATCGGTAAGCGACTGACAAGCAATGATCAGGACGAGGCCGGTACCTTTGCACACTGGTGGCAGCAGAGCTTTCAAGAAGGGTGGTTCGACACACTCAGCCGGTGCAAGGGTCTGCCCGGCGTAGGCGACGATTTTCTGGGCGCCATGCGCATGACCGGCGAACGAAGCGACTGTTTTGAGTATTGGATCGGTATGTTCCGCGCGCCCGATGCAGAGACGCCCGCGGGCTTTGAATCGGTGGAGATTTCTGCCGGTGAGATCGGCGTCTGCTGGCTCTATGGCAGCGACAAAAATGGAGAGCTCTACAGTATGGAGGCGTCCGACCTGATCATGGCGACGCTGAAAGAACAGAACTGGCACTACGCGGAAACTGGCTGGTTTTTTGAGCGGTACAACTGTCCCCGCTTTACGGTACCGGATGAAGGCGGCAACGTGATTCTGGATATCTGCGCCTATCTGATTTAACGGCCACAGAAAAACAGGAGGATTTCATATGCTTCAATCCATTATTGGCATCGCCTTCGACTGTCAGGATTCAAATGCTCTGGCCGACTTTTATATGAAATTGTCGGGTTGGAAGAAAGAGGTTTCCGGTGATGAGTTTGCAGCACTTCGCACACCCGAGGGAATTTTACTGGTTTTTCAAACGGTGAAAGGCTACGTTCCTCCGGTTTGGCCCTGGCAGGACGGCAGGCAGCAGCAAATGGCCCACATTGACTTTAAGGTGGAAAGCCTGCCGGAAGCGGAAGCACATGCGGTGAAATGCGGTGCAACAAAGGCGGAGGTTCAGTATTACGATACCTCCACGGTGATGCTGGACCCCGCAGGGCATCCCTTTTGCCTTTCCACAGTTCAGCAATAGAGATAGAGGGCCAACCTGTTGATATTGGCTCAAATAGAATGGAGTACGGTAATGATACATGAGCGAATTTCCATTAGACGATATTGTTCAGGCGATGAACACCAACTTTTCTCCTTAATGGAGCGTGAAGGCGAGGAGTGGAAGAGCTATTGGCAAAACTCCGGGCGGGAGAAATACAAAAAGGCATTGAGCAATTCCATTACATATCTTTTGTTTGAGGATAAAATGCTATGCGGTTATGCCCGTTGCCGTGACGATGACGGTTATGGCGTTTATGTTTATGAGCTTTTGATAGATAAAGCTTATCGTAGTAACGAATATGGCCGCCTGTTGATGGAAAGGGTTTGCAGTGATTTCCCTCATGATACGGTTTATGTTATGAGCGATGTCAACCCGTATTATGAGAAATTAGGATGCGACTAAAAGGCAAGATTTTATTGTAAAGCCTAGGTACAGTAATTGGAGGGATAAATAAATGGCGCTCAAATTGAAAGCAGCAGGCTTATTTGTCAAGGATATGGCAGCAATGGTTGCCTTTTATCGTGATGTGGTGGGCTTCCCTTTGGAGTGGGACGGGGTTGATCCAAGTGTGATTGTCGAACAAGAGGGCTTGCGGTTCTATCTATTTGGTCGCAACGATTTTGAAGAGCTAACCAATCACAAGTATACCTATCCAAGCGGCATAAACGGGACCTTTGAGCTTGCTTTGGACGTTGATACGCCCGAAGAAGTAGATGTGGAATATGACAGGATGGTTCGTATGGGCGCCACGCCGATCATCGCTCCCAAAACATATCCGTGGGGACTGCGCAGCAGCTATATTGCAGACCCGGAAGGCAACCTGATTGAAATTGCCACATGGAAAAGTCCCAACGCATAACCAGTATTAGAATCAAAAAATTATTTGAAAGGCGGTTATTATTATGATTATGCCCTATCTGAGCTTTACCGGAGATTGTGAGGAGGCGTTTCGGCTGTATCAGCGTGCGTTTGATGGGCAGGAACCCCTGCTTGCCCGGTACGGCGATGCACCGAAAAGCGCTTACCCCGATATGGATGAAAGCCAAAAAAGCAAAATTATGCACGGGCATGTCATGCTCACCGAAACGGGTGGCATTAGCGGTGCGGATGCCGTTTGGCCTATCCAAAAGGGCTCGGCCATCAGCATCCATGTATACTGCGAAAGCGTTCAAAAAGCGCAGCAGGCATTTGACGCGCTTGCGGAGGAAGGCACGATTGTCGGCGCATTACAGCCAAATCCACCTCCCCATGACAATGGGTTAAGTGGTTCGGTGGTTGATAAATATGGGTTTACATGGGTGTTGTCTGCGCAGATGGGCTAATCAGCTTTAGCGATATAAGGTGAATATACTGACACTTTAAGGAGTTGAAATGGAAAATAAAGGGTTGCAATATGCGTTTTCTGCAAAAGTTTATCATTATTCCACATCGGCAGACATGGTTGGTTGGTGCATTGTTTCGCTCCCAAAAGGAATAGCAATAGAAATAAGAGATCATTTCAAACACTTAGAACAAGGCTGGGGGAGAATGAAAGCAACAGCAAAAGTGGGAAATAGTGAATGGCAAACTGCTGTCTGGTTTGACACAAAACATGATACTTACTTGCTTCCGCTCAAAGCAGCAATCAGAAAAAAGAAAACAATGTACTTGGTGAAGATGCAGAAATGTTTTATGGGTTTGATTATGCAGATTCCGGTTTGTTATCCTTCGCAGAATGTTGACGAAAAATTTTATATTTTGGAATATAACTAGGGGGAAAATGAGCATAAAAAAGAATTTATATGTTATATTACCGGTGATTGTTTTTATCGCGGCAATTTGTTTTTATTATTTTCGTCCTGCACGTCTTGATGAAAGTTGGATAGATGACTTTAATTATAGCGAAAATGAAATTGCCGCGCTGAGTTTTGATTGGACAGAATGTCCAATTATTACAATCAAAATTGATGGGAATGACCTGCCCATAATCTTTGATACCGGATGTAATTCGGGTCTTGCACTGACAAATCTTGTAGAAGAAAAAGTAGATTACTCGCAGCTTGGTCAAACTGAACAGCTAAACAGAGATGGTTCGCATAGGGGATGGTCTAAAGAGGTTCTGCTTAACAACATTTCCGTATTCGGGCAAACCTATTCGAATGTTATAACGGATATATCAGATTATGAAATGTTCAGTAACGTCAAATTTAACGGGTTAATTGGACTGACATACTTCGATTCAAAAATCGTGACACTTGACTATGCCAGTCGCAAAATTGCAGTTTCTGACCAAAAGATTGATTATGATAAATTGGATTTGAGAAAATATATTGTATTGCCGTTGCTTAAATCTACACAAGCAGGCCACGAGAAGTTACTGTTCTTTGAAGCCTATCTTAATCAAAATCCTGTTATTGTATATTTGGATACAGGTAAAAACAAATCTTTTATTTATGATCGCAACAGTAATTATTCTCCAAGCGTAAAAAAACCATCGTCCGAGAAAACAGACGCTGTATTACAGTTGGACACAATGTCAATTGAACTAAAAGGATTATGGAACGCAAAAATAGCCCAAGTTGACGATTTCTCATATCCCATCGGATTGGAATTAAACTCCGATATAATAAAAAAGTACAAGCTTTTATTTACATTGGATTTGATTGAACAGAAAATTATCTTCAAAAGATTATAGTCATTTGCTTCATTCACCTTTAAAATAGAAAGTAAACGCAAGCGAAATTATATTTTGAAAATAAATAGAAAGGAGTACATCGGTATGTCTAGCGCAATTTGGTTTATATCTTTTAAGCTTAAAAAAGGTGCATCTGTAGAGGATTTCTTGCTTGCTTCAAAAAAGTGCCATGACGAGGTTTTGTCCAAGCAAAAGGGTTTTATTTCTTGGGAAGTGCTTCGCAATGGCGATACATGGGTTGACCTAGTGCGGTGGGAAACAGCGGAGGATGCCAAAAAAGGAGAAACGGCAGGCGCAAACAATCCTGCTGCTCGTGAGTTTTATTCTTTTATAGATATGAATAGTTGTAAACTTGAGCTCTATTCTGTTGAAAAAAGCCACTAGCAGTAAGTTTTTTCTTAATTATCCTTGGCGGCAAAAGGTGAATCAGCGAAAGGAGCCATGAGCAAAAATGAGCTTAACAGACCTTCCGAATATCAGCAAAGTGATCGCTTCCGACTTACAGAGAGCTGGAATCAATACGATTGATGAATTGATACAGCTCGGGAGCAAAGAAGCCTTTATCCGGATTCTATTACAGGCGGATCATGAGGCCTGTGTCAACAAATTATGCGCCTTGGAGGGCGCGATACAAGGGACGCGTTGGCATCATCTTTCGGATGACACAAAAGCAGACTTGAAAGCATTTTACAAGTCGCTGCAGCAAACTTAAATTGCGTAGAGAAAACCATATATAATGGCCGCTTTGTGTTATGATGTAGATTATAGAAAAGTGGTTATTTATGATTATGCCCTATCTCAGCTTTTACGGAAGATTGTGAAGAAGCGTTTCGGCTGTATCCGCATGCGTTTGGACAGGAGCCCCTTGCTTGCCCGGTACGTCGACGCGCGGTCATGCTCACCGAAACGGGTGACGTCAGCGGTGCGGATGCCATTTGGCCCGTCCAAAAGAGCTCGGTCATCAGCATCTATATATCCTGCGAAAGCATCCAAGAAGCGCCGCAGGCATTTGACACGCTTGCGGAGGAAGGCACGATTGTCGGCGCATTGCAGCCAAATCCACCTCCCCATGGTAGGGTCGAGTGGTGTGGTGGTTGATAAATATGGGTTTACATGGGTATTATCTGCGCAAATGGGTTAATCAGCCTTTTAATTAAGGGAGGACGTATATATGAATAACATTTTAGAATTCCCTGACCGGGCGGTATTCCGCACATGGCTTACCAGGAATTGTACAAGCAGCGATGGCGTATGGCTAATTTTCGGTAAAAAAGGCGGGCCAGTTACGCTTACAGCCGGCGAAGTGCTGGAGGAAGCCCTTTGTTTCGGCTGGATTGACGGGCAGATGCAGAGTTTGGATGATAAAACATATAAGAAATATTTTTCGATCCGCCGGGAAAACAGCAAGTGGTCCGAGAAAAACAAAGCATTGGCCGAACAACTGGAGCAGCAGGGAAAGATGACGGATCACGGTCGGAGCAAAATCCATGACGCCAAGAAAAATGGCCAATGGAACGCCCTTAAAGCCGCAGCCATAACAGAAGAACAAATCGCCTTGGTGTCCGGCTTATTGGAAGGACATGAGCCGGCTTATCATAATTTTAAAGCCATGTCAGCATCGGTCAAAAAGACTTACACACGGGCATATCTGGACGCAAAGACAGAGATAGGCCGGGAAAAACGCCTCACATGGATGCTGGAACGGTTGAATCAAAACTTAAAACCCATGTGAAGGTCTGAAGGAACCCCATAATCATTGAGAACGCCTCGGCTTCTGCTGCACCCGTGGAGAAAATCGGACGCGGAGGGCCTATATGAATACACCAAAGATCCCCTCACCCGCCCCATCGCCGGCTGGCACCGCAATAAATTCAGCTTCGGACGGAATCGGAAGCGCATACGCTACGCCCTGACCAACACTTGCCCCATTGGTGCCTTTCACATTTCGCGTTGCTTGAACTGTGAATCGGGCGCTTGATAGGCCTGTGGATTTTTTGTTGGAGTACGAGATCATCAAGAAACCGATTGGGCTTTGCCACTATGGGATCGGCACGCCGTTTATGCAGGTGGAATATCCCCTTGACGGACCCACTATCTGTTCTAATATGTCAGAGGCACGATTGTAAATATGGTCATGCGCCGCGCCAAAGGCGTTTTGAGTCCCTTGGAAAACCTCGTAAATAGTGTGCGTACTTAAACTGCGTTACTTTTGCTTTCTGAATGTAATTAGAGTGGCGCCACGAACTTGGACAGAGGTTCCCATATAAGAATACGTGACAAGTTCCCAACCCTCTGACGCCCGCTCATTAATTAATGATCTAAGGCAGTCACATCCGCATCATTCGCCTTGTCCGAAAGCCACTTGACGCCTGTCATTAGAATTTCTGTTTTGTACTCAAACATTGACAGTCCCTCCATGTATAATATGGTGTTATTTATTATAGCGCCATTTCGATATAGAAATTGATAAGCTACGCCAATTACCGTTTTTACGTTGCCAATTTAGCTAATATCATACAAGAAACGCCCTTTTCCATTATGTTACTTTCCGTAAAACAATAAAAAGAGCGGACAGCATTTTATTTATCATGTCTTTCCATTAAAATGAGATTAGAAAAGGCCGATGGAGTGTTAAATAATGAGAAATTTTGATTATAAAAGAGAAGCCGACCAATTGCTTACCCAACGCTCCGCCAATCAGGTTGGGCTGCTACAAGGGTTTAGCGGCCAGAAGCGTGTGTTAAAGCTGACAGCGCCGGATACATTAGAAACCATAGCCAACAATTCGCTTTTGCATGCCGTCAATGAAGGCTGCAAAAGCAGCGGTATCCCTATTTCCTTCGATAGGGTACGGGAGCTTACGCTGCGAACGGCTGAGCCACAAAATCAAACGGAAGATTCTATTTTTCGCTATGCGCAGACGCTGTCCTTGATTTATAAAAATGGGTTTTCGCATAAAAATATGCTAGAGGATATCATTGCCCTGAGTAATCATTTTCTTTATGGCGACGCCAGCCCCTCACAGCCTCAATGGCGGACGCACGATAAATCTCAGGTGCGTCTGCTGATGCAAAGTAATGGTGACGCAAAGCATTCGTTTACCCCGCCTCCGCCTGAAGAGATCCCGGAATTGCTGACAGCCATTTGCCGGGAGTATAGCGCTATCATTGAAAAAGGAGAAATCAATCCCCTGTTTATCATGTCGATATTTATCACCGACTTTGCCGCCATTCAACCATTTGACAGGGGATTTTATGAAATCAACAGGCTGATCATCTGTTATTTGATGCAATGGGCGGGGTACGATATTTTGGGTGCCATTGCGCTGAGCTTTTTGCTCAAACGCAGAATGTATATGACCATTGCCGAGAGGCTAAACGGATGGCATGAGGAGAAAAACAACTATCAATACTTTTTCGATTTATGGATGGAATTTTCTACCGAGGCATATGAGTTTTTTAGCCTTTGGGTGGAATCTCTGGCTGATCCTCAGACTTCTGCCGCCAAGATTGTGGGGAACATTTTGGCGTTTTATAAAGAGCCACTGACAAAAAAACGAATTATGGAGTGTGCCCCTCATATTAGTGAAAGCAGTATTGAGCTGTCGCTTTCCATCTTAAAGAAGCAAGGCTCAATCAAAATGATCGGCCGGGGGCGATATACGGAATATGTTGCTGCGGATGCCAATACCTGAAGATATATTTACGGAACGCCGCAATAGATTTTACTTTCCGTGACGGAGGGATATTATCGTAGAAAATAAGCCGGACTGCGGTTCTAAATTTTTAATTATCGACAGCCCCCTCTATCGACAGATGACGATTTATCTGATTGCATATTATAAGCAGAAATCCCCACCCAACCCATAGAACAGATGATTTTATATCGTAAATCACTGCGATACCATCGCGTATGTAAGGTTCCTGTTTGATACAATAACGCTAATCCGTCATACCGCTTTCACAAATAAAAAGACATAACTTCCCTTGGCGGAAAGTTATGTCTTTTTTGGAGTAATCGTGTAAAAAAGATTTATACGATAGATAGGGATCACTTAATAATCTGAGGTTGCGTTAAGCCCATTCTTTAACGAATGAGTACATTTTCATATCAATGATCGCTCCGTTTTTAACGGCATTTTTCCTCAATGTACCTTCAAAAGCAAAACCGGCTTTTTCAAGAATGCGGCAGGAAGCAGTATTATGAGAGAAAGGCTCAGCAAAAATTCTAATAATATCTGTTGTTTTAAAGATCAGGCGGCATACCTGCTTAACAGCACTTGTTCCAAATCCTTGCCCCCAGTATGGTTCGGCTATATAATACCCCATCTCAGCAGTCCTGAAATGTATATTATCCTTGCGAAAAACTCCGATACTCCCAATCACCCTATCGTCAATGGTTATGGCAAATGCGTATATTTTGCCTTTATCAGCATTCAGCATTGCTCTTATAAACTCCTTAGCATCATCAATCGTATAGGGAAAAGGCAATCCATCACGCAGATTGTTGTGAATTTTGATGTTGCATAAGGCTTCGGCAAGGTATGGCGCATCTTCTAATTTCCATGGACGTATTTCACAATCCAATTTTTTCACCTCCACAGCATGCAATATTTTATATTCAATTATAACCTTTAAAAACGTAAAAAGGAATCATCAAAGCTTGCTTATAATTGGAAGAAAAACACCCCCTGGACTTTTTACGATCGCCATGTTATAATGAGGCCTGGACTTTTTGATTCATATATGCTACCATCAGCATTATGAGGAGGTGTATTAATTGCCAACCTTTATTGATCTATTTGCCGGCGCGGGCGGATTTAGTGAGGGCTTTTTGCAGGCGGAATATAACGGCGCTTATTATGACTTTTTGCTGGCCGGAGATATCAATCCAACCTGCGAGGTAACCCATCGTATTCGATACAACGAGCAGCTGGGTTTGCCTGCTGAGTTTTTGACAAAAGACATTACCGATTCTGACTATATTGAGACGTTATGCGCTGTAATAGAACAAAAATATGGACAAACCAAAGTGGATGTGCTCGTAGGGGGCCCCCCTTGCCAATCGTTTAGTTTGGCAGGAGAGCGGAGAAAAAATGACAAGAAAGATGATTTGTTCGCCTATTACTTACACGTTATTTCAATCATAAAGCCTAAATACTTTGTTATGGAGAATGTCTCGGGCATATTAACTAAGGATCACGGCAAAATCAAAGATCGCATTTTAAGTGAAATAAGAAATATTATAGACTATGAACACCTAAAAAGCCTTTACGATTTTCTTTCTGAAAAGCATCACCTTGCCGGTATACCTACTGATAAAGGTTTTGAGTTCCAGCTTGCTCTCGATAAGCTGAAAATTATGATTTTACAGCACGATGCAGCCGATGCTCGCAGAAAAGATTATCTCTCTATTCTTAAAAAAATAGCGTGTGGAAAGTATACAGAATCTGAAAAGAAGTTCCTATTGCAATCCATTTTAACAGAAAAAAACACTATAGATAGCTCTGAGCTTTGCTCTTACCTCAACAAGGTAGAGGAACGCTTCGTGAGTGCGTTTCGCAATAACAAAGCAATCAGTGAAGATGATCGTAACATTGTGCGTCAAGCGCTAAATTTGCTCAAAGCACAGCAAGACTTAGACGTCATTTCAAGAAAGCTGAAGGTATGTATCAACGAAAGCCATTTAAATCGCAGCGTTTATAAGGACCGGTTTGATAAAATTACAGATTACCTTGAAGCCGCAGAAATTATTGAAATTTGCAATAACGCGCTTGATTCATTGCTTGCCCGCGTTGTAGACCCCCAAATACAAGAGGCGTTAATTAAGACTAAGCTTGCAATTGAGGTTTTATGCGGAAACACGATGGATACCATTCATCGCATGGTTGGTATCGTTAAGCCCAATTTATCAACACCTGCATTTTCAAAGTTGAATGAAATGATTCACCGAACACAGCTTTACCGTGTTGCCTCCCCAATGCTATTAAATGCTTCTGATTATGGTGTTCCGCAGAATCGTCAACGCGTGGTATTCATTGGCTGCCGTAACGATCAAGAATTGATTAACCAGATCCCTGCTACTGTTTCTGACAACGAAAAGGTGTGCGTGGCGGAGGCTATTGGTGACTTGAACTTTATTGGAATTGGTGTGAAGGCACTCAGCTACGATGCAACGTATTATCAAAAATTCCGTGCTAGCAGCGCTGGGAATATACAGCGAAACATTCAGGGTAAAAAGCAGCCTGAGGGAACCGGCCGTTATGCCGAAGCAAAAACATACGCTGAATGGAGCCGCCAAGGCCGACTAAATCCTGCGCGGTTCCCAGCATTTTCACCAATTTACACGGCGGCCAATTCTGCTGAAGAAATGGCTGATTCACCGCGCGAAATCTCTGAACTCGCCAACCATGAGACATCAAATCATAATTCCGATGTTCAAAAAAGATACGCGCTTATCCGCAAATACGGCAGTTACACTGTGGCAAAAGAAAAAGAACCTGACAATAGTCTGCTGACGGGTACAAATAAACGAAACTACTCCTGTCTTTTTGCAGACAAGCCCAGCACCACAATTGTAACTATTGGGGATGATTTTGCGCACTACGGTGCGGACAGATCCCTGACTGTGCGTGAGATGGCACGGCTTCAGTCCTTTGACGACAGCTTTGTATTCCAAGGAAAACGAACCACCGGTGGTGAACGTCGAAAATTAGAAACGCCGCAGTATACGCAGGTAGGGAACGCAGTTCCCCCCCTCATGGCACATGCTATAGCACTGGAAATCTTAAAGAAGATTAAATAATAGCAATGCAGCCGATAGAAAACGGCTGCATTGCTGTTTATAGATCGTATTCGATTGGATCGCCAAAAAGCATTGGCAAATCCTGCGGGAACATTTTAAAGAGCATTCCATGGTTGCGCCAAGCGCCATTTGACTTGATATGCGCCGCTAAGTCAAGGGTAATTTTGTCTGTGGCAAACAATGGCGCCAGAAGACTGACGTTTGGGCCCCTTGTATGGAATACCTTATCATACCGAAAATACTCCACCCCATCTCTCGTTTCCGATACCGCTTTCACCCAAAAGGTTTCACGATGCTTTTCAAGCAGCGCATCCCGCAAGGCCTGCAAATCCCAACCAGAAACAAACGATCTGGCGGCAGTCCCTTGAGACAGCATTTTCAGTTGGTCATTATTTTCATCTACAGCGAGCAATAACCCGTATGCGTTTGGCCTTGATGATTTAAATGTATCATAAAGCTGGAAACGCTCAACCGTTTCACCACGCGGTATTTGCCATTTGCCGAAAGCCTCTGCAATTTCATTATATGTCTTTCCAAAATTGGGAACCTTCGTAAACAATGTCTGTCTTGTTGTTGCCCGCCGCACACCGTTTCGTGTCAATCGGGTTGCCTTGAGTTCTATACCGCGATAGTCTGGCGATCGGTTAGGATTCCTTGCTATGCCCAGTGCATGCTCCAGAGTGTCACCGACGCCCGGATCGCCGGGGGTAATGGAACGCAAAAATCCCTGATTATGAATATTGCGAAGCTTATCCAGCAATTCGTTTGCAACGGTATTTTCATCGTAGGCGGCCTTTTGCAAAACATCATATGCAAAGCCGCCGTGAAGAAGCGAGCCGGAAATAGCTGCGTCGGACAGATTGTAAACATAAATTTCGCCCTTTATGATAATTAAGGCGAGCAAATTGCGCGGCGCGCAATATCGCTTCAGATTCTGAAACCAAATGCGCGGATCGCCCTGCTTTGTAATCGGACGATATAGAGATGCAAAAGTATCCGTCAAAAAGTTATTATTGACAAAATGAGCGGGTATCACGGCCTTGGCGTCCGGCCCTTGACGTTGCGCTTCATAATCGTGCACATTGGATTTCAAAAGCAAATCGCGCACGGGTGCTGTCGCATCCATAATCGATTTTTGATAACCGTTGGGGGTAGGGACTAAAAACGAGACCGCAACGCCGGCCTGTGCAAACAATGGCAAGAATTGTTCTATGGGCGTATCTGTCATCGCCAGCATTATGTCACCTCCAATTTATAACAATCATATCACGAGGAACAAAATTTGACAATTATATTTCCTAAACGCCTAACCGGACGTACATCCATGACAATTCCGGCATCGGCGTGAAGTCGGCAAAGAATGCCGCAGAGCACAACCACCAAGCGCACGTTTGACGACTCGGCCCGAGGCCGGTAACTATAAGAGGTAGAGGCAGCGGGATTTCCGCTGCCTCTACCTTTCTTCGAGCGGGCGCTCAAGGGCACTGCCCCTTCACCCTAGAGAAAAACTATGGTGTTGTTTTGGGGGTCTTATCAGTCAAAAGCGTGCCGAGCGTTGGCTATGGCAGCAGCGTATCACAGAAAATCGCCATGTGTAAAATACAGAAATTCTTAAGGTGCGGTGAAAGAAGGTTTTTTCACGACCACGGGCAAGGTAAACCGGCGGAGGAATGTGAGGAAAGTACTTTCATAAAGTAGATTTGACGGCATCTTCCCATTGTGGTTTATTACAGGTTTATAGCATGAATAGGCTCGCCCTGCACAAAGGCCCTGATATTTTCGGCAGCCACATCCAATAGACGCTGACGGCTCTCCCGGGTCGCCCAAGAAATATGGGGCGTGATGATGCAGTTTCTTGCGTGCAGCAGGGGGTTATCCGCTGTGATCGGTTCCATAGACGCCACATCCAGACCCGCCGCATAGACCTTGCCGGTGTTCAGCGCGTCGGCAAGATCCTGTTCCACAATCAAGTCCCCACGGGAATTGTTCAGCAGGATGACGCCGTCCTTCATCCGCCCAATGGTGTGTCGGTTGATGATGCCGCGGGTGGCGGGGATCAGCGGGCAGTGCAGGCCAATCACGTCAGCCCGGGCAAGCAGATTCTCCAAGGGAAGATATTCGGCAATTTCCCGACCGGAATCGGTGGGGTACTCGTCGCAAGCGATCACATCCATGCCAAGGGCCTTGGCAATTCTGCCGGTGGTCTGTCCAATACGCCCAAAGCCGATAATTCCCATGGTTTTACCGGCCAGCTCTATCAGCGGGGTATCCCAAAAGCACCAGCTGGCGCTTGCCGCCCACCGCCCCTGATGCACCGCGCGGTCATGGTGGCCGATTTGATGGCAGATTTCCAGCAGCAGAGCGATTGCGAACTGCCCCACTGCATTGGTGCTGTAGGCGGGAACATTAGCCACCACAATGCCTCGGTTCCTCGCGGCAGCCACATCCACCATGTCGTAGCCCGTTGCCAATATGCCGATATACCTCAGTGCGGGACAGGCGTCCATCGTCTCCCGCGTAATGGGCAGGTTGCCGGTGAGCACCGCTTGGGCATCCCCGATGCGCCGGGCAACCTCCTCCGGTGGGGTATGGTCGTATACCGTAAGTCTGCCCAGCTTTTCAAACGCCGCCCAGTCGAGATCGCCAGGGTTTGTAGGATGGCCATCCAGTATAACAATGTTGATAGGCACTCTGTAGTCACTCCTTTGTTCGATTCAATCGTAACGCTGATTGACAAATTCATATAAATGGCTTATCATTTATAGTGTAGAATATAGAATATAGCATACAAACGCAATTAAAGAGGGTGTAGTCGTTGGGCGCAAGGAGCTCAAGTCCCATAACAAACCAAAATCTGACCATGGTTGCCTACGAAAAGCTAAAGCAGGCCATTGTCCGCAACCAACTCAGAACCGGTAATTGCATCAGTGGTAACAAAATTGCCAAGAAACTGAATATGAGCCGCACCCCGGTACGGGAAGCCATTCAATTATTGGAAAAAGAAGGCCTCGTCGAGATACAAAACGGTGTCGGTTTTTTTGTTCGCCAACTTACCATAAAGGAGATGCAGGAAATCACAGAGGTGCGCAAGCTGTTGGAATGCGCTGCATTGCGTGCGTCGGTGGAATACTTTACACAGGATTCCATCCAACATTTGATTGATTTGTGGGTATCGGCCAAAAAAAACTTGAGCACCAGAGATCAGGCCCAGCTGGAAACAATCCGGCAGCTGGATTCTCAAACGCACAATTTTTTAACACATCACTGCAATAATAGCTATCTGATCGAAATTCTCACCAGCATTGACGTCCGCTCCACGCGCATCCAATACCTATCGGTTGACAGCCACAATGTGGACGGCGCCGTCGACCAGCATGTGGAAATATTGGAAGCGCTACTGCAGCACGACATCGCGCGCGCGGTCGATCTGCTGGAGAAACATATTTACTTTGCGGTCACCTATCTGCAAAGCCACCCCTATCTGCTGGATTATGGCAGTGGGTTTTATATCTCCGACACCGATCTGGACAATATATTTTAAACCCAAAAGCCTGTGTCTTTACCGGACACAGGCTTTTTCTATGGCAAATATATGCGCCTTATCTGCCAATAAAGGCCATAGTCAGCACCGGTATGTAGGTGGTAGCCATCAACGCCACCAGAAGCGCGATAATAAAACCCATAATATATTTTACAATTTTCTCTATCGGTACGTTTGCCACAGCGGACGCAACAAACAGGTTGATACCGTAGGGCGGCGTGATGAAGCCAATCGCCAGATTCAGAGTAATCATAACGCCCAACGTAATGGGGCTCATACCGAACTGGGTGACAACCGGAAGGAGGATGGGCGCAAGGATAATGGTGGCGGGAATGTTGTCAATCAACATGCCCACAAACAGCAGAAACAGGTTGATGATTAGGAGCAGCACGATTTTATTCGTAGTAAGGCTCAGCATTGCCGCCGCCATTTTCTGCGGCATCCGCTGCATGGTCAGGAAGGTGGCGAATGCGCCGGAAAGCCCTACCATAAAGGTTGTGGCGCCATTGACGGTGACGGACTCCACCAGCGAGTCATAAAGACCGCTCCAGCTCAGTTCCTTATAAATAAACCTGCCCACAATAAAGGCGTACACAACGGCCACAACAGCGGCCTCGGTAGGGGTGAAGATACCGCTGTAAATGCCCCCTAGAATAATCACCGGGGTCAGCAGCGCCCAGAAGGAATCCTTAAACGTGGTCCAAACCTTCCGCAGGGTGGGGAGTTCTCCCGAGCCCTTGTAGCCCAGCTTTTTGCACATGATATAATCGGCCGCGATCAGACAGATCCCCATTAGGATGCCGGGCAGGATGCCTGCCAGAAACAGATCGCCAATGGACGCGCCCACCACCACACCGTAAATTACCAGCGGAATGCTGGGGGGGATGATGACGCCCACGGTTCCGGCGGCAGCGCATACCGCCGCGCTGAAGGATTTATCATACCCCTTCTTTTCCATTTCCGGAATCAAAAAGGAACCGATTGCCGAGGTGGTTGCCACAGCGGAGCCGGAAATAGCGCCAAAGAACATGCTGGCCAGCGTCCCCACCATTGCCAGACCGCCGGTGATGAAATTTACAAAAACGTTGCAAAAGCCTATCAGGCGTTTGGCCACGCCGCCTGTGCTCATAATATTGCCCGCCAGCATAAAGAAGGGAATGGCCATCAGCGGGAAAGAATTCGTCGCCACCACGGATTGCTGTGCGATGACCACCATGGGCGTGGTCGTGAACCAATATACGCTGACAATGGTGGAGATTCCAATGGAATATCCAATGGGCACCCCAAGCAGCAGCAATACAACAAAGATGCCAAATAAAACCAATGCTTCCATTAGGCGTTGCCTCCATTTTCCAAAGAATCGGAGCCGGCAGCGTCAAAGCCGGGAACCAACTCTAATACATGGCGGATTCCAGTGATAAAAAAGCTGAAAGGCAGTGAGAGGTACACAGTCCACAGGGGTATTCTCATTGCGGGAGAAAGCGTGTTTTTGACAATCAGGTTTTGCATGATTGCCCAGCCGGTCACCGTCATGAACAAACAGAATCCAATGCTGATCAGCACGATGAAAAATTGCAGAACCTTTCTGCCGCCGCCCTTTAACAGATTTAAAATCAGCTCAACCTGAATATGCTTTTTCCTTCTGACCGTAATGCTAATGCCGTACCATATCTGCCAAATAAAGATAAACCGCGCCAACTCCTCACTCCAGGACAGGGAGTTGTTGAATACATACCGCATCACCACCTGAAGAAAAATCAGCAGTACGGTAAATACCAAGCTGGCCGCCAGAATGCGCTCCTCCAGCTTGTCGTAGAATGCCAATGCTTTTTTCATGCTTGTCCACCCTTTCCATCGAATACAACCACCTTGGGGGAAGGCAGAGGGAGGACGCCTTCCCCCGGCAATTTCAAATTTTAGTTGAACGATTGCGCCAAATCAAACAATGCGGGGTCAATTGTACTCTTATTCTTTTCATACACGCTCTGTACCGCGGCTACAAATTTACTGTAGTTTTCAGGGGTAACCTCGTCCACCTGTGTGGTACCCGAGTCAATCATAGCCTGAATCGCGGTGTCTCGGTCCTCAATCTCGATGCTGCGCTGGGCGTCCACCAACCCCACCTTGACACCGTCGCGGACAATCGTTTGCAATTCTGCGGGCAGCCCTTCAAAAAAGTCCACATTGATCAGCATCGGCATAAAGCTTTGGGTATGGCCCAGATTGGTGTAGTACTTCTGAACCTCGGAAAACCGGGAGGATACCGTCAGGGTGGCCGCGTTATCCTGACCGTCTACGGTCCCCTGCTGCAGAGCGGTGAACACTTCGCCAAAGGACATGGGGGTGGGATTCGCCCCCAGCGCCTTGAAGGTGTCGATGTAGATGGGGCTCTCCATCACGCGGATCTTGATGCCGTTCAGATCACTGGGCTGCTTGATGGGCCGCACGTTATTGGAAACAGCGCGCGCACCGTTATAGCCATAGCCCAGATTCATCACGCCAACCTTTTCACGAATGATCTTATCCAGCTTTTCGCCCAACGCGCCGTCCAGAGCCCGGAATCCCGCTTGCGCATCCGAGAACAAAAAAGGCATATCCAGAATGCCCATATCAGCGGCATAGGTCACCAAAACGGTGGATGCCGGCGCTGTCATCTGAAAAGTACCCAGCTCCACGCCCTCCACGAGTTCGCGGTCACCGCCTAGCAGCGCGTTGGGATAAATTTCAACCGCCAGCCGACCGCCGCTCTCCTTCTCCACATACTCCTTGAATATTACAAATCCTTTGTGCAGTGAGTTCTCCTCGTCCACCACATGGCCCACCTTGATTGTGTACACAGAGGCCGGCGCGTCGGGCGCTGCCGCCACGGCGCTTCCGCTCGAATCAGACTGGGGCGCTGTGGAAACGGGCTGTGTGCCTCCTCCCCGCGCGCATCCTGTAATCGACAACACGACCCCCAAAGCAGCCATAACGGAGAACAGTTTTTTTGTTTTACTAGACATCGGGATAACTCCTCCTTCATTTGCTCATACGAGCTGTCATTCTTCCAGCAATGTCATTTTCTCATTGGCCCGGACAACCTCCAGCAATACGTCCGATACCTCTATTTCATCCAGCTCCAGAGTGTTCTTGATCTTTACAATCCGAAGCTGGTCGCTGGTCACCCCGCGAAGCGATTTAAACGCAATACGAATCGCCTCATCCTCATTCTGCGCAATCAGCGGAATCTTTGCATCCTCTAAACACTTGACAGCGATAGCGTTGGCGTAGATGGACTCAAAATCTAGTTGGTCGAACACCTTGCGGGTCACCACATCAAAAATGCCCATCCCAATGGCGTTTCCGTGGGATTCGGGAGACACATCCAACAGTACCATCTTCTGAATGTGAGGCACCTCCAGCACGAACTCGTTGAGGATGTAGCTCTTCCCCAAGATGTTGGGGTCGTAGCCGGCGCCTGAGATGTTCTTGCCGATTTCCTCCACCACCAAAATATCAATCTCGGGGATCATCAGCCGGGGCATATTATCCGGAACCAGCTTTACCAGTTGCTTTTCCCGCTCGATTAGGCGCTCAGCGGGAATCGCCTCCACCAACGCGGTCTGGTCGTAGCAATTTTCTAGAATGCCCACGCCAAACCCCACCTTGATGCGGCTCAGAATCATCTGCGCCGCCTCCAAAATGGTATCGCCAAAGGTCAAAAACGAGTCTTCGTGAACAGCGGAGCATCCTCTGTGGTTACCCAGACCAATCACCAGCATTTTGCATAGCCCGCTCTGGATATCCGCCACAAAATCCGTATGCAGCTTAATCCGGTTGATGGGCACAATAAGATCCGCCCCCAGCGCCGTCTTGTCAAAAAAGATCTCGATTCCCCGTTTGGTCTCCCCTAGCTTTTCAACACCAACATCGCACACGATGGGAACGCCCAATTCCCGCTCAGTGATCCCGTAGGCGGCCAGTACCTCCCGCTGTCCGTTCGCCGTGCCGCCGCCATGGCTGCCCATGGCAGATACCACAAAGGGAACCGCGCCCTGCCTACGGATCTCCTCCAGTACAGTCCGCACAATCAGCTGCAAATTGCGGATACCCCGGCTGCCCACCGCCACGGCAACGTTCATGCCGGGACGCAGTTTGGCCGTGATTTCCGGCCGGTTCATTTCGCGGACAACCGCCCCCCGCACATCGTCCAGCTTCTCGGCGTTAAAGATCTGCCGCACCCTGTGCATGGCGGGAAGCGGAAAGCGCCTGTCCTCATCCAGTAAAACAGGTATAAAGATCCCTCCTTAGTCCGCGCTGCGAAAGCGCTAATCCAGAATTTCTATTTTGCCGTTGGTCGCGTCCACCCGCACCCTATCGCCGTTGCGCACAACGCTGTAGAATTCCGGGTCCACCTGATCCACCAGCGGGATTTCCATAATGATCGCACCGGCCACAAGCACCGTCTCGGCGTGTTCAATCACCATGGCGGCCGGCTGGTTTTTCTTCATCATCAACTGATAAAGCCCGTCGCTCTGCACCACCGAACTTCCCTTGCCACCGGGGAATAGAATCACCTTGTTGGCAACGCTCTGCCCCTCCAGATCGTGAGCCTTTTCAAGCACCACGCCGTCTTCGGGCCGCACCAGATAAAACATGATCTCGTCCTTGGAGCGGATCACCACCCCTTCGCCTACACCTTCGGAGATTTTGTGACAGCGAAACTCTCTACCCATCTATTTTACAGCTCCTTCCAATGCGGCCTCAACACAGGTGGCCAAGTCGCGGATAACAAACTCCAATCCTCTTTTGCGGGGGTAATAAGCACATTTGGGCGATTCCGTAACCCCTACCTTACCTTTCAGAAAGTGCCAGCAGGGCTGGTCGGAGCAAGTGTCTTCAACCACGTCGCCGCCCGCTGCCCGCAGGGTGTCGAGCAGGCCCATCTTTTCCGCGTTACTCTTGGTCAAGGAGGAGGTCATAATCCACAGCGGCACCTTGAGTTTTTTACCCGCCACCATCTCGGTCACCTCTTGGACCTCCCGGGTGGAAAAGTGGGGGCAGCCGAATAAGGCAAAGTCAATTTTCCGGTTGCCCGGGTCGGAAATTTCCCGTTCCAGTACTTCTTCCAGATCCTGATCGGTAATGACAACGGTGCGCTCCGGCTCCTTGCCGCCAAAAGCAGCCTCTAGCGTGGGGGCTTCCGGGGTGACGCCCACAATGTGGAACATACCGTAAGCGCCCGAGGTGTTCAGCTCGGCGCCCAGATTGCGCAGAGCCTCCGGAGAAACATAACCGCCCAGCCCGGTGAATACGGGGATGCCGGGGCCGATTTTTTTGCCCATGTAACCCAGCATGTTATAGGCAAAATCATTATCCATCCTCGCCCGCACGTCTACCAGAATGGTACCTTTGCGATTTTCGTCCAGCAACAGACCATACTCAGGCACATAACCGGTAATGGCCGCGCACAGCGCCGACTGGGCGGACTCCCGGTTGCTTCGGGCGCCCCACACGGCGTTGACATAGGGGGTAGCGCTGGATTCAGAAAAGGCAATAACCTCATTGGGGAAGGGAATGTTTGTGTCCATGTAAGGGGTACAATTGTAAGTAAGCCTGCATCCAAGCGCCTTATGTGCATCGTGGGTCCGCTGCATATGCGCCGCGTCCTCCTTTGTCACCTTGCCGCACGCCTGAAAGTAGGAGAGGCAAAATCCGGGGTTGACAGTGGGGGGGATTTTGGCCTTCGCACCCAGCCGCACCATTTTTTCAGCAAACCACAGGTCGGACTCCTGATTGCTCAAGGCCACATGCGCATTGGTAATGGGCACCATACGCGGTGCGTCAAAGCATTCGCCAATGCCGATCTGCACCTTCATGGCCAGCGCAACGCCTTCACCGTACTTGCCATCGCGCATATCCTGCTGTTCCTGTGTCAACTTCATTATGCAGAACCTCCCTTTTTAATTAGATAAATATTAGCTGTATACATACCTACATGTAGGTTAACTCAATAATATACTAAAATATAAAATAGTCAATAAAATTTTATTAAAATAAATTCATTTCATTTGTTCCGACTAAATGAACAGTAAAGGCTTGTTTAAATTGCTATTAATTATCAGGTATTTTCTTGCGCGTTTTCAGTTTCGGCGGCTTTTGGAGTGGCTATGACTTAAAAAAATGACACAAGCCTTCAAACAGCTTAGCGAGCAATTGAAGCTTTTTTTCAAGAATATGTCTTGTTAAAGTTGGCAAATGAACACTTGCAAAGAATGCAAATTATCTTGGGCTTACGCTACCCATCTATCTGGCATTTTGCATTGCCTTATCTGGACAGATTATAAACCGATTAATGATGTGTGCGCCTCGCTTTATCCGATTAATAGCTATGCGCATGGGCTCTTTGTGGAAAAACACTTCCCTTGGCCGTCTGGATAGGGGAACAGATAGAGCAGAGTTTATTGTTTGGACATGGAACCGTGCTATACTTTGTTTTAATGGTATAAGATGGCCTCAAGTAAAAGGAGGACGATTATGAAGATGACGCCGATTGCCCTACCGCCGGCCATCCTGCTGGTTGGCTGCACCCAGCCTATGCCCGCCCCTCTACCCTTTCATCGGCGTTCTCCGAGCCGGAAATTCTTCTCCGGCTCGGATGGAAGTGGACGCGCCCATCTCCCCGAAGGTGGAGCGATATCTGGACTATTTTCTCGCCCACAGCTATGTGGGGTTGCTGGTGGATGATGTAGAACGGGCTGGCTTTGCCGACGAGCAGATAGCCGCCTTCGCTTTAAGCCACCTTATAGCCAAAAGCTACGAGCCCGGGGCGACAGAATACGACTCGGCGGTGGGATTCCCCAAGGCCGATATGGATGCTGCGGCTACGAAATACTTCGGTGTGGCCCCCAAAAACTACGAGAACGGCAAGACCACCCTGCTACCCAACGGCAACATTGGCAGCACCGGCTGGGGCGGCGCCGCCGGCCTCTATCTGCTCCACAGTCTGGAACCGACCGGGAACGGCCGCATCGGTGGCCTATTTTACCAGATGAGTCTGAGCATGGACGAAAATCGCTTGGAGGCCAAGGAACGCCTGCTCAAGGACGGCTTTGGCCAATCAACGCGACACTGTCTATAGCGACAGGGCCGCGTTGATTTTTGGGCAACAGGTCGGTAGACCTCGTTTTCACAAGAATCGTCGAGCGTTCTTCCTAAAACGTCGTTATACTCTCAGCAGGAGGTGAAAAGCTATGCAGGCACACCTTGAAGCGGTCCAGCGTATGCAGGACTATATCGCCGAACACCTTTTTGAGGAAATCACACTGGCGGACCTGGCCCGGGCTGCCCTTTTTTCTCCGTGGTACGCCCACAGGTTGTTTGCACAAGTGCTCGGGCGTACGCCTGCCGAGTACATCCGCAAGCTTCGGCTTTCAAAATCGGCCCTGAAACTGCGGGATCGCCCCGGCAAAATTGCGGATATTGCATTCGAGGTGGGCTTTGGAAGCGTGGACGGCTACCAGCGGGCCTTTTTTCAAGAGTTCGGCTGCAACCCGCATCAGTACGCTTTAAGCCCGATACCGTTGTATCTTTTCACGCCATATCCGATCGTGTCAAGTATTGAAAGGAGTATTTCCATGGAAAATGTGAAAACGGTGTTTATCCAGACCATTGAAAGGCCCGCTCGAAAGGTACTCATAAAACGGGGTATAAAAGCCACAGAGTATTTTGCCTACTGTGAGGAGGTGGGCTGCGATGTATGGGGCCTGCTGACCAGTATCAAATCCCTAGGTGGTGAGCCGGTTTGCCTCTGGCTTCCGCCGAGATACATTAAGTCCGGCACCTCGGAATATGTTCAAGGTGTAGAGGTTCCGGCAGACTATGACGGCCCGGTGCCCGAGGGCTTTGACGGCATCGATCTGCCCGCCGCACAATATCTGATGTTCAAGGGGGAGCCTTTTGCCGAAGAAGATTACGGGCAGGCGATTATGGAGGTTCAATCTGCTATTGGCAAGTATGATCCGGCAGCAGTCGGGCTGACTTGGGACCAATCCAATCCCCGAATTCAGCTGGAGCCCATCGGCACCCGGGGCTATATTGAGCTTATGCCGATCAAGTAATCAGCCTCCACAATAAAATAAATGGTGCGTCAAAATTTGCGTCCTTGTGGCTTTTCCACCCATTCCCACATACCGAATTGACGAATCTACCCAAAGATGCTATCCTTGTTCCATACGCCTACGGGTATTAGGGAGGTGCGCAAATGCGCCAGTGTATGGATGCGGATAACCTTCACAGAAGGCTGAACAAAATCATGGGACAAATTAAGGCCATCGACAAAATGGTGGAGGAGGATATTCCATGTGAGGATGTTCTGATTCAGATTAACGCCGCGAAAGGGGCGCTCCACAAAGTCGGACAAGTGGTGTTGGAAGGCCACCTGAACCACTGTGTGCGCGAGGGAATCGAGCACGGTGACGCCGACAAGACCATCTCTGAATTTGCCAAAGCCGTTGAGCATTTTTCAAGGATGACATAACTGCATTCAACATCAAGCAGCCGGAATAACGGCTGCTTTTTTTATTGACAAGAGTATACCTATAGGGGTATACTCTTGTTGCGATGTACATATACCCCCATTAGTATAAAGGAGTGGTGTTTTGATTTCGTTCTTAAAAGATGACACAAGGCGGACGGTCCTGTTTCTCGGCCTGTCGCTGGCGTCTTTGGTGGTCAGCTTCTTTGATATTGGACAGTTGCCCATCAACGCGGCGTGGTTGGCAATTTTGCTCTGCGGCATTCCAATTATCAAAGGCGCGATTATCGGCCTTGTTACCGAGTTTGACATCAAGGCTGATGTGCTGGTGGCCCTTGCCCTGATCGCCTCGGTCATCACCGGCGAGATTTTTGCCGCCGGCGAGGTGGCATTTATCATGATTATTGGCGCATTTCTGGAAGAAAGAACCGTGGCAAAGGCCCGCGCCGGTATTGAGAAGCTGGTGCACCTCTCTCCCGCGACGGCGCGGGTTTTGCGCGGCGGCGAGGAACAAATTATCCCTTCCGGGCAGGTACGGGTGGGCGACACGCTCCGAGTGCTGGCCGGAGAAACCATTGCGGTGGACGGTGTGATTATCAAAGGGCAAACCTCTGTCGATCAGTCCGTTATGACGGGCGAATCCCTTCCGGTGGATAAGAGTGCGGGCGATGAAGTTCAAAGCGGCACGGTTAATCAATACGGAACCTTTGACATGATGGCCAAGAAGGTCGGCGAGGATAGCTCTCTGCAACGCATGATACGCCTTGTGGCGTCGGCGGATGCAGGTAAGGCTAAAATTGTTGGTCTAGCCGACCGCTGGGCCACCTGGATTGTGGTTATTGCCCTTGTTTCGGCAGGCGTTACATGGGCTGTCACCGGTGAAGTCATTCGCGCCGTGACCATTCTTGTGGTGTTCTGCCCCTGCGCGTTGGTGCTGGCAACGCCCACCGCGATTATGGCGGGTATCGGAAATGCCACAAAACACGGCATTCTCATCCGTCAGGGAGATGCGCTGGAACGGTTGGCAAAGGTAAAGCGCATCGCCTTTGATAAAACCGGAACACTCACCTATGGAAAGCCGTCGGTGTCACGGGTGGAGAGCTGCGTATCCGGCATTGACGATGGCAGGTTGCTTGCCCTTGCCGCCAGCGCCGAGCTTCGTTCCGAGCACCCGCTGGGCAAAGCCATTGTCGCGGAATACCGTCAGACAAAGGGGAAATCTCCCATCGAGCCGGAAATGTTTCAGCTTCTTCCGGGTCGAGGTGTTGCGGCGACCATACAGGGATATGAAATCTTTGCCGGCAATGAAGCGATGATGGCGGACCACGGCTTTGTTTTAACGGAGCCGCTTGCGAAAAGCGCCAGTATAGCCAAAGCCGACGGCAGCACAGTCATTTACATGATGGATCGACATCATCCGATTGGCATGGTCGCCCTTTCCGACACAATGCGCTCCGACGCGGCACAGACTATTCGCGAAATAGGCGATACTGGAACAAAGACCGTTTTGCTCACCGGCGACGCAGCGCAGGCGGCCAACCATGTCGCAAGACTGGCGGGCATCACCGACGTAAAAGCGGGCTGCCTGCCAGAGGATAAGCTGACCGCTATCCGTCAGTATCAAGAGAAAGGCGAGCCGGTTTGCATGGTGGGCGACGGGATCAACGATGCGCCCGCGCTCAAAGCGGCACAGGTGGGGATTGCCATGGGCGGCATCGGCAGCGATATTGCCATTGAAGCGGCGGACATTGCTCTTGTCGGTGATGATATTAGGGAAATCCCCCATCTGATGATGCTTTCCCGCAAGGTGATGACGACCATCCACATCAATCTCGCGGCTTCGATGCTTCTTAACTTTGCTGCCATTGCGCTTGCCATTACGGGGGTTTTGAATCCCGTGGTGGGCGCGCTGGTACATAACGTGGGCTCTGTGGCGGTCATCATCAACTCATCTTTGTTATTGAAATGGAGGAAATAAAAATGAAAGAGTGGCTCCTGTTCGGATTGTTTTTGGTTGTCGGACTTGGCATGTTCATTGCTGGAATTGTCTATATGGGCAAGGAAAAAGATGACCCCGAATCGGTGAAGATTTACCGGGTGGTGGTTGTAATTGGTGTGGCGTTGGCAGTCGGTGCCGGCGTATATCGCATGTTAATATAGCAACTAGTCAATTTTTATCTTCATACCGTTTAACCGAAGAAATTCTAAATTATCGCGCAAACTGCCCCCTTGTGAAAGAGAGATGGCCAAGTTTGTTTGGTAACGCAATGCTGCAGCTGTCATACAAGCGCAAGCAACAGGGTTGCCATATTGACCGTTTACCCGTCTGAAGACACCATACCTCTCTTGAGCCATTTCAGCGAAAGCGACCTCATAATCTTCATTCAGCTCATAAGATATCCACATCCCTCTCCAAATTATCCCTTTGGGCCATGCCGTTCATCTTCAAGAGCGAAGAGCAGGCGAATACACTCGGCATATCGACTGCAAAACGGGCTTTATTGGCCTCTGTTCTTTTCTGATCGATATCTTATTTGTTGAGTAAGATGATTATCCCTTTTCCATATTATCGTATCCTTAAAATGTACAGATACAAAAGGCTGTGTTTCATTTTCAGAAACACAGCCTTTTGTTGTTTTATTTTAATATTTTCTTTCAGCGCAATCCCATGCCCGGTTGCTGCCCTTGCCAAAGCTGCTTTATAATCTCATGGATTTGCTACATCCCTAAAATCGTCCAGTCAACTGTATAAAGCCTGCGATTTACTAAAATTCAATTCAGAAATGAGATATCGCGCCCTCAGCATTTACGCAATATTTGCAGTTACAACCGTTGGAGCGATTGTGGTAAATTAGTATAACAAGTTAAAAGATTTATTTAGCTATTGACATCTCGCTCTTATTGATATATAATCCTAATAAGAAATAAATATCGCAATGAGGTTGGCTTTATGATCAAACGCAATACTATTCAATGCGCTTTAGTTCTTGAGGCCGTAAACAAACTACAGTGTCACGCAACTGCAGACGAGATATATAATGTACTCGTCAAGGAACATCCACATATCAGCAAAGGGACAGTGTATCGAAACCTGCAGCGGCTATGCGAAACAGGTGATATACGAAAAAGGGAGATTCCCGGTGGGGCTGACCGTTTCGACCATCTTTGCAGCAATCATTATCATGCAAGATGCGTAAAGTGCGGCCGTGTTTTTGATGTGGACATGGAATATATAGCGGATATGGAAAAAGCCATCAAGGATACCCATGGGTTCGTATTTACCGGGCACGATATTGTTTTCAAAGGTATCTGCTCGGAATGCAAAAGTAACCCGTAGGCATCACAACAGATATTCCAGCAAAACACTATTTAATGCGCATACGGGAGCATGGAAATATCCCCCGTAAATAATATACATAAGGAGCGTAACAATGAGAAGTATTACAACGTTAGACCTGCAGTATGCACACAGATTTTATGGATTCAGAGGCGAAGCTCAATATTTGCACGGTCACACTGGCGTCCTGACGATTGAGGTGGAAGATTCCGTTAATGCCGGTGTCAATATGGTTTTCCCCTGTAATGAAATTCAAAAGACCGCGTGGGAAGTTCTGAAAAACTTCGACCATGCGCTGATTCTGCGGGAAGACGATCCCCTGCTGCCTGCAGTCCTCGAAGTTTATGAAAAGCAGGGCATTAAGGACGGTGCGCCCACCAATAAAATGAAGGGTCCCGCTTTCAAGACAGAGCTTGCAACCGCATATCCGGAGTGTCGTTTGGTTGTAACCAAAGAGACCATGACCGTTGAAGGTATGATCAAGATTGTTTATGATCTGCTGAAGGATAAGCTGAACATCGCAAAGCTGACCTTTACGAGCGGTGTCAACGCGGCGTCTGAAGAATATGAGACCCATAACGACATTGACCGTTGCCCGTTGTGCGGTATTGCCTTAAATGAAAACGGCGTGTGCCCCAAGTGCGGATATAAAAAGTAATTTCTCTCCAATTTGCAGAATAAGATTAGACGCTCTTTCTTGATCCGTATTTGATTGGGTATCGCAGCATTAGCGTAGATTATGGGCAAACACCTTCGTGCGCCTAAATCCGCTCTGCTAGGGCTAATCTTGATTACACCGAAAGTATGGGCAAACCTTGCTACGAGGCTGGGTTTGCCCGCTTTCTATTTCACCATCGCATCCGGTATATGTACATCATCTGTTGTGTGCGGATGAATTTGAACCATCGCCCGCACACATTGGGGTGAATATTGGGGCGAAACTTGTGGCGCGGCTATCGGGAAAGAGCTTGCGTCGACCACCGACTTCTACCGCAGGCAAGGGCGCGCCGCAAACGGATAAATGCCGCCGCCGCGATTCGGCAAACAGAAAACACCGTCCGCAAGGAGCCATGAGATAAAAAAACATTAACGGTGAGGGTAAACCCTCACCGTTAATGTTTTGTGGCTTATAAGTCCTATGCCAAGAAAGCGACATAAACAATTCGTTAATCCCATTACCGTTCAATTTGCTATACCTGCTTCATGCTCTAGCAAATACGCATGCTCCTGCTGAATCAGTTTTTTGATTTCCCCGATATCATTAGGCCGCAGGTCGGGTATCTCAAGGGCATACGCACCACAGTGCGTTCTGGTTTCGCCGTCGGAAAATACAGCTGTATAGACATGCGTTTCGGCTGCACCCCCACAATAGTTGCAGCCATCGCTTGTGCAACGGGAAGATCGAGTCGGATATTTAACAATAAATGCTTTTACTATCTCTTCAAACCGCTGCGAATAGCCCCGGCAAGCGGAGAAGCGCAAGGAAAATACAGGAAGATTGTCTCTGCTCGACATTTTTGCCATCTGTTTGTTATGCAGGGAATGCTTAAAGGATAGATTGCTTTTTTCCTTTTTAGGATTATAGCCGAGTGAGGATAGATGGCCGATTATCTCATAGTATAAGGGTTTGGTCTGTTCATCGAGTTTGGATAAGAACGAATTTACCAGTTCTTCTTGTTTCACTGTCATCATTGCTTTTCGCATCCCTTCGTGTATCCCTCATATCCAGAAATCCGACTCATTTTTACTATCTCTTATATCTCATTTATTAACGAATGACCTTGTGGCCACAATGATAAAGCCAATATCAGGATTTGGGAATATCCCAACAAGTCATTTACGGAAGTGTGGCCACACTTCCTATGCTTGCTATTCTTTTTTGATTATAACAAACACAGATACAGCCTGTAAAGCGCTATACCTGTGTTTGTTTCTTATCTCACCGCTCATTACGGGCCGGTGTTTTCTGTTTGATATGAACGCGATATCTATCCTTTATCTCTTATCTCTCTCTTATCTTTTATCCCAAAAATATGGTATAATAGCCGCAAGATGGCTATTATCCTTTTAATTTTTCACGGCCTGCCTACGGCGACGGGCTATTATAATGGGGAAATACGCAACGGCCCGCCGCTTGACGCGGCAAACGTCCGTGCCGCGCAATTATAGTGTCAAAGGAGCGGGAGAATGCAGGAATTGGTGCTTGCGCTGTTTGGGGCGCTGCTTGTGCTTCTGTTGTGGGAGGCGAGAGCGGCGGACAAAAGCCGCCGGCAAATCAAGCATGTGATTTACGTCAACGGAACGAGGGGAAAGTCTTCGGTCACCCGGTTGATCGACGCTGGATTGCGCGCTTCGGGCAAGAAAGTTTTCTGCAAGACGACGGGGACGCTGCCCATGACCATTGATGTACATAATGACGAGCAACAAATTCATCGTGTCGGCAAGGCAAACATCAAAGAGCAGCTGAAAATTTTACGTAGAGCGTCAGCACAGGACGCAGAGCTGCTGGTGGTGGAATGCATGGCGGTCGCGCCGGTGTTGCAGCACGTCTCGCAGCATCAGATGTTGCGTGCCGACATCGCGGTGCTCACCAACGTCAGGCTTGATCACACCGATGAGATGGGTTATTCCCTCCCGGAGATTTGCGATTCACTCTGCTCCACCATTCCCGCAGGGGGCGTTGTCTTCACCGCGGAAACGCAATACTTCGACCGAATAGAGCGGCATGCACATTCGCTTGGCGCCACCGCTTTCGCGGTAACTGCCCAGACGGAATACGCCGATATCGATTTCCCCGAGAACGTTTCCCTCGCGCTTGC
Source organism: Bacillota bacterium (assembly GCA_023391005.1). Taxonomy (GTDB): domain Bacteria; phylum Bacillota; class Clostridia; order Oscillospirales; family Ruminococcaceae; genus Yanshouia. The sequence continues at coordinate 54,585 of JAEWBS010000088.1, read as the reverse complement.
CGTCTGCGAGTATCTCGGTGTACAGCGAGCTGCCGCGCTTGCGTATATGCGTCAATATAAGCGCGATCCTTATGCACTGTCCTTGCATCGGCTCCCGTCAGGGGCGCTGTTTATCAACGCACTGTCGGTCAACGATCCGCAATCGAGCCGTCTTGTCTATGCCGAGGTGCTGCGAAAGCTTAATCCGGTGCCTGAGCGGCTGATCCTGCTGCTTAACAACCGTCCGGACAGAGGTTACCGCACCGAGCACATGCTGCTGCTGGCAAGGCTGCTGCGTCCGCAGAAAATCTGGCTGCTGGGGGCCTCTCAGCAGGTGGCGGCGCGCAGGCTGCGGCGGGCGGACTTTGCCCCCGAGATCACGCTCTTTGACAGCGTTTCGGATATCCCATTTTCTGGTCTGGATGACAATACGGTCGTCTTTGCGGCGGGCAACCTTGCCAACGGGGGGACCCTTTTAATGGAACGCATCAGGAAGGAGGCGGCGCCCTGTGTATCATGACGTGCTGTTGCTCGGTATCGTGGTCAGTCTGCTTTACACTGAGCTGACGGGGCTCTCCCCGGCCGGGCTGATTGTTCCGGGCTATCTGGTGCTCTGCCTGCAAAGCCCTTATCGGGTCGCCTATACAGCCGTTATCGTGTTGTTGACCCTGCTGGCGGCAAAGCTTTTAAACCGTTGGGTCATTCTTTACGGCAGACGCCAGTTTGCCGTAATGGTGCTGCTTTCGGCGGTGCTTCATCTGGGTTTGTCATCGCTGCAAGGGGTGCAAACGCCCGATGTCATCGGAACGCTCATCCCCGGCATAGTCGCAAACGAATGCAGCCGGCAAGGGATCGTCAAATCCCTCTGTTCCCTTGCGATTGTGACCGGTGTGCTCGCTTTGCTGTTGCTGTGGAACAACGTCAGGGTACTGCCACTATGAAGAAAACGCCCTGTCCCCCGCTGTTGCTGCTTGCGGCAGCGCTTGCGGTTTGCTCGGTGATAATGGTCTCTCTGACGGCGCGGCCCGAACAGTCGGCGCTTTTTTTAACACAGCAGCAGGCATATCTGCGGATGCAGCGTTGTATGGAGGCGGTGCGGCGATACAAAGCCGAGCTTTCTATCCCTATTCCCGACTATGACGTCTCTCAAACAGGGATGCTTGGCGAGGAATTTAACACAATCACCACAACGCTGGGCTCCCTTGAGGCCAAACGCACCACCGCCGACCCGAACATGGCGGCGCTGGTGGTGCGGATGCTGTACGACGCAGGGCTAAAACCCAAAGACCGGGTGTGCGCGGTGTTCTCCGGCTCCTTCCCGGCGCTCAACCTTGCGGTGCTTTCCGCCTGTGACGCCATGGGCATCGAGGTCGCCTACATCTCCTCGGTCGGCGCCTCCACCTATGGCGCGAACAACGCGCTGCTCACCTTCCCCGAGATGGCGCACCGCCTTTACCGTGAGGGCCTGCTCTCTTCGGATAGTGTGATGGTCACAGCCGGCGGTGATTGGGACGTTGGCGCCGGCATGGAGGCGCGACTGCTTTCGGATATCAAACAGCGCGTAACGGCGGCGGGCCTCCTTTGGTTTGAGGAACGGGACTTCGTTCGGAATATGACGGCCAAGAAGCGGCTGCTTGATAGCTTTGAGCCCGATTGCTTTGTCAGCGTTGGCGGCAGCCTTTCTTCTCTGGGATCAGGCATCCGTTCCGACAGCCTTGGGCAAGGCCTGCTGCGCCCGACTGTCGGCCTGCGTCTGGCCGACAAGCAAAGCGGGCTGATCGAGCGCTATCTCGCGGAGGGTCTGCCGGTCCTTCATCTGCTCAACATCCGGCAGCTTGTCGCGGAATATGGGCTGCCCTTTGATCCCATGCATATTGCCCCCGCCGGGCAAAGCAGCATCTTTTTCCGGTTGACATACGACCGCATGGCGATTGTGCTGTCCCTTGCGGCGGTCTGCCTGCCTGTCGCATGTTATGGATACCGGCAATATCAGGCACGGCGTATCGCCAGACAGCAAAGTGAGCGGCTGTTGCTGACAGCCGAAAATAAAAAGGATGGTGGGTGATATGGTGCGGGGCACTCCGATTAAAATCCATGAGCCAACACTGATTCTGGGCATCTGCCTGACCCTCTCAAGCCTGTTTGTGCCCGCCTTCTTCACTGTCGAAAGCTTTGGCATCCCACAGGGGCTGACGACTGCGGTCCGCACCATTGAGCCAATCTTATTGATGCAGGCGGCCTTGCGGCTTGTCTTTCTCAACGTGCTGCGCAGCCTGCCCCACTACTGCGGCGCTTTCCTCATTGCCGAGGCAATCATTATCCCTGACAAGAACAGACGCAATTCCCTCTGTAAGTCCGCCATCATCTGCCTTATCATACCGCTGGTATACCATATGGTTGAGCGCATCTACGCCATCCATTACGACTTTGGCGTGCCGGCGATGGTGCTGCTCTGTCTGCTGACCTTTATCGAGCAGGCAAACTACAATCTTGTGAGCATGATCAAAAAGGTGCTGATGCTCACCTCGTTCATTGCGGCCATGCAGTTCCTCGACGTTATGCCCGCGCTCAGGCAGCTTCCCGTCGGACGGGGCGAGACCTCGCAGGATGTCAAGATTATCGCAGCCTTTCTCGGTATTGAACAGACGCTGGATTCCATCGCAACGGTGTTTTTTCTGCTGCTTTTGTTTGTCGGCGTGCTGCTGCTGTTTCTTATTCGGGATGAAAACCATCTGCGGCTGCTGGGCGAGCTCAAAGAACAAAACGAGCGGATGCGTATGGAGGCTCGGATGCGGGCGCTGGAAAACCGCACCTACATGGAGCTGCGCCATTTGGTACACGATCTGAAGTCGCCCCTGACCTCGGCGCAGGCTTTGGTGGGAGTGCTCAAGCTCTCGGCGCAGGAACAGCAGGCAAAGGAACAGACCATCCGCTATTTTGAGCATGTTGAGAGCTCCATCGACCGCATGAGTAACATGGTCTCGGAGATTTTAAATGAAAACCACTTTTCGTTGCTGCAAACAAAGGATATTATCTCGCCGGTGCTGGCGCAAATCTCCATCTCCGACTACGCGCATCTGGTCAAAATTGATAACGAAATACCGGAACAGCTGCTTTTTGTCAATAAGATCCGAATGGTGCGGGCACTGGTCAATCTCATTGAGAACGCTTTTTATGCCGTAGACCCAGCCAGAGGGGAAATATTGCTGTCGCTTGGCTATCGATACGCCGAGGGGCAGCAGCTGGTGCAGATTGTCCTCTCGGATAACGGTAAAGGTATGTCCCCGCAGGAGATTGAAGCCGCATGGGAAAGCGGATACTCCACCCGGGGGTCCCATGGTTTGGGGCTTTCGTTTGTTAAAAAGGTGCTTACGACCTTTGGCGGAACCGTTTCCATCACAAGCGCCGTGGGCAGTGGAACAACGGTGACGCTGATTTTGCCCAAAGGAGAGATTGCAAATGCTTCATGAGGCCATTCGCATACTTTGTATTGACGATGACGAGCAAATCCGTTACGCGCTCGACAGCGTGTTTGTGTTCCAGCGCTGGCAGTCGCTGCTTGCCGCCAATGTAAAGGATGGCATCCGGCTGTTCAAGGCGCACCGCCCCGACATTGTGCTCATCGACTATCATATGCCGGAGATCAACGGTATTCAGGGTGTCCGGCTGCTGCGGGAGCTTGACGGCGCGGTGCCCATCATTGTTTTTACCATTGACGAGGAGCAGTCGGTCGCCGACGCCTTTCTTGAGGCGGGAGCCAGCGACTTTGCGTTAAAGCCCATCAAAGCGCCCGATATCATCTCGCGCATCAAGCTGCACATCCGGTTGATGCAGTGGCGAAAGCCCGCCGAAGAACCAAGCATCAAAGGCATCGGCGCATCAACGCTGGCGCTCATTCTCGAGTATCTCAAGAGCTGCGAGGCGTATCAGACAGCCGGAGACATCGCCAAGCACACGGGGCTTGCCTACCAGACGACCTACCGCTATCTCCAGCATCTGGTGGCGGAGAATATCGTTGAGTCAAAGAGCATTTACGGCAAAATCGGCAGGCCAAAGCAGATGTTTAAAATGAACTGAGCATACAGCCGTCTGGTCACGAATCGATTATAAAATAAATATCCGGTATATGAACTGAACCCTGCAATGCCTGTTTTGCAGGGTTCAGTTCACTAGATAGTGTTTTTTAAATTTACAATAAAACGTCTCTGCAAGGCATTTGCTTGCAGAGACGTTTTGATGGGAGGGGAATGTGGCTAGTTGAGGTATTTTCCAAGCTGTGCGCCGCCGAGCAGAACGGGGTCCGCATCCGTAAAGAGCTGCGCATATCCCGGAACATTTGAGTAGACAATCGGCTTGTCGCCATAGACGGTTGTGTATGCCTTAGCATATTCCTCTATGCCTTGCAGATGCCTGCCAACGCGTTCCTCAATGGGGTGGCCGCTTTCATCATACGGAACATAAAGCATGCCAAGCTTCTGACTCTTGACATATGCCTTATCCTTTCCGGTCAGTGCCAACGCCTCATTGGTCGCGCCGCGCAGACGTCCCTGCGAAGCGTTCGCCGTCTCCATCAGGAGCGGGATGGTGTCGGTGTAATCACCCAGCTCTCGGTGGGTCAGGCCATGCAGATTGACGGGGGATGGTTCGAGCGCCATCGCGACACCCTGCATTTGCAGCTCCATAACGCCAAGAGAAGCGACGTTCATGCCCTTTTCATGCGATACGGTGGCGTTGATGACGGGGTATTCAGGCGAAGCCTCGTGCAGGTCAAAGGTCAGGTGGATATTCTCCTTGCGGATCAGCTCCGCGACCGCGTAGGCGGCCTTCTCGGTAAGCGTCCCGTCAGGCTTTCCGGGATAGGCGCGGTTAATGTTTCTCGTCTCCGAACCCGAGAGTCGCTGCCCCGAGGCCGCGTGAACATAGACATCGGGGTCGGGCCACTGGTCGATAGGGTTACTGGCACGGGAACCGTAGCGGAAGACGCGTTCGCCATTTGCGGTTGGAATGTGCAAGTACTGCGGAGAACCCTCCTGCGGGTCGTTGTGCGTCATCGCGCTGCGGTTGGTGTAAGGAATGACGTAGACGGTGCCCGCGTCTATCGCCGCGTTTTCAATAAAGGTGATGGCGGCAAGGTAGCCCGAGGGTTCGTTGGGGTGGGTGCCGCCGAGAATGAGCATCTTGCCGCCGGGCTTCTCGCCCTTGAGCACATAGACCGTCGTGTCGGCGTTTGTGCCCTTGACACCCTCAAAGTATTCCGAAAGCATGTGTGTTTCGCTCAGGCCCGCGCCCGGGCGGATCTCGCTGAGCTTTCTCACCTCGAGAAAATTAGCGCCTGTGATAACGGTAACGATCAATGCTAGCGCAAGGCAGGCAGCACCCGTTATATAATGTCGTTTCATCGGCTGTCCTCCTTATTTAATCATGAGCAGTCGTAAAATCATCGGAATCACCACCAAGGCGGCATTCGCCTGATTCAGGAGCTTCTTATCAGAAAAGAGGTTCCATACGGTGAAAACCAAAACGAGGCCTACAATTCCTCTGTAAATTAAGGTAATCATAGCAAGTAACTCCTTTCTACTTCAACACGATGAAGGGCGCGAGTTCGTTTGCGAACACAATGAAGAGCAGCCCCCAGACAATAACCATTATGCAGGGCACGAGGCATTTTTTCAGAATGGGGGTGTACTTCTCCATACCCAGCACCTGCGCCGCGAAGATACCCGCCAGCGCGGTAGGGGGCATCATGTCGCCCAAGGACGCGATCAGCGAGATGGCGGCGGCGGTGACGATTTGGTTTTTGCTCATAAAAGCGAGCAGAAAAGGGACGCCAAGAACCGACGCCGCACCAAAGGCGGAGACCGAGCCAAACAGCGGAATTGAGATTGCCATTGCGACATAGAGCAGCAGATAAGGTAGGCTCAGGCAGTTGGTGACGATAAAGCCGCGCACGCCGGTCAGCGTCATGATCTGAATGAACATGCCGACGCCCATCAGAATGCCAAGGACGGGCAGAACACTGCCGACCGATTCTTTGCAAACCTTGAGTGCGTTGATCTTATAGCCCGTAAAGACGCCGACCACCGCCGAGATAAGAAACACCAACGGCATTCCAAGGTCGGGGAACGTGGGGATCGCCTTATTGATGACCATGAGAATAAGCGCGACAAAAATCGGGACGTAAATACGGACGCCGAACTTCTCTCTCGGCTCGTTGTTAAGTTTGCCCTTAATGGTGGCATAGTCGAACTTTTTAACGTGCTTATAGCCAAGCATCAGCACGATGACGATGGCCAGCGGGAATGTCAGCAGCGCCAAAGGCAGCTCAAAGCCGACATAAGGGATGTCAATTCCGCCGCCGATCATCATGGCGGGAATGTTGACAGGGGGCGCGATCATGCCAAGCACACCGCCCATGGCAAGAATGCAGGCCGTCTCAAGCACCGGCACGCCCATCAGCATCAAAATCGGCGCCATGATCGACCCGGCCGACAGAACGCAAGCCGTGGAAGAGCCTGTAATCATACCGGGGAACATAATGACCAGCATAATCAGGCAGAGCAACAGCGCCGGGGTTTTATGGAACTTCTCGATAATCAGCGAAGCCAGCGCGTCGAGCGCGCCCGACTCCTGCACGACCTTCATAAAGATCATGGCACAGGCAATGACCAAAATGGTATCAACATACGCAAACATACCCTCGACAAGGTGACGCAACGGGATGCCCTGTCCGCCGACAAGCGCGCCGACGACCGCAGACAACACCATCGAGATGCTGACCGGCAGCTTGAGCGCAAAGCATCCGCCCATAAAAGTTGCAATCATTGCGAGGAAAATAATAAATTCAATACTCATCCGTTTTCCTCCGATAAGTTTGGTTATGACGGTGTATCGTTATTTGAACGCCGCCTTGAGGGGGGCGATGACATCGCCCATCGAGGTCACAACATCCATCGGAATGCCTGCGCCGGAAGCGAGGCCCGCCATCAGGCCGTCCTTATCGCCGTCCTTGACGACAATCGCGTAGTCGGCCTTCTCAAAGGAGGGTGCGATAAACTTATCAGAAAGCTCTCCCCTACGCGCCTCGCCGCCGATATGTAACGCGATGATCGAGAGTCCTTTCTCGTCGGCGGCAGCGATGAGCTTCTTGACACGGTCGAGCTCCTGGTCGGCGTCAATGCCCGCGGCGCCCAATCCCTTGGAAGAACCGCCGATTGCAAGCATCAGCGTCTTGCTGTCGCCGATATCGTCGGGCGTTGCAAGCGTTTTCATGGTGTAGGTCAGCGCGTTTTTCTCAACCATCACCTTGACCATCTCAACATCCGCGCTCTGACCGACGGAGGTCAGCAAAATGGGCTGTTCGGCAAACGCTTCCTTGAGGCCCTCGACCTGTGTCTGCGACTCAGGCGCAGAGGAAGCGGGTGCGGCGCTGCCGCCGCATGCGGCAAAGGCTGCGGTCATCGAGAGCGCCAACAGGATGCAAGCAAACTTTCTTTTCATCTTCATGGTAATCCTCCAAAGTATAAAATATGGATCAGGGCTTGAGCGTTTTTCTCTTTTCTCTCAAAACCCGTATTTCAGGGAAGGAGCACAGCAAATTTCTCTGCTGTGCTTCCCCTTCAATCAGAAAAACATACCGTTAAAATCCGACGGCCTTGCCGTCGCGGCGGGGGTCGCCGCAGCCGCGCAGCGTTCCATCCTCCTGCATGACAACCGCCTGCACGCAGGGATAGTCCATCCAGTCTCCTGTTTCGAGCACCGGGTGACCAAGCGCTTCGAGCTGCTTTTTTACATCGGCCGAGATTCGGGTCTCAAGCATAATGGTCTCGTCGGTCGTAACCCAGTCGGAGCCCGCGTGAATTCTCGGCGCGTAGATGGCATCGGCAATATCCATGTCAAAGTCGACGACGTTGCAGATGACCTGCAACACGCCCGAGATAATCCGCTGCGAACCCGGGGCGCCGACCGTCATGACGGGCTTACCGTCTTTGAGCAGAATGGTAGGAGACATGGAGCTCATCGGCTTTTTACCCGGCTCAACCTCGTTTGCGGTGCCAACCTCGGCGTCAAAGTCGTCCATCTCATCGTTCATGATAAAGCCATAGCCCTTGGGCACGACACCCGAGCCGAACACATAGTTGATGGTCTTGGTCACGGCGACGATGTTCCCCTCTTTATCCATGATGGAAAAATGGGTCGTCTGAGGCGACTCATAGCTTGCCGCGTCGCCGTGCTCGTACAGCTGCGCCTTGTTCATATCAATCTTGGCGGCAAGGTCCGCGGCATACGCCTTGGAGGTCATGCCTGCGAGAGGAACCTCACGAAAGTCGGTGTCGGCGGCAAAGAAGCCCCTGTCCTTATACGCCATCTTCATCGCCTCTGTCAGCAGATGCAGATGCTGCGTTGAGTTGTGGCCCATCGCTTTGAGGTCGAAATTCTCAAGAATGTTGAGCGTTTCGATGATCGTCGCGCCGCCCGACGAGGGGGGAGGCGCCGACAGCACCTCGTAGCCGCGATAGTTTCCGCTGACGGGCGTTCTGAGCTTGACCTCATAATTATTGAGATCCTCCAGCGTCAACAGGCCCCCCGCCTCCTGCACCGCCTTGACCATCGCCTCGGCAACCTCGCCCTCATAGAAGGCTTTTTCGCCGTTATCGCGGATCATCGAGAGCGTTTTGGCAAGATCGGGGTTCTGGATGGTAGAACCGATGGGATAAGGAAAGCCGTCCTTTAAATAGAGGTCCCCGCAGTCTGTAAAACGGGTGAGCACCTCGAACTCTTCCATCGCGTCTCTGTTGAGCACGGCGGATACCTCGAAACCGTTTTGCGCCATGTCGATGGCGGGCTGCATGACCTGCGCGCGGCTCATGGTGCCGTACTGCTCCAGCGCGTAGAGCAGCCCCTTGACCTCTCCGGGAACACCGACAGAGGGGCCGCCCAGCCACTTGGAATCGTCGACGAGCTCGCCGCCGGCGTCAACCTCCCACATGCCGGGCTTTGCGGCCGCTGGCGCAATTTCACGGAAGTCGATAAAGATGTTCTCGTTTGTCTGGGCGGAATGGATCAGCATAAATCCGCCGCCGCCAATACCGGAGGACTGCGGCTCGCAAACGCCGAGCGCAAAGCCCACCGCAACGGCGGCATCAATGGCATTGCCGCCGGCCTTAATGATGTCCGCTCCGATTTGAGAGGCCTCATACTTACCGGTGGCGACAACGCCGTTCTCACCGTTGCCATCGCGGTCGTCCCGCTTGATCTGCCCGTTTTCGTCATAGGGCTTCCAGTCCCCGGCTGTCTGCCCGGCGGGCGCCTGACTGTCCACCGACGACGCGGGCGGCGGCGCCGGTGAGGGCGCAGGAGGCGCTGAGGTGGAAGCGCTCTGGCAGGCGGCGGCAAAGATTACGAGCGCGATTGCCAGCAAAAGTGAGCATACCTTGTTTTTCATTGTTAAACCTCTTATTGTGTCAGAATTTAAGCAGCGGGGCGTATTGTTGGGTCTGATGCCGCGACACGCCCCTTCATCCCTTTAAACAGCGGGATGCCGGCTGTTAATAGCCGACCGCCTTACCGTCGCGGCGGGGGTCCGCGCCTCCGCGCAGCGAGCCATCCTCAAGATAGATAATGCCCTGAACGCCGCCAAAGTAAAGATCCCATTCGCCCTGCGCCTTGACCTTATGCCCCATTGCGACCAGCTGCTCGACGACGGCGGGATCAATGCCGTTTGCGCCCGTCTCATGATAGATGGTGTCGCCGGTATTGTCAAAGATGCGGGGGGTGTCGATGGCCTCCTGAATATCCATGCCATGGTCGATGATGTGAGAAATGACCTGTGCCAGCGTCGGGAAAATACGTGTCGCGCCGGGAGAGCCGAGCGTTGCGATCGGCTTTCCGTCCTTGAGGATGATGGTGGGTGTCATGGAGGAAAGGGGCTTTTTGCCCGGTTCGATCTTATTGACGCTCTCGGGACTGGATGAGAAGTCGTCCATTTCATCGTTTGCGATAAAGCCAAAGCCCTCAATGGCAATTTTGGAACCAAAGAAGAAATTAATGGTCTTTGTCACCGCGACGATGTTTCCGTCCTTATCGGCGACCGAAAAATGGGTCGTCGAGCCGGACTGATATTGGAACGGCTCGCCCGCCGAGAAGCTCTGGCTCTTAGCGGGATCAATTTTCTCCGCCCACTGCTGTGCGTAATCCTTGCTGATCAGACCGGCGACAGGCACGTCGCTGAAATCGGTGTCGGCCATATACTTAGCGCGATCGGCAAAGGCAATTTTAAATGTCTCGGAGAAGAGGTGCAGATACTCGGCTGAATTGACCTCCATCGACGCGAGGTCAAAATTCTCAAGGATATTGAGCATCTGGATGAGATGCGCGCCGCCTGAAGAGGGGGGCGGCGGTGTGATGATGTCATAACCGCGATAGCTGCCCACCAGCACGTCGCGGATTTTAGGCTCGTAGTTGGCAAGGTCGGCCAGAGTCATGACGCCGCCGTACTTATTGACCGACTCGACAAACTTTTCGGCGACCGCGCCTTTATAGAAGGCATCGCGACCGTCCTTTGCGATCATGCTCAGCGTCTTTGCAAGGTCAGGGTTGGAAAAATGGTCACCCGTCGCGTAAGGCAGGCCATTTTTGAGATAATATTTGCCCAGCTCGGGATACTTGTTCATATACTCGAAATTATCCTGAATCATGCCGGAAAAAACGGGAGAAACGGTATAGCCGTTGTTCGCATAATCAATGGCGGGCTGCATAACCTGCTCGCGGCTCATGGTGCCGTAGTTCTCAAGCGCATAGAGCAGTCCCGCAACTTCGCCGGGAACGGCGACCGACTTGCCGCCCTCGGCGGTCTGGTTGCCAATAACCTTGCCCTCGGCGTCTTTTTGCCAAAGCTCGGTGGTGGCGGCCGCGGGGGCAATCTCACGGAAGTCGATGAATTTGGTGGAGTTGTCCTTGGCCGAATGGATCATCATAAACCCACCGCCGCCCAGCCCCGAAGCGTTGGGCTCGCAAACGCCCAGCGCAAAACCGGTTGCCACCGCCGCGTCAACGGCGTTTCCGCCCTGCTTGAGCACTTCAAGTCCGGCTTTTGCCGCGTCATAGTTCGCGGCGGCCACAACGCCGACCTTTCCGTTGGCGTCACGGTCGGTTCTCAGGGGCTTTCCCTCAGCATCAAAGGGCTTCCAGTCCCCGGCAGCCTGCCCGGAGTTATCTGCCGATGACGACTCGGAGGGCGTCTGGGAAGATACGGGCGGCGTTGAGGAGGGCTCGGCGGGAGGCGCGGAGGTGGTAGCGCTCTGGCAGGCGGCAGCGGAAAATATGAGCGCGGCGGCCAGAAGAAGTGAGCATACCTTGTTTTTCATTGTTTAACCCCCTTATTTTATAAGAACTTGAGTGATGGCGCATATTGCTTATTCAAATATCTCGGCACACCCCTCACCCTTCGGATGACAGAATTTCGCCTGTTAATAGCCGACAGCCTTGCCGTCCTGACGGGGATCTGCCGTGCCATAGAGCGTGCCGTCGTCCATAAACTGGATCGCCTGCAACGCGCCTGACGCCGCAGTTGTAATCTTTCCGTGCGCCATCTCTTCAAGCTTCTTGAGCGTCGCTTCGGTGACCTCATACTGCTCATAACCTTTGAGGGGCGTCTCGTACTGTAGGTTGTTCGCGCCGCCGTTATTCCAGATTTTAGGAACACAGATGGCGTCATGCAGGCTCATACCGCTGTCGATGACACGGCTGATGGTCTGTGCGACCGATGCGAAAATTCTTGCGCCGCCGGGCGTTCCCAATACGAGGAAGGGGCTTTTGTCCGGCTTGAGGACCACGGTCGGGCTCATGGAGGAGAGGGGCTTTTTACTCGGCTCAATCTTGTTGACGCTCTCGGGGTTGGTTGAGAAGTCGTCCATCTCATTGTTCATCATAAAGCCAAACTCCTCGACCATGACGCCGCTGCCAAAGTAGTAATTGATGGTCTTGGTGACGGCGACGCAGTTGCCCTTTGCGTCGGCAACCGAAAAGTGGGTGGTATCGGTGTGCTCAAAGAGGGTGGGGTCGCCAAAAGCAAACTCCTGCGCTTTGTCAAGGTCGATGAGCTTTGCACGCTCCCCGGCATAGTCCTTGCTGGTCAGCCCCTTGAGAGGAACCGTTGCGAAGGCCGTATCCGCCATATACTTGGCGCGGTCGGCGTAAGAAAGCTTGAAGGCCTCGGCAAAGAGGTGAATATACTCGGGAGAATTCACCTTGAGGGAAGCAACGTCATAGTTCTCAAGGATATTAAGGATTTCGATAAGATGCGTCCCGCCCGAGGAGGGTGGCGGAGAGGAAATAATCGTGTAGTCACGGTAGCTGCTGGTAACGGGCTCGCGCACCATGGGCTCATAGCCCGCAAGGTCTTCCAGCGTCATAACGCCCTCATACTTTGCCAGCGTTTTGACCATTGCCTCGGCAATTTCGCCCTTGTAAAAACCGTCCTTGCCTTCATCTATAATTTTTTGTAGCGCCTTTGCAAGGTTGGGATTTGTGATAACGTCGCCCTCTTGATAGGGCAAGCTGTCTTGGGTCCAATAAACCGACTGCATTTCGGGGAAGCTCATTGCCTTGTCATAGGCATCCGCAATGGCGTTTGCGCAGTAACGCGAAACGGTGAAGCCCTCTGTCGCGATGCGAATGGCGGGCTCGATAACCTCCGCGCGGGACATCGTTCCATAGTTCTCAAGCAGATGGAGCAGCCCCGCAACCTCGCCGGGAATACCGGAAGCGAGTCCGCCGGTCACGGTTTTGCCGTTGGCGGTTCCGTCCGCGTTAAGATAAAGGTCGAGCGTTGCGGCCGCCGGTGCAATCTCACGAAAATCGATAAAGAAACTTTCGCCCGTTTCAGTGTGGATGGTGGCCAGTCCGCCACCCCCCAGCCCGGAGGTGAAAGGCTCGCAAACGCCCAGCGCAAAACCCATTGCAACGGCTGCGTCGATGGCATTGCCGCCCTTCTTCATAATTTCGGCGCCGACCTGCGACACCTCATATTTAGAAGCGGTCGCCATGGCGGTCTTTGCGGTAGCGTCCCGCCCCGTGGTGATGCGCTTACCATCCGCGTCAACGGTCTGAAAACCCTCCACCGAATAGGCGGGGGTCGGTGTTCCCTTTTCTGGCTCGGCCATACTTTCAGGCGTTGAGGATTGGGAATCGGGTACCGAGGATGCTGTCTGGCAAGCTGTTGCCGTGAGAACAAGCATTGCAGCCAACAGAACAGATAGCACTCTATTTTTCATTTTGCACGCTCCTTCATTCAATTTGCCGTACGTACTGTTTGGATAAATCGTGGCATTCCTATCTAAACCTTATCATACACTGGATGCTTTTACTATTTATTCTCTTATTTCTCGGTGAACGATATGTATAAAAGCAGAATAAATAATTGTAGATCTTTACAGATTTTATGAAATATATTCTATATTTGCCTGTTTGTGCTATACTGGGCGCAACACAAAAAACGGGAGGGCAGCATGTATAAACGAATGATTGCGCTGATGACGGCGCTGCTGGTTATGGGCTGCGCGGGCGAGCCGTCCACCCCGCTCTTGCCCGCACGGTCGCTTGCGGATATGCCGATAGACCCGCCGTATGACATCGTCTTTGAAACGGCGCACCCGTCCGACTTTTCCGACTATTTTGCAGCGGCGCATGAAACCGCGCGCCAAAGTTATCTCCTCGGGGCAGGCACCGAATATGAAAACGAGGTGACGGTACTAACCGGGGCGCAGCCGGGCGCCACGATCTATGTGGTGGCGGGGGTGCACGGCGATGAAGAGGCCGCATGGCGCGCGGGCGGGCTGCTCAAAGAAGCGTGTATCAAGGCGGGCAGCCTGTATATTCTGGCGCCGGCCAACAGGATGGGGGCAACGGCGCAACCGCCTTCGCGTTATGTGTTCGGCCGGTTTGATCTAAACCGCAACTTCCCCGGGGAGGAGCAACGAAATGACACACAAAAAATGGCGAACGCCATCTTTGAGGATATTCGCCGCGCCGCGCCCGGCATGCTGCTGGACCTACACGAGGCGCAGACCGTTTCTGACCGTTACGATTTTCTGGGAAGCGCGCTCATCTTCACCGAGCTTGGCGACCAGTCCGACTTCTTTTTACAGATGATACTCGAGACACAGCAAGGATTGCTTTGCAGCCACCCCTTCGACTACTTTTCGCCTGCCCCCAACGGGAGCATCAACAAGGCGGTGTCGCAGCAGCTTCTTATTCCCACGGTCACGGTAGAGACCTTTCGGGGCTACGAGATGGCAAACCGCGTCTCAGATCAGCTCTCGATCGTCGGACGAATTTTAACCGAATACGGCATGCTCTAGCGCTTAAAAAGCCTTGGAATCTATGAACTCCAAGGCTTTTTGTATTCTTTTAATGATAGCAAGGCAAAACATTGTACATTATTCATATATTAGTCTCCTCAAGAGATAAATATGAGAAAAAATAGACACTTCAATTTCCTCGGTTTATACTTTACATAATCAAAATTCAGTATTAATGGAAGCGAAAAACAGTAGATCCTGCGGATGTGACAGGCGGACAGACATGCCGGTGCCCGGTTAAAAAATGTGTGTTGAAAGGGGATCACCATGGTGAAAAGAGCTATTTCTTTATTCGTTGTCAGCGCCATGCTCGTGTCTTTAGTTGCGTGCGGCGGGGCAGAACCCGCACCCAGCGCGTCGCCTTCCGGCGAAACCTCCTCGATCGTACAATCGAAGGCGCCCGATATTTCGGAGGAGGTTTGGTTGCCCTATGATGCGGATGGCAACATGAAGCGCAACGATCGCGATGCTGTGGGAAGCAACGGCGTCGTTTCCTCCGCAAACTATTATGCCAGCAAAATAGGCACCGACATTATTAAGGCGGGCGGCAACGCCATTGACGCCGCCGCCGCTGTTTCTTTTGCGATGAGCACCGTAGAATCATACTATTCCGGATTGGGCGGCGGCGGGTTTATGACCATTCGCTTCGCCGAAACGGGCGAAACAACCTTCATCGATTTCCGCGAGGTTGCCCCGGCGGCGGCCACCCCCGATACCTGGCCAAAGGATGCGGACGGCAAGTATGTCGGCTACTATCAGATGATTGGCGGTCCTTCCATTGGCGTGCCCGGTCAGGTCAAGGGCATACTCTATGCGTTGGATAAGTACGGCACCATGAGTCGCGAGCAGGTCATCTCCCCTGCCATTCGTCTGGCCGAAGAGGGTTTTGAGGTCGGCGCGTTCATGAATGAGGTTTTGACAAGCTCCTATGACCTGTATACCTATATGGATGAGACCGCAAAAATATACTATGATGACGGCATGCCCTACGAAGTCGGCGACCTTTACAAAAACCCCGATTTAGGGGCCACCATGCGTAAAATTGTCGACAAAGGCGTCGACGGGTTCTACACCGGTGAGATTGCGGACGCCGTTATTAATACGGCCCGTGAATACGGCTGCGAAATTACGATGGAGGATCTGCAAAACTATCAAGTAGAGGAAAAGGCATGCGCCACAGGTAATTACCGCGGGTATGAAATTCTGTCCTCCCCGCCCTCTTCCTCGGGCGGAACGATTGTGGTCGAAGCATTAAACGTTCTGGAATCCTTTGACGTGGCTTCGATGGAGGTCAACTCCGCCGAATACATCCATTTGTTCTCCGAGGTATTTAAAACAGTTTTTGCCGACAGAGGCAAGTATATGGCGGATACGAACTTTGTTGACGTTCCGTTAGACGGATTGACCAGCAAGGCCTATGCCGAAACGCTTGCGAAGAATATCGACCTGACCAAGGCACAGAGCTACACCGCCGGTGATCCTTATGTGTTCCACAGCGGAAACACAACGCACTTCTCTATCATGGACAAGGATGGTAACATGGTTTCGGTTACGCAGACCAATAACGGCGGTTCGGGCATTACCGCGAGAGGAACCGGCGTCCTGCTTAATAACGAGATGGCCGACTTTGATACAGGCGAGGGAAAAGCAAACTCCATCGAAGGCGGCAAGCATCCGCTTAGTTCTATGAGCCCAACCATCATCCTCAAAGACGGTAAGCCCTTCATGACCATCGGCACGCCGGGCGCCACCCGTATTATCACCACAATTGTGCAGGTCATCAGCCATGTCATCGATCATAAGATGGACATTCAGAAAGCCATCGATACCCCCCGTTTCTTCAATACATCGGGGGAATTAAAAATGGAAACGCGGATCTCTGAGGTAGTTTCGAAAGAGCTGGAAGCGATGGGACATACCATTACCCGCACCAAGGATTGGGATATTTATTATGGCGGCGTCCACGGTGTTGTTCAGCTGGAGGACAACACCTTACGCGGAGGCGCAGACCCCCGCCGTGACGGTAAGGCAGTTGGCTATTAAATCATACCATCTCCTATTTAAACAATAAATTCTAAGCGAAACGTTATAGCATGTTGTAATACCATATTTCGGTATGTTGCAGTGAACACAATTGATACTCCGTATATATTAAGAGCGCAGAAATGGAATCGTTAGATTCCCTTCTGCGCTCTTAATATATATCAGATTTTTTTAGGACTACACATTTGACACCTTTTCAAGCCACAGTCTACAGTGCAGAACTGACACTTTATAATAAGGAAATGATGTCGATGTTGTTGATGCAATGTTATATGTGTGTCTATAATCGATACTCCAAATATAATTTGAAACTATAGCAATTTTTCGTTTTTGTTATACCTCTCCTCTTCGACTTTTCAACTGCATTAATAAAAAAGGACTGCCCATATTTCTACAGACAGTCCCGGCTAAAATTTTTCCTTGTGAAAATGATATTTTATTATCAATCTACCCCTTCCAGCAGGATACAAGACATGTCCCAAAGGAATGTAACAAAAAATATCTTTCTCAATAGCGTTTAGTCTAGGTCTATTCTTCTTGCTTAAGATGGAAGGCAAAACCCGAGAGCTCTCCCTTGAGATAGACGAAGGTACAGTGGCCCGCCTCATCAAACTTCTTGGTCTCATCGATAAATTCAACGCCTTTTGAGGCAAGGTATACCATCGCGCCGTCGACATCGATCGTACTCACACAGACATGCCCCATCGTGCCGCGACCCTTCTTGTGCATACACTCAACGAAAGGGTCGGCAAAGGTCGCAATGCCCGGCACGGTGCGCGGACTGAGACCAAAAAGAGCGCAAAGTACCCGAGCTGTTTCAAGGCCAGTTTCCGGATCCCCGCAATTGATGCCTACATGATGGATCGCAAAGTGAAAACGCGCCGCAGTCTCTACCTCATTGGGGTGGGTTTTAGGGTTTGCAATAGTATTAAATTCCTGCATGTCGTCATTCAACCTTTCAATTTTATCTACGCAGCAAAGCTCGTCTGCCGCCTTTTGATGGTTTTATGTATGAGAACCGGATGTTTAGTAAGCGGTGGGCTTATTTAAGTATATCACAAAAATCAAAAGTTGATCTTTTTTAGTTACGACCGATTTATCCACCAACCAATAGACGCCAAAGAGATATGATACTTCTGGCTTTATTTCTAATGACCCCTCGACCAACATTGATTTGGCTTCACAAAGTGAACAGCATGGATATTGTTTTTCTCATCATAATAAGTCAGGATGAGCGCGTCAAATGCTTTTTGTCTAGGGGTAATGCCTGCTCATGGATCGTAAATTGCAGTGAAACGACGGGCACCGTTTGCTGGAAACAGGCCTAAATCTTTTTTTATAAAATCTAATTTTTAAAATCAAAATTCAGTAAGGATAAGCCTTTGTTACGAAAGAGCCTTACTTTTCGAAAAAGGAAATTCGAAAAGTAAGGCTCTTCAAAATTTATCACTCATTTGTTCACAGGGTTTGTGTTGCAAAAAAACGGCAGGAAACCGTCTCCAAAAGAGAAGCTTGGATTTCCTACCGTCGTTCAATCAAACTATCCCCGTTTTTTAGATTTGATATAACCTATCAGCCCGCCGCAGTCGGCAATTTCGGCAATATGCGAAGGGATTTTACTGCACGAATAGCTTTCGTTCTTTGTAACGTTTCGTATCGTGCCCGCGCGATGATCCACTTCCAGAATGTCGCCCTTTTCAATGCGGTGTGTTTCGGCGCACTCAATGGGCAACAGGCCGATATTGATGCAGTTGCGGTAAAAAATGCGGGCATAGTCCATGGCAATAACATAACGGATACCCAGTGCTTTGAGCATTAGCGGGGCATTTTCGCGGCTGGAGCCGGAGCCCAGATTATGCTGTGCCACAAAGATATCCCCGGGCCGGCATTGCTTGCCAAAGTCGGCATCTACCGCGGCCATCGTGAATGGCTTTGCCTCCTCGATGGTGTATTCCAGAGAGGCGGGCGGCGAGATGATATCGGTGTTGACGTTGTCCCCGTATTTCCACACTTTTCCTTTAATCATATCTTTTTCTCCTTTCTCACAGTGCGCGGGGGTCAATGATTTTTCCCGCGACTGCGGCTGCGGCCACCGAGATGGGAGAAGCCAGATAGACCTTACTGCTCTTGGAGCCCATACGCCCTAAAAAGTTGCGGTTTGTCGTCGAAATACAGCTTTCACCCTCGGCCAGCGTACCGGAATGAATCCCTAAGCAGGCGCCGCAGCTCGAGGCCAAAATTGTCGCGCCGGCATCAGCCAAAATAGACAGCACGCCCGCCTTCATCGCCTCGCGATAAATTTCGCGGGAAGCCGGTGAAACCAGCAGTCGCAGCCCCTTGGCAATTTTGCGGCCCTTGAGCACTTCGGCTGCCATGATGAGATCGGTCATTCGCCCGCCGGTGCAGGAGCCGATATACGCCTGCTCAATTTTGACGGGTTCAATGCTGCCGATACCGAAAACATTATCAACCTCATGCGGGCAGGCTATCTGGGGAACCAGAGTGGCGGCGTCAAGGGTGTATGTCTGGCAAAATTCGGCGTCTGCGTCGGAATTGACCCAGCCAAAATCACCGGTTTCGCCAAACTGCCTCAAATAGTCGGCGGTCACCTTGTCGTAGCCGATCAGCCCGGCCTTGGCGCCGGCTTCCACCGCCATGTTGGAAAGACAGAGCCGCTCGTCCATATCAAGCGCCCTTATGGTGTCCCCGCAGTACTCAATGGTCTTATAGGTCGCGCCCGAATGGCCGATGATACCGATGCTTTTAAGCGAGATATCCTTGGCCATAACGAAAGGCGGCAGGCTGCCGTTCCACTCAACCCTAACCGTCTGCGGAACCCTCATCCACGTCTGGCCCGTCGCCAGCACACCCGCCATTTCGGTCGAGCCAACGCCGGTCGCAAAGCTACCCAGCGCACCGTAAGTACAGGTGTGGGAATCGGTTCCCACAATCACCTCGCCGGGGCGCACATGCCCCATCTCGACCATCACCTGATGACAGGGGCCGGCAAATTCATAATAGTTATCAACGCCGTTTTCAATGGCCCATTCACGCGTATATTTGACAATATTGGCCTGCTTTTCGTTGGCAGGGGGGGTGTAGTGATCCGAAATGATGACCACTCGGTTCGGGTCCCAGACCTTAGCCCCAATTTCCTTCATTCTGTCGTCTATTTCAAGGCGGGGGCCCAGAACATCATCCATCATGGCCTTGTGAATATCTACCCAGACAATGTCACCGGCCTTGACCGCTTTTTCACCCGCCGCGCGGGCAAGCATTTTTTCAGACATGGTATAACCCATAATTGTACTCCTTAAAAGATAAAATGGTTACGCAAACAGCGTGTAGAGGCCGGTTAAAGCAACGATAGCCAGCACGGCAACGCCGCCGATCGAGACTGCGAATAGCTCTATGAACAGCTTGCTCTGTTCCTCCTCAGTGGGCTTGGCAATCGACGAATAGGCAGCGAGGCCCATCGAACCGCCGGTAGAAATGGGACTCATGCCTGCAGCACTGGCCGTATTAGTGATGGCCGAAAGCAGGGCGAGCGCCGAAACACCGCCGCCAACGTTCTCGATAATACCGGTAACGGTTGGGATCAGGGTGGGCATAACCACACCGGAGGTGGAGCTGAACCACGACATAATGCCGGCCGTCAGGCCAAGAACACCGGGCGCTGTCGCGGGGGTCATCAGCTTGGCGAGGCCGGAAGCCAGCAGGTCGATGCCGCCCAGACCAATGACCATCGCCATCAGCATATTGATACCGGCGATCATCATTAGGGTGCTCCACGGAATATTGCTGATCGCCTTCTTTTCGTTGGCAACTCTGAGCAGCAGCAGTACCATTGAAATGGTAAAGGAGGTCAGACCGACGTCGTAGCGCAAGCCGATAACACAAGTCACAAGCACCGCCATTCCGATCAGGGTGATGATCTGTTCGCGGTTGAACTTGACCTTTTCCACCATGGTGCCGACATCTACATTAGATTTCATTTTGTAGCCGCCCAGCACGAAATAAATAACGATAAAATAGATGGTCATGGCGATTAGCATATTGAGGGCGTAGGGAAATTCAATTCCGGTGATGCCCTGATCGGCTGCGAGCGAGAGGCCCAGAATGCCGGTTGGCGCAATAGGCGTCAGTCCGCCACCGGCGGCGCCCAGCACCGACGTTGCCGAAAGCAGCACGGGGGATATTTTCATTTCAGCGGCCAATGAACATGTGAACACCGCCATGATACCCATAACCGGGACGGTTCCGGGACCGACGGCGGCCAGCACCGCTGAAAAGACATAGACAATAATTGGGATCAGATAGGTGCGCTTGCCTGCCAGTGCAACCACGCGGCGCGCTAGCAGCTCCATGGTTTTATTCTCCTGTGCGATGCTGAAAAGCATCATGACGCCCAGCAGGGTAACAAACAGCCCTGTGGGGAAGCCGGCCTGAATTGTCTTGGCCTTTGCTCCGGACATAAGCCCTAAAACCAGCGAAAGGCCAAAGGATACCAGACCGATGTTGACTTTCCGCAGAATGCCGAGCAAAATTGCGCCGATAAGAAAGACCAATGATAACGTTGCCATAGTATGTTTCCTCCTCTTTAATTCGGTGTTTAAACACTCGACATACTTTAGATGCAAATTCTGTGCCAGCTTTGTTTTTTAAATCATCTAGAAAAAAACATTATGCATTTTATCCGAAAAACAAGAGCGAAATTTGTCTTAAACAGAAAAATCCCGGCTTGTCCTCTGAATGGGCAGGCCGGGAAATCCATACTGAACACGTGTGTCACACTTACAAATGAACGTTTCAGAAACGTAGCAAAGACGTCTCTCTAGTTTTTTAGAAACAAATTGAACGATGTTTTTATTTGTCATATTGCGACATTAACCGCCATAAAGTGCTTCGGGAGATACCCAGCAGCTTTGCCGCCTTAACGCGTGAGCCGCCGCACTGTATAAGCGCATCTGAAATTTTGTCTTTGTCGGGTTTTTCTTTGGACGGCCCGAGCGGGGTAGCGAGTCCGATATCTTCTAAAAAAATGTCGTTTAGCGTAAGCGCAGCGATACCCCCATGCTCCGAAAGCGTTGTAATACGCTCGACCAACCCCACCAACTCACGCACATTTCCGGGCCAGTCGTACTTTGAAAGCCGATGAATCAGGGCGTTGATATGCGGGGTCGCCCTTTCTATAATTTCGGCGTCGTACTGTTTTAGCATACCCGCAACCAGCAGCAAAATATCCTCCCGGCGGTCCTTAAGCGGAGGGATACCCAGCCTTAGGATATTGATGCGGTAAAAGAGATCCCGCCTGAACCGACCGGCCTGCACCTCTTGGGCGAGATCTCGATTGGTCGCACAGATCACCCGGACGTCTACCGGCAGGATGCGGTAGCTGCCGACCCGGCGCACTTCCTTTTCCTGAAGCACCCGTAAAAGCTGCATTTGGGTCTCAGACGGAATTTCTCCAATTTCATCAAGAAAGATCGTGCCGCCATGTGCCACCTCAAACAGTCCCTGCCGTCCGCCCTTGATGGCGCCTGTAAAGGCGCCCTCCTCATAGCCAAAGAGCTGGCTTTCCAGCAGTTCCTTGCCAAGAGCGGCGCAGTTTATAGCCACAAAAGGTCCGTGCGCCCGGCTGCTGCTGTTGTGAATCGACTGAGCGAACAGCTCTTTGCCGGTTCCGGTGTCGCCGATGATCAGCACTGTCGATTCTGCCTTTGCATAGCTGGCGGCAATTTCCTTTGCGCGTAGAATGGCGGGGCTGTTGCCGATAATATCTGAAAAGCCGTACTTGGCCACATGCCCTTTTTCATAAAGCTGCATACGGATTTTCTGCTCCGTTTCCTGAATAGCCTTGATGGTATGGAAGGTGCACACGACGCCTTCAAACCGGTTTTGGACAACGATGGGAATCAAGTTGGCCGAATACTGGACTTTTTTTCGCGTGATCATGTAGTTGAGCAGCGGTTTTCTTCCCGCGGCCAGTCGGTTAAAATCAATCTGCGAAAAAAATATTTGAATTCCCTTACCGATGCATTCCGATTCGTCTTTTTGAAGCAGGGTCAGCGCCATGGGGTTGGCCAACGTAATGACGCCGCTGTCATCCGTTGCTAAAATAGCGTCATTAGAGAACTGTAATATCGTGCTGTAGCGCTGAGAAAGCAACCGGAAATGGTTCTGCTTCTTCTCTTCCTCCTTTTGGACATTCAAAAGCTGAAGCGCGACATCGAGGGCAATTTCAATATTCTCTTCTGTGTTCTCGACTATTGTATGCGGGATATTCAGCTTTTTAGCCAGCACGGGCAGAAGGGCGCCGCCGCCCAAAAGGATGGTGGCTTCTCCGCCGACAGCGCTTTCGACCACTTTTTCGTAATTATCGGTGCTGTCATAGCTGTAAAGCAGCGCATCAGGAATGCCAATGTACCGACAAAGCTTCCTGAGCTCGGGGATGAAGGTGATATATTCCACAATGCCGATACGGCCCCGGTGCTCGCGCATTAGGTCGATATGGCGCAGATAATCGTTCATGGTCGTGTTAATTTTGACAACCTGAATATCCAGATGCTTGCCCAGCAGGTCCGCCGTACCCTTGCGGCTGATCAGCACCTTCGCGCCGCGTGCCTGAAGCGCCCGGCCGATGGGAAGCGCCTCGTTGAGCACCCCGACATACGCACCGATCGTAACACCTCTGCGCCGGCAGACGCGAAGCGTATTTTCCAGCAGCAGTTGCGACGGTGCGACCAGACAGATTTCCGGCACCTTATCCGGTAACGATTGTTCCATCATCCTTTAATTCCTCCATTGATCATTGGCGGGCAGCTATTATTGCATAGATTCAAAGAAGCCTGTGATTATCCATATAATCTGCTAAAGATACACGGAATAGCCAAAATCAACTCTTTGAAAACGGTATGGGTAGATTTTACGAGGAAAGGCTGCAGCTGAAAAAGGCTTTTTGTGTTTGTAGCAGCCATTTGCTGACAGTACAAACATCTTTGTGAATCGAGCTCAAAATGATTTATCATTTTGGCACCATAACAAGCACCGTTATTGTAAAAACGTAGCTTCGTCTGCAGTCGCCAATTAATTTAATAATATCATAGAATAGCGCTTTGGGCTACCGGTCTGGTGTAATGTGCAAAGCTCTGTTTAAAAGTATGCCTAAACGTTACGTATTTAATGGATAACCGATATTTTACCCTAGTTCTCTCTGTGTTTAACTATCCCGCTATTTTTAGGTAAACGATAAAAGCCTCATCCCATCTCCGTACCACCACTAAGATACTGCGCTTCGGAGATATTAAAATCAATCTGAATATGATAGTCCCGACTGATAGATGGCGATGCGCTCTTGCACCTCTCCGTTTGTCGCATGATGGCTCTTTCTGGCGGTAGACGCAAAAATGCGGCCACCGCAGTGACCGCAATAAATATTACCGGAAGGTATTTCTCTCCTAATGTTGGGTTTAGGACACATGCGTTCCGGGCGCGAGACCTCTATTTCATCGCCGTTTACCAGCTGCACCGTCTGGGTTGCCGCACATTTTCTTCATACTCAGCGCTGCGCTGCTCACGCGCTTTTTCTACGCGCTTAAATTGCTCCGGTTCAATAATCTGCAACCCGGTGAAGATATTCGACAAAGGACGCATCTCCACACTGTCGGTTTTGGAAAAGAAAATCCGAACTGTGCGAGGGCATTTTTTCAAAAACAGTTGAAATGCCAGATTTTAAGGCTCCGTAACACCTCAAACATAAAAAAGTGGCTAAACCTTTTAGTTTAGCCACTTTTTTGGTGGAGACGAAGAGGATCGAACTCTCGACCTTACGGATGCGAACCGTACGCTCTCCCAAGTGATCCGCAAAGCGGGCCCTTTTTCCTGGGCGCCAAAAATGGCTGTTTTGGGGCGGGGATGCGAACCACACGGTGGGAGAACCCCCGCGCGGTTCGCAATCCACACCTCTTTAAATTTGCGAAATTTATTGTACTTTATCAAAAATCCTGATCCCGGAAGACAATTTCGCCCGCGCGTACCGTCATCATGGCACGCAGGCAACGGTTGCCGCGCATTATTTCGCCGGTTCGGTCGCTGAATTCGGTCTCCCGCTCGTATTCGCGCAGCACCGCGATGTCGGCGCAGCCGCCGGGGCGAAGCGTTCCCGCTTCGTCTGCCAGTCCCATAATACGTGCCGGGGCAATGGTACAGCGTTCAATAACCTGTGTCAGCGTCAGCCCCATATTGAGATATTTGGCCAGCACATGCAGCAGGTTAAACACGGCCGGGCGGCGGTAAAGGCTGCGGGTGGTCAGGTCGGTGCTGATGACATCGGGCAAAAAGCCTTCTTGGAGCGCCTGCCGCGCCACTGCAAACGAAAAATGGATATTGGCATTTGCCACATCAAAAATAACACCGCGCTCACGGGCCGTCCACGCCGTCTTAGAGATGTGGCCGTTTGCGTCGAGCAGGCTGTCGCCCTTATCCTGATAGGCGTGGGTCAGAATATCGCCGGGGCGCAGCATACTGATCATATCGTCGAGTCTGCCGGGTGGGTTTGAGCAGTGCACCATCACCGGAACGCCCAGCTCCCCGGCCAGCGCAAGGGTTTGGGCCAGCGGCTCCAGATCCAGCTCCCCCACAATCTCGGCGCCCTGACGGATCTTCAGCCCGATCAGCTCGGGATATTCCCGTAGGCAGCGGGCTATCTTAGCCCTGTCGTAGTAACGGGGGTCAGGGTTTTCAAGGTAGCGCCCAGTGGCAAGCCCCGCCGAGCAGACGTGCAGCAGCACACGAGTACGCACCCGAGAGGCAAGCACCGCCCCTCTGTGAGCCGAGTAGGTGGCTGCCCCCGCACTACCACAGTCGAGCGCCGAGGTTACCCCCGCCGTAAAGCAGGCTGTCTCAGGCAGAATGCCGATTTCGGCCAGCGGGTAGAGGTGCGCGTGCATATCGATCAGCCCCGGGGTCACAATGCAGCCGTCCGCCCACAGAACCTGCTCGGCGGGCTGATCGGCCAATTGACCGACGGCAGCAATCCGACCGTTCTCTATTGCCACATCGCCTATTGCATCAATGCCCCGCGCCGGGTCAAGTACACGACCGCCGCAAATTAAAAGCTCATACATCGCGCTATTCTCCCTCCCGCGGTTTAAGCCGCCTGTTTTTTGCTCTGACGGCTCTTTTTAAGCGTCATCACGATCGACACCACCGCAACAATCAAAAACGCAAGTGAGATGGGGCGGGTTATGAATACCGTCCAGCTTCCGGCACTGGCCATAAGGGCGCGGCGCAGGTTTTCTTCGGCCATCTTACCCAGAATAAACCCAATGATCAGCGGGGTCGTGGGCACCTTGAGCTTTTTAAACAGCAGCCCGATCAAACCAAAGAGCAACACGCACCAGACGTCATAAACGCGGTTGTTACTGGAATAGGCTCCCACGACGCAGCAGACCATGATAACGGGCAACAGCAGATGCTTGGGAATGTCGAGCAGCCGAACAAAACCACGCAGGCAGCCGCGCTCAAAGACAAGCATGAAGATGTTGGACACGATCAACGCCAGAAAGATGCCGTAGACATATTGCCCGCTCTTTTGGAAAATCAGCGGGCCGGGCGAAATGCCGTGGATGGTCAGGCCTCCGAGAAAGATAGCCGTAACCGTATTGCCCGGTATACCCATAGTCAACAACGGAATCAGCGAGCCGCCGATAACCGCATTATTCGACGTCTCGGAAGCAATAACGCCGTCGATGATACCCGTACCGAATTTCTCGGGGTATTTGGTCGAGTTTTTCTGTGCAGTATAGGCTAGAATACCGGCGGTGGAACCACCGATACCGGGCAGAATACCGATGCCAATGCCGATAAGCGAGGAGCGGATCATATTGACGATCTGGCCTTTAAATTCCGCCCAACCAATGCCGAATCCCTTGAGCTCATAGGTGGTTTTTATCATCTTATCCGCCAGATGCCGCCGTTCAAAGCCTGAGCGGATAATATCGACGACCGCGAAAACGCCGATCAGGATAACGACAATATCAAAACCTGAAAGTAGCTGATACTGCCCAAAGGTGAAACGGGTCAGCGCGTCGATCGGCGCCATGCCAACCAGCGAGATGGCAATGCCGAAAAAGCCGGAGAGCAAACCGTTGAGTAGCGAATTGCCCGACAGGCTCGCGATGATGGTCAACGAGAATACGGCGATTGAGAAATATTCCACCGGTGTGAATTTCAGCGTCACCGCCGCAAGAGAGGGCGACACAAACATCAGCGCGAAGATACTCAGCATGCCGCCGATAAAGGAATATAGAATGCCGACGCCCAGCGCCTTGCCCGCCTCACCCTTGTCGGCCATCGGGCCGCCGTCGAACACGGTCGCGATCGAGGAAGGCGTGCCGGGAATTTTAAGCAGAATAGCCGAGATCAGACCGCCGGAGATGCCGCCCATATAAAGTCCGACCAGCAGTGAAATGCCGTTCATTGGTGTCATGCCGAAGGACATTGGCAAAAACAGTACGACCGCCATTGTGGCGGAAAGCCCCGGAATTGAGCCGAAGATGATGCCAATGATGACGCCAAGCAAAATCAGCAGCAGGCAGACGGGGTTAAAAACAAGAGAAAACGCTTGTGCTACCATAAAGATTCCCCTTTCTTAAAAGCCGAGCACGCCCGCCGGAAGCGGCATGGAAATGGCGTATACAAAAAGCGCATAAATTGCCACCGGCGTGACGACCGAAATGGCCGCGAAAAGCTTGATATTCCGGTTCTGTTCGTTACTCAGCACGAGAATCTGCACAAACAGATAAAGGGCGGTCGAAAGGATAAAGCCCAGCTTATCAAACAACAGCACATAAGCCGCAAGTGCGGCAATGGTCCAAAGTCCGCCTTTTAGATCATCGTCGGACTGAACCTGCTGCGCGGCGGACTTGGCGGTCAGCGTCACAACCAGCTTAACCGCGGCTAAAACGACAATGGAAGCCCCAATGATTTTGGGCATGAAGCCCGAACCGAGATCTTTACCCATAATCGGCTTAATGGGGAGCGCCTGTATAAAAACAAAAGCGCCGAACACTAAAAACAGAACAGCACATAAAAGATCGCGCTGCTTATTGGTCATAGCTTTTCTCCATTCTGAAAATGATTGTCAGTTACAGCTGCCTTACCGCTTGCCGGACAGCGGAGCTGCTGCCCGGCAAGTGGTGTCGCCGTCCATTACTGCTGTGCGAAATAGGCCTTGAGCGTCTCAACCTCGGCGCGGTCCTGCGTGTCGCACTCCTCGGGGCTGCGGTAATAGGGCACGGCGTAGAACTTCGCAAGCGCCTCGATAAACTCAGGGTCCTCGGTCACTTCTTTGATGGCGTTGGTCAGCTTTTCGACAATCGCGGGATCGGCGCCCTTGGGCAGCTTGACCTCGTAATTCTTGGAGCTGACAACGTCGTAGCCCTGCTCCTTGAAGGTAGGAAACTGCTCCATGCCGGGGCAGCGCTCTTCGGAGGCTACGCCAAGAACCACAAAATCGCCGTTTTCGACATAGTCCTTAATGTTCATGTAGTTGACGGCCAGCAGGTCGACTTGCTCGCCCATAAACGCCGCCAGACGCTCGGGCGTGCCCGTTCCCACGTCGAGCTTGTTAAAGGTAACGCCCATGCTCTTTTCCATCTGGGTACAGACATAGTGGGTTACGCTGCCATAAACCTGCGAATAGCGCACCTTTTCAGGATTTGCCTTCGCGTAAGCGATCATATCCTCAAGGTTGTTCCAGCCTGAGCTTTTTCGCACCACCAGCGTATAGGTATTGTCCTGCGCCACGGTCGCAACATTGGTAAAGTCGTCGGTGTAAGAAAAGTCGGCGACGCCGGTAGCTTCCTGTACGAGGGAAGCGCCGGTGTGGTTAAACAAAATGTTGTAGCCGTCGGGCGTCTTGGACATAATCTCCTTGGCCGCCACAATACCGCTGCCGCCGGTCAGATTGACAACGACGAAGTTTTGGCCAAACTTTTCCTGAAGCTTTTGGCTCATTAGGCGGCAATAGGTGTCGGTGTCGCCGCCCGCGTTGTAGGGCAGTGTGACGGTGACGGTTTTCTTGGGCCATTGGACCTCTTGGGCGGCCGATGAGGTGCCGCTTGAGGCAGGAGTTGACGAGGCGGAGGGCGCTGTGGAGGCGCCGCCGCAGCCTGCGGCAAGAGCAATAGCCCCCGCGAGCACAGCAGAAAGAATGCTTGTCTTTTTCATAACGAATTCTCCTTTTCCTTTTTAGGTTATCTTAATCGTGGTAGATACCGTCTATAACCTCATAGCCCTTTTCGGTCAACGCCTTGTCCACCCATGCGCGGTTTGCAGTGCCGTTTCTGGCCGCGATGAGCTTGGCTTCGTCGGCGGCTTGGAACTTTTTCGCCTCGGCCAGCACCGTCGTCGCATCCCCGCGCGGAATGACGATGACACCATCGGGATCGGCGAGGATGATGTCCCCGGGGTTGACGCTGATATTGCCGCAGGCCACCGGCACATTGACCTCACCCGGGCCTTCCTTATACGGCCCGCCCGGATTGGTACCGGTCGCGTAAACCGGAAAATCCCATTTGCCGATCTCGTCAATATCGCGGATCGGCCCGTCGAGTACGATGCCCGCGACCTTTTTGTGGTGATAGAGATACGCCATCATAATTTCGCCGATCAGCGCCCGGGCGCTGCCACCCTCGTTGGCGACGACGACAAAATCGCCCTCCTGTGCAATGTTCAGCGCCGCGTGGATGGTCAGATTGTCTCCCGCACAGGTTTTAACGGTCAGCGCGGGGCCTACCGCCATCTGCGCCTTAGGGCTGCTCACCAGCCGGATGCGCGGGTCCATTCCGCAGGAGCGCTCCATCACATCCGCAACGTTCGAGGCTGGAATCGTTTTAAATTCCACCATTACCTCGGCATCGGGCAGCGCGCGTTTTAGAAAAATTCTCTTACCTACAGCCATCTGTTTATGCCTCCTACGCCTGTTTTCTCATCAACGTGATGATCTCGCCCCAGCCCGAGGGCTTGGCGGCACTATATTTCTCGCTGAAGCGATAATCTTCAATCATCTCGTGCTTATGTTTGGCGGCTATTGTCATTGCGCCGTCAAGACCGCTCTCATCCATCAACTGAAGCGAACCCTTGAGCTCTGCGGCGCGTCGTTTAGCGTGAATGGCCGTGCTCGTGACCAGCCGTTTCAAGTGGTCGGTAAACGCAATGCCGTCCATCGACGTCGCAATAGAGCTGACGACGTCGTTGGTCACGCTGTAGGCGTCAGCGGCTTGCAGCATTTCATACATCAGCGCCGCCATGCCCTTCATATAGATGCTGCGCACCAGCTTGATGGCCGACGCCGCGCCCGCGCCGCCCTCAACACAGGTGATGCGCATGCCCAACGGCGTCATAGCGTCATAAAACGCTTTTGCGCCGTTGCCCGAGGCCGTGATCGGCACCCGGTGCTGATCCTGTGGCAGAGAACCGAGCATGGCCGCGTCGGTGAACAGCACGCCGGTGGGGGCGATCAATGCCCAGATCTCTTGCTTCGCCTTGGGGGTAGAGGCGCTGACGTCGGCGTAAATCTGCCCTTTTCGCAGATAGGGCAGCACCGATTTGCACACCTCCAGCGTATAGCTGGAAGGGACGGCGGCGAAGAGGATATCCGTCTGCTCGGCGACCGCCTTGACCGAATCGCACAGTGTCACGCTCGCTTCTTCGGCGCGCTGCCGCACAGTTGGGCCCAAGACTTCGTGAGCGACCAGCGTATCATACGCGGTGATACCCTCGACCCCCTCCCGGCGCAGGCCGCTGCAAATACAGAATGCCGCCTCGCCAAAGCCTATAAATCCGATTTTCATATGTAACAGGTCTCCTTTGCTCTGACAAAAGCCGATACGGTCTTTGCCACGGTGGGTTTTGTTTTTATTTTAACCGCACCCTACTATAGAGCAAATTTCGTGCCAGATTAAAAAATACATTTTTACAGAGAAATATCGACTTGTTTTAGTAAAATCAAACAGTATTTCACTTTGTTAATTATACATTGTGTTGAAGTGTTCCGAGATAGTTGTTTTCATTTTGAATCTATATATTTCTAAATGAAATGAAATAAAACCATCCCACAAAAGCGCTTTCCATGTTATGCCTCGGCCCCGGGACGTTCCCAGACGACCGCGCCACAACGCGCCGGATGTCAGATGGTTTTGATGCTATTGGTTGAAGCGTCTTGGCAAAAGCGCCATAGTGCTCCTTATATTGTCTGTTCGGATTCAACTGGGGAGGCTACGCCCCGGTTATGGTCAAAAACTTAGAAACAGAAATAGAATTAGTGCAGATATTTTGTTTTGGCAAGGCGGAGGACACAGGCGGGTTGGCACTTGCCTGCCTCTGTAACACAGCTAGACGCAAAATAGACCGCCGGAGAGATTTTATTTTTAGGTTGTTTAGGGCTATAGGCTCTCAGCGCCGTGCTGCATCGCCCTTATTCTGCGCCACAGCGTTGTTTTGCTTAGTCCTAGCAGCTGCGCAGCCTGCGCCGTGTTGCCCCCGGTCTGCTCAAGGGCATCCATAATCATCTGCCGCTCCACATCCTTAACCGAATGGGTTGTCTCTGAGCTTATCGCCATGGGCTGCGCCTTTGGCGGCACATCCTTTTCAGACAGCTTTAGCACCTGCCGCACATCCTCCTCGGTGATGATGTCGTTATCGCACAGCACGTCGAGCCGCTCAGTGATGTTAGAGAGCTGTCGGATATTGCCCGGCCAGTCATATTGCATCATCAGCGCCTGAGCGCGCGCCGTCAGTGACTTGCGACCGTGCAAAAAATGGCGTACGAGTGTCGGAATATCCTCGGCACGCTGGCGCAGAGGCGGGATAAAAAGCTCCAGCACGCAGACGCGATAATACAAATCCTCACGGAACCGGCCCGCCGCAATCTCCTGGTTGAGGTCCTTATTGCAGGCGGCGATAATACGCACGTCAATCGGTATAACCTTGTCATCGCCGATGCGGGTCACCTCTTTTTCTTGCAGCACCCGCAGGAGCTTGACTTGCACGTCGGGGGACATTTCGCTGATCTCATCGAGAAAAACTGTGCCCTTGTGCGCCAGCTCAAAAATACCGGCTTTCCCCTCGCTGCGCGCACCGGTAAACGCGCCCCGTACATAGCCGAATAACTCGCTTTCGAGAATATTCTGTGGCAGCGCGGCGCAATTGATCGCTACAAAAGGCTCGTGCCGGCGTTCGCTGTGATTGTGAATGCCCTGTGTAAACATCTCTTTACCCACGCCGGTTTCACCCGTTATCAGCACAGCGCTGTCGACCCTCGCATAGCGCCGCGCGATGCGTTTAGCTTCCTCAAGCGCTGCGGAACGCCCTAATATATCTGAGAAATCTTTTTTTGCGCGGTGGCCGCGTCCAAGCGCGCGCTTTCGGATATGGCTGTCGAGCGAGCGGATGGTATTCTCCTCTTGAAGCGTAATGACCGCACCCGCGGCCTTGCCTTGCAGGCGAATGGCCTGACAGCTGCATACGATGGAGATGCCATGCAGCGAGAACAGCTCGCCATAGAAATTTTCACCGTCCCGTACGGCCTGCAAAATTTTGTCGGCGTCAATTAAATCGCCAATCTGTATGCCGTTGCCGCACCGCAACAGATTTCTTGCAATGCGGTTGGTGTGCAGGATGATACCGTTGCTATCGACGCTGACAATACCCTCGCCCACACTGTTAAGCACGGTCGAAAGCAGTCCGAGCTGCCCACTGCGCTCCTCCTCAATCCTCAGGCTGTAGAGCGCCTCATCGAGCGCCTGACTCACCTCGCTGTCATCGGGTTCGGTAGAATAGTAAGGGAAGCCGTATGTCCGGCAGACGGCCTGCACCTGAAATCCCCCCAAAAACGCCTGCACACCTGCCTGCACGCCCTGATGGAAGGCCGCTTCAAACTGCTCGCCATCGACGACCTCATAGATGAGCACCTGCTCGCCTGTGACGCTGACATATTTTCGCATCGTCTCACAGCTGCGGTGAAAGCCGATCACCGCCACGCGGTCGTACAGGGGCTTAAGACGCTGCATAGCCAAAAATACGCTTAAAAAACTGTGGCGCACATCGACGATGGGGACCTCCAGAAAGCGGCGGAGATATTCCGCCGTTCCACCTCGGCAGATGATGACCCGCGCACCCGCGTGAATGCACTTTTCGGCTTGCGCCAACGCCCGAGCTGTCGTCAGTTCGTAGATGGGGATATTACCATAACCGCGTTGCTGCAAAACCTTTTGGCAGCTTGCCGTCATGCCGGGGGTAGTCGAGAACAGCACAATCTTTTCGCTCACATGCTTCACTCCTTTTCGAACCGGACTCGCTCCACCGACAGCCTTCTGAAATTATAAAGCCTTTAAAAGGCTGCTTTACGGGCTGGTTTGCTTTGTTATGCATGCATATTCTACCATAGAAAGAGGGGATTAATATGGCTTTTACAAGAAATTGTGCTTTTCGGGTATCTAGGCGGTTATATTTTGAGGAACAGAAACGAATGCTTTCCCCATAGCTGCCAGCAAACCTGCCGCGGTTTCGTGCTAAAGTATCACAGATTATGCTCATTCCCTCCCCTATTAATAAGCATTATCTATCTCTAAGCAAAAAGTTTATACCAATTCCCCTCAGAAGATCATTCTTTTCGATAGATAAGTTAACAAGCATTGATGTGCCCAAGTAGGTACCAGCATGGTACACCCGAAGACCAAATCAGAATAAGGACGAGGATAAAATGTCATCAATAGGGCTGATACAAACCTAATTGGGAAGAACAATCCTAACCAAGCTGATATCTTATAGAAACGCTTACGAAAGAAATCAGCCGGTTTATTATTTTCGCCGGCTTTTTTCTGGTAGGCATATTAAAAGCCACCAATAAGCGCTACAAATGGAACAAAACTCAAAAATCCAAAGATGATATCCTGTAGAATAAAAGTAGCCATAAACTGTATCAACAGAGATATAACCTCAAGCGTAACTAAGAAAATTAAAATCTGTTTGCTATTTATTATCTTTTATTTCCTTGATCTTGGGTAAGTCACTATTGCTCTCGTAATCATCATGCAGTAGGTAGTCGGTTTTGCTGTATCCCGCATTGCAGATCCCATTTCCCATCGTGAGATTGCCTGCCGGGATACATTCAATTTTTCTGCTAACTCCTCTTGTGACATTCCTGTGGACTTTCTAATCCCTACTATCCTTTGTGCAGCATTGCAACGATGCCTCTGTAGTAAACGACTAGGCTTCGATGATCAAAAGCTGTCGGTTTACAACGCATGTGATTTCACGATTTTGCTGTAACGCCAAAATATTTTCGGCCAACATGGGAATCATCATCTCGGCTATATCCGAAGTCTCGCCGCCAATATGCGGTGTAATCACAATATTGGGATGTGAGAGAAGCGGAGAATTCTCCGGTAAGGGCTCCTGCTCGACACAGTCGATGCCCGCGCCCAGAATTTTGCCCGTCTGAAGGGCCTGCAGCAGTGCCTCCTCATCCACCAGACCGCCGCGCGCGGCGTTAATCAGCACGCACCCCCGCTTCATCATGTCAAACTCTTTTTGACCGATCAGATGGTGGCTTTC
Organism: Bacillota bacterium; assembly: GCA_023391005.1. Lineage (GTDB taxonomy): Bacteria > Bacillota > Clostridia > Oscillospirales > Ruminococcaceae > Yanshouia. Next base: position 20,587 of record JAEWBS010000088.1, on the reverse strand, counting down.
CGCCGTCAGCGGCAAATGTAGACTCACGACATCGGAGCTGCGCAGCAGCGTCTCAAAGGGGACATAGCGCATATTGTACTTGTGTTCCGTTTCTTCGGACAGGCGGTAGGCATCGTAATACTGCACCTCGGCGCCAAAACTACGGACCTTCTGCGCCACCATCCGGCCGATATTTCCGCCGCCTATCAACCCGACCAGACGCTTATTCAGGGTCTGCTGCGTAAAGAGCGTCTTGCTCCAAACCCCGTTTTGTAAGCTTTGAGTATGGGGCAAAAGATTGTGATATACCGCCAGCATCAGCAAAACCGTATGCTCCGACACCGCATACGCGTTGGCCCCCGGGGTATTGGTGACTAAAATACCGCGCTTTCCGGCCGCCTCAATGTCTACCGAGTCATATCCGACCCCCCATCTGCTGATGAGGCGAAGGCCCTTGATACGATCCATGTCGTCGGCCGTCGCTTTAAAAATGCGCAGAATCATGCAATCCGCTTCGGTCAGCTCGCGATATTTTTCAGAGGTATCGATTTCAAGCACCTCAAATTGGTCCGACGGCAGAATCGCAGCCAGCTTTTTCGCCGTATTGTCGGGGTACACCCCGACTAATGCAACTTTCATGTCATTTTCCTCCTAGGCGCGGGACACCGTGCGCAACCGCTCCGCCGTTTCGCGCATCTGCGTCTCGCTCGGATTTTTGCGGTTTTCGCGCGAGACGGCCATCACGAGCGCATTGACGTCCACCTGCTCCTCCCGCGCAACCTGCTTAAAGAGCTTCAAAAAGTTTGAATGCGCCCCCGAAGCGCCCAACACCAGATCGGACGGTGTGATGGCGACATGATATCGGTGCGCCTGCATGGCGGGTATCAGCTCCTGCTCCAAAAACCGGAGCAAGCCGTAGAAATCCACCTCGTGGAGCTGCCCCATCCGCTGCATCAGCGCAACCGCCACCTCCGTGGGCATATTGCCGGCGCTGCGCGCCATGCCGAGCAGTCCGCAGTCAAGGCCGCTGGCGCCATTCTGCCATGCCGCCAGCGCGTTGGCGGATGAAAACCCCAGGTTGTTGTGGCCGTGGAAGGCGATCGGCATATCAGTCGCGTCGCACAGCGCCGCGGTGTAAGCGGCCACTTCCTCCGGCAGCATCGTACCCGCAGAATCCATGACCGTCAGCTCGTCAAGCCCGGCGTCCCGCAGGCGCTTGACCTCCTCCGCCGCCTGCTCAGGCGTTGCGAGATAGGCCTTCATCAACGAATAGCGGGCGGTCAGCCCCTGCCGCTTAATTGCCTTGATGACCGGAATGGTCAGGCCGTACTCCCCCGGCTCGGCGCCGACTCTGAGAAAGCGCAGCCCATATTCGGCAGCCAGACCAACATTTTTTTCGCGAAAGCGCTTGGCGTTTAAAAACATGCCCAATTCCGCTCTGTCGGCATAGGGCCGGGCAAGCGCCAGATATTCCAGATCGGTCAGCGGGGCAATCATATTGGCGACTTCGTACGCGCCGATTCCCCCGGCATTTCCGAACTCAATCAGCGTGATATGGTTGCGGATAAGGCCCTCCAATATCATCTGTGTGAGATCGGCCGGAAAGCCCTTCCCCAGCACGTTCGCTCCGTCGCGCAGGGTGCAATCCATCAACTGCATATAAAACTCCTCCTTATATCATGTATCGTTGGCGCGGATAATAAAGCGCCCACAGCGCTGTCAACCGGCTCCGATTCGGGGGGGAGCAGTCAGCCTTATGTGCGCCCACCTCTCACGCCGTTTTTTGCTTACGATTATACGCTTTAGAGATGAAGTTCTGAATGAAGGGTGCGAATATTGACAGCACAATCATCGCCATCAACACGAGGCATGCCGGACGGGAGAAATAATATTTAAAGACATTGCCGCGCGCCATGACAAGGGAGCGCATTAGGCCGCCCTCCGCAATGCCGCCCAGAATCAGGCCCAGAATAAGTGGCGCCGACGGGAATTCCAGTTTGTCCATCAGGTAACCGAGAAAACCGAAGGCAATGCAGACGAAAACGTCAAACATCGAAGCGTTAATTGCGTAAGAACCGATAAAGGACAACACCAGCACAACCGGCATGAGAATTGAGTTGGGGGTACGGGTGACCTTGACGACATATTTGGCGACCGCAAGGCCGAAAACGCCCATCAAAAAGCTGGCCAGCAAAAAGCCGAGCAAAATAGTGTAGGTGATGCCGGCCTGTTGGGTAAAGAGGCGATTTCCGGGTACCAGCCCATGCACAAGCAGTCCGCCCAGAATGATGGCGGCCGCGGGGCTGCCGGGGATAGAAAGCGTAAGCAATGGGATAAAAGCGCCGCCCGTCACCGCATTGTTGCCTGTTTCGCAGGCGCAGAGGCCATCCAACGAGCCGTTGCCAAATTCCTCCTTGTGCTTTGACATCCGTTTGGCCTGATCGTAGCTGATCCAGGAGCCGATATTCCCGCCCGCGCCGGGCAGTATACCGACGAAAACGCCTATGAGTGAGGACATGAGCATAATCGGTAAAAAGCGCTTAAGCTCTTTGGGTTTGGGTAGCAGCTTGCCGCTTAACTGCGCGTTATTAATTTCCAGAATAGACTTGTTCATATCCTTATAATTTTCGCACTGTATGAGCACCTGAGAAACTGAAAACAGGCCGATCATAGCGGGTACCATTTGGATGCCGTTCATCAGCGAATCCTGTCCGAAGGTAAAGCGAAGGGCGCCTGAAACGGCGTCCATGCCGACGGTGGCCATAAACAAACCGACAAAGCCCATGGCGAGCCCCTTGATCATCGATTTGCCCGCGAGGCTGCCTATGATAGTCATGCCGAAAATAGCAACCAGAAAAGACTCCGGTTCGCTGAACAACAGCGAGACTTTTGCCAGCGGCGGTGCAATGAGAATGAGCGCTATAGCGCTAAACACGCCGCCAAAGGTGGAGGAAATCATAGACATGCCAACCGCCTCAAGCCCGCGCCCCTGTCGCGTCAGCGGATAGCCCTCTATCGCCGTTGCGGCGTTTGCGGGTGTGCCGGGGGTATGCAGCAAAATGGCCGAAATAGAGCCACCAGTCATTGCAGAGGTATAAATGGCCATCAGCATAATAAGGCCCGCGGCGGGTTCCATCGAAAAGGTTACCGGAAGCAGCAGCGCGATGGCCATGCTGCCGCTGAGGCCGGGCAGCGCGCCGATAACCATGCCGCCGCAGACGCCGACAATCAACGCCACCAGCACCTGAAGGGATAAAAAGTTGGATAAAATTTCTTGTAACATAGCGCCTTCTCCTTCCGCGTTAAGGCATACGCAGACTTAACTGCATAACAAACAGCCAATAGACGAATGCTTCTACGCCCACCGTTACGCCAAATAAAACGGGGAGCCTTCTCTGATTAAACAAAAACATACTTAAAGGCAAGAAAATAGCTGTAGAGACGAAAAAGCCCGTCAGCATCATGCACACCGCGTAAGCCGTCATAAAGGCCGTCGCCACCAAGGGCGCCCCCATCTTTTTAAGGCTCAGCGCCAGCACACCGTTTTCCGCCGTATTCAGGGTTTTCTGTACGCCCTTAATCGTCAGCAGCGTGGCTATAATGACAATGACAATCAGCAGCATTTTAGGCCACATCGCCGCTTCAGGAAGTAACCGTCCGGCCTTAACATAGAAAAAACCGCTTATTAATAATAGGACAATACCGGAAATAGCATCGGCGTCAATTTGCCTGTTTTTCATGGCGATACTCCTTTTCTTTTAGAAGAGCTGCGGCAGAAGCAGTCTCTTCCGACGCAGCTCTCTTGGAACAACAAGACCGTAAAAGCTATTTTTTCCAGCCTAACACATCGGAATAGGTAATCATCACCTGCTCCTGTTCCTTGACGTAATTCTGATACGCCTGCCCGCCGATATAATTGACGGCCTGACCCAGCGCCTCCATCTTTTGGACGAATTCAGGGTTCTCGGTTGCGACCTTAAACGCCGCGACAATTTTGTCGTAGATGGCGGGATCCACCCCGGCGGGCAGCACAAATCCGCGATCAGCCGGACTGAGAATTTCCGCACCCAGATTTAGTTCGTTAAAAGTGGGAACATCCGGCATCAGACTCGAGCGCTCGGACGCAAAGACGCACAGCACATCCAATTCGCCGTCCTGCATGCCCTGCAAGCATTCGCCGATCGAGCCCCAGCCGATATCAATATGTCCGCCCAGAAGCGCGGCGTAGGAATCGCTCCAGCCCTTCTGATGAACAGGGGTAATCTTTACGCCCTCAAACTCGGCTTTGATCATTTCGGCCAAAAGGTGCTTGTTGGTGCCGGCGCCGTTATCCCCTGCCAACAGCTCGTGCGTCATACCGTAATCGATCAGCTCCTTGGCGGTGGAAAAACGGCTATCGCCGCCCTTTACCACCATGCAGCCCCAGTCGCTGATCTCGTTGGCAATGGGCAAAAAGTCGTCGAGGCTTAAATCGCGCTGCTGCTGCGGATCGAGATACCCGCTGTAAAAAGCGGGGATATTGAGCTGCGCCATCGTATATCCGTCAGGCTTGGCTTTGGCAAGGTTGGTCCAGGCGATCCAGCCGTTGGCGCCGGTTTCGTTAACGACGGTGACCGAGGTACCAAGCTCTTTTTCGACATAGGGCATTAACGTACGAACCGCGAGATCGGAACCGCCGCCCGCACTCCACGGCACCAACATGGTGATCGCTTTATTGGGCCAGTTTGTAGCGGGTGAGCTCTCAGAGCTGTTGGCGCCGGACGTGCCGCTGCTCGATACGGGCGTACTGCCGGAGCCTGTACTGCCGCCGCAGCCGACAATCGAGAGAACCATTGCAAGAACAAGCGTAAGTAACAATGCCTTTTTCATCGGGATATCCTCCTCATTTTTCCACCTTTTCTAATCCGCTTACCGTACATTTAAAAACAAAATCGTCAAGAGTGCGAACAAATGACGATTCGGCGGTGTGGTTGGATGCGCTTCCCTCAAAGGAATGCGTTGCGATGAGATGAACAATCTTATCGGGAAGACCGGCTTTTGACGCGATCAGCGCACCTGCAAGCGGGTGGCGCATCAAATAAGCCGTATCGCTGTGTTCAACGCATCCATCCTTCAGCGTAAACTCTGTAAATTTGCCCAAATCGTGCAATAGGGCGCCGCACAGCACAGTATCCCGATCAAGCACAACGCTATTTGCGGCATAATACGGTGAAAGCAGCGCGTAATTAATCATGCAGGCTTCCACAACCGCATTGATATGTTCTATCAGATTCGAGGGACAGTTTTTCCATCCGATTGTGACCGGAGCCAATGCGACGGTTTGTTCGCTCCAGCCCCCCTGTGCGATAGCCGCCTGTAGCGCCGATATGCTTTGCGCACGCAACGATTCACATTCAATCTCCTGAATGCGTGGAAACAACGCTATAATCTTTTTTTCGTCCATGTAAACACCCCTTAGAGAATTTGTCTTGATACAGATTACAATTTTTATTCGATAATGGCATTGATTTATGGTGTATTTTTATGTTATCATCGCTTATAAACAAATGCAAACAGAATTAATTTGAATTTTCAACAGTTTTTAATTGTGGAGGAGGCGCTAGGCAAAATGGGGTTGAATGCTTATCAATATTTTCTGGTTGCGGCAGAGGAGCTCAATTTCTCACGGGCGGCCGACCGGCTGTATATTACTCAGCAATCTCTCAGCGTGCAAATACAGAAGCTGGAAAAACAATATGGCGTGCCATTATTTGAGCGCAAGCCCCGCCTGAGGTTAACGCTGGCCGGAGAACGCATGGTGCAGCATTGTCGCCGCCTGCTCGAGATGGAAAAACAGATGACGGCAGATATGGCAAATTGCTCGCAAAATGCGCGCGGAAAGCTAACTGTCGGCATGACCACGGCAAGGGAGCAGGTCTTTTTCCACGAAATTTGGACGCATTTTCACCTGCTGCACCCCAATATCGGTATCTCGCTCGTGGAGGGGTCTTCATCCGCTCTGGAGGAGAAAATGCAAAACGGAAAGCTGGATCTTTACATCGGCGTAAACGCCGTCGAAAGCCCCGGAACCAGTCGGATATTGCTGGCCTACGAGTCGCTTTACTGCCTGATCGTTCCGGAATTGCTCAAACAATACCGCCCCAACAACTCTGAAATACTGTTGGCACAGTTTAAAAACGGCGTTGATCTGCGGGATCTGGCCGATCTGCCCTTTATTTTGCTGGCGCCGGGCAATCGTATTAGAACGGATTTGGACAGATTGTTCTCCTATCATGGCATTATTCCTTGGATACCTTTGGAATCGGCGCAGCACAGTATTATTTATCAGTTCAGCAGCGAAGGCTATGGCGTGGGAATTATCTCACAGATGTACCTTTATCAACACTTAAAGGAGAAAAAAATACCCGGCGCTTTTAACGTTTATCCGATTAAAAATCCACTTACACGCAACACAACCGATCTTGTTCATTGGAATAATGGCAATATGCCTCAATTCATCAACGATTTTATAAAAATTACCGAATCGGTCTTTTCGCATTATGTCGGCAGCATACAAAATGTTATAAGCTCAATGGGTTAGCATTAAATAAAAATGCTATATGTCGCTACTCAGTTAATTCGGATATAGACCCATTTTCAGTTGCCTTCGATTTTTGTTTTAGAAATAAAAAAGGTCAGAATTTCATTTCTGAAAATCCAGCCTTGAGCGATTATTTAATTATGAAATATGGAATTGCAAAAACGTTCTTAAGACTAACAGCTTATAGTAATCCTGGTTCGCATCTTTTGGGACTTCAGTTCGTTTCTCTTAAACGAGCATTTTCTACGAGTTTGGGAACGAATATAATCGCTCTTTTATCAAGTAAAATGATGATGCGAATCGTGCGGGTTGATTTTTCAAAAATAATAAAAACGTCAGATTTTCTGGCCCCGAAACGCTTTAAGAAATTATAAAAAAAGTGACTAAACCTTTCAGTTTAGCCACTTTTTTGGTGGAGACGAAGAGGATCGAACTCTCGACCTTACGGATGCGAACCGTACGCTCTCCCAAGTTATCCGCAAAGCGGGCCCTTTTTCCTGGCGCCAAAAATGGCTGTTTGGGGCGGGGATGCGAACCACACGGTGGGAACGCCCCCGCGCGGTTCGCAGGAGATGCTTGCTATTTATCGTTCCATGAACGCCCGAAAAGCTCATTACCATTATTGGAAAGGTGAAGAACTGCCGTTTCGTTTAAGATACTCGTTGTTGTTTTAGTATAGGACGAAGCTTTATCAAGAGCGATAAATATTTGCTTCCCGGCAGATTGATATTTTGTGAGAATTTTCTCAACTGCCTCGTCAGCAATTTGCTTAAGAACAACAGAGTCGTGTACCACGAAAGGGAGTTCGGTTAACTCCAATATGCTTAGATCGTATACTACTAACCCTTTATACGATGTACCTGTCCCTGTATCATCACGAGTTTCAAAGTCATATTGCAATCCATCAAATGAAATCGTAGGAGGTGTCTTTCTTTTTTCGTAAATGAAATCATTAATTTCCGCCATTTTAGGATTCAGAGTGTTTTGCAAGTGATCTAATTGCTTTGTTCTCATAGTCGTTGCTCTGGTTTGAGCAATTTTTTCTGCTGCAACAATTTCCACTTCTTGATCGTACTGCTCATTTTCGCGATCTAATCTTTCAATTTTAGCTCTGCATGCTTCTTAAGAATTGATTTTGAAAGATTCGGTGATGTGCTTATTTCTCGGATTTTGCCCTCAATCTCGTCAATTGCTTTACCAGCATTATGTATTAAATTTTGTAAGCGCTGCTCCTCAATGGCAAACTCTTCACACAGAACCCCTGCTATTTCAGAATGAAATTGTTCAATTTCTTCAAATCGCTTTATGTTCGCTTTTGGGAAAAATTCTTTTAGTCCTTCAAAATTATTTCGTAATGGATGTGATTTGATATCTGAATTATGTAAAATTGTATGGAGTTGCGAAAGTAATTTGCTTTTTTGCCGTCTGAGGAAAGAAAGGCGCCCTTTTAAATCAATGATTTCTTCCGTCATAATTGAATCGATATCCATTAGATTATAATCTAAATCAGAAGTGAGTTGTTCCTCCTGTTGGCGTAAAATATCCAAATTTCTCTTATTTGATTTGTATTGCCTTGCACCAATTTTCGAAATAAAAGAAAGCTTTTGTGCTTTCTAAATGCAGCCAGAGCATTGCTTTTTTCTTTAGACAGTGCTTCAAGCTCTGCGATTGTACTGTATAAATCGAACAGCTTTAACAAAACTATAACGGGTTCTCCAGCGCTTTCATTTGGAATAGCATTTAACGGCTGCCTTTCGTCAATATTGTCTCGGCCGTACACACGAATATATCTTGAAACTACGCCGCGAAACGAAAGATAAGGAATACTTATTTTATATTTTTCGGTTAAAAATTCAAGATAACTTTTAATGGTCTTAGAAGATATCCGTTTGGTATTGTTTATCACAAAAGTTGATAATATCGGGATGATTAGTTTCACGAGAAAAATAAAAATATTTTCCATCAAAAACAAAACAAAATTTTATAATATGGTTTTTAACGTTCCTTTGTACATCAGTAGACTTTAGGATATAGTCATTGCCACCAAACACAAAATCAAGTATCATCAGGAAAGTTGATTTGCCAATAGAGTTGTTTCCAACTTCGTCTCCTAAAATGGTATTTAGTCCCGGGAAGAATATAATTGATTTTTGCTTAAACGCATCGCACGCCACTTCATACAACATATTGCAGCCTCCCGGTCTGGCGATCATATTCAATATACCCCATTGAAAATAAGCAATCTAACGCCTCAACAAAGTCCCCCACATCTACAAAAGTTTTTTGCATGATCATGATATCATATAGTTCTTTTGGTGATAAGGATTCTTTCCTTACTATTGAAAGCAATTCCGGAAAAGGTCGTATAATACTTTGATTATATGGAATTACTTTATTAGGGTATCTCATGAAACACCTCACAGTCTTGGATAAAAAAAGACACAATGGCTTCACAAGCCTCAATAGAATCGGCGCCTGACTTTTCTTTTATCCAATTAACAAGCGCATGAAATGTTTGACTCAAAGTTGCTCCTTCGGCCTCGCATTTTAGGGAGAAAGCTTTTACTTCACTGGCAATTAGGTTGAAGTTAAGCTGATCAGTAGTGTTGAGATTTAAAAAAGTCTCTTGCACAAATGGAAAATATGCAACAACATATGCAAGTACCTTTGTTTTCAGCAAAAGCTCGGTTTCCGGAATTTTGTTGGCCAACGGAACCCCTTTATAAGTTAATTCCTGCAAGGCATCTCCAGATATTTTTGACAATTGCTCAATCGCTTTTGTAATTTCTGCTTCCAAGTGAAAATTATAACCCACCTGTTTTAGGGCAATCCTTGCAATCAACTCCTGTTTTTTCTTTACAAACCACATATATTCCTTTTGCGTTTTGTGGTCATCATAGTAACCATGGCAATCCTTACAGAGGGCAATTTTGTTTGAGGCATCCTCGCAATTTTCTCCAAGTCTTGGTAGGCCGCTCAATTCCTTGACTTCCGCATCAAGCGACTATTAGGATAAATATGAGCTATTTGATAGTATTTGTGGCTACGCGTTCCTTTCGTACCAAGAAGCGGCTTACCGCATCGAGGACACACTCCGTTTACCTCCAAAAGAAACAAAGTATCCATGTTGTCAGTTGGATTCTTTCGTGGTAATAAGTATATATCCGCGTTCTTAATATCCGTCATGGTACGGTCCTCCCTTGCAATTTGTACAGCGCAGGATCATTTTTATTAAAAACTGATTTTTCTTTTATACGTTCCCATAACATATCTTGATTTTTCTTTTTCAGTTCGCACTCCCAGATGCGAATGACCGTCCATCCGAGTTTTTCAAGGTGAGCCGTCACATCGGCATCACGAGCCTTATTTCTAGCTCGTTTCTTTTGCCAATATTCCGCATTCTGCGCCGGGCGAGTATTTCGGCAATCATGCCCATGCCAAAAACAGCCGTCCAAAAGGACGGCTGTTTTATGCTTGCGGAATACAAAGTCCGGTTTTCCATAGATTTTGTAATTCCGCTGCCATCCCTTTATGCCATGCTCCTTGAAAAAGACCATCATCCGTTCCTCAGTGGAGAGATTGCCTGAGCTTTTTACGCGGCGCATGATATCCGAGCGCTTTTCCGGATCAAAAACATCCATGATCTTAGTTTAAATCCACCTTTAGACTGGGATCGGTTTCATAAGTACCGACCAACTCATTGTAAACGACAATCAAATTTTCAATTGTGTCCTTCTGCTTTGCGGAATCAAAACGGCTCCACTCATAAATATTTGTTGAAATAAACTGTTCTACATCAATGATTTCAATCTGATCCGCAATACCTTTCATCTCTGCCATTTGCCTCGCCGCCACAGTACGTTTGGAAAGCGTTACAATGAAAGGGCGGTAGCCCGCACGGATATTAGCCTTACATTTTTCCATCAGCAGCTCCGCCGGCGAAGTAGTCACATGGATAATCGTGTTTGCCACGATGAAATCTCCAGAACGTCCGGTCGGCGCGTCGGCGACGGAAAAACCGTGGTGCTCCATCGGTACGTCTCCGGCTAGGATTTGCAGCTTTGCGCCGACAAGGTGCTGTAGCATCGCGCCCTCATACATAGTGCCCGGATTTTCTTTTTGGCGATGCTCCGCTTGATCCAATAGATCTCGAATGATTGAATTAATTGAGGCGCCCTGATTAAGACGAAGCGTGAATGGCTTGGAAGAGAAAAAGGCCTTTACCTGATCTATCCACCATGCTTCAATGACATCCAGATCATCTTTGCCAGCGATATGGAGTTCGTTGAGGAAAGCAACGTAATCCTCCATATTTTTGATACTTCCACGGCTGGTACGACCACCTTCAGCGGCCAATGTACGCTGAATTCCATAATCGGCAAGAATGGATTGCACGGCCGCCTTACTCAGACCCGCCACTTGCCCGGCGCTTCCAGCCTTTAGAGCGGTGGAGTCCAGCGGAAGACCATCTTGCTTTGCTTTTCTGGTAATGAACAGAACAACTGCAAGCGGTCCTTTCGTTGTGATTCTATTCTGCACCTTATACTCAAATAGCTTTTCTGCAAGCGCCATCAGCGTTCATCTCCTGCTCTCTTTGTTCTCTTACGGCCTTCGCCAAAGGAGCCAATAAATGTGCGGTGAGATATTGTACCGCGGGAACAGCCACAGCATCGCCCATGGCCATATATGCGTCATTATAACCTGCCGGCAGCCAGTAACTGTCTGGCGCTCCCATCAGGCGAGCCGTCTCACGCACTGTCAACAAGCGCGTCTTAATTATACCGTCTTTTTTTAGCACAAGTATTTGCCGGCTGCTGCCGCCTTTTGGCGTTCGTAAACATCCTGCAATACCGTCAAAGCGCAACTCTAAGCGTTGCTCTCCATAGCGTGTACGCTTGTATCCCGGCACGGCAATATTATCGTGACGATCCAACTCTGCTCGATGTTTATCCGAAAGCATGGCAAGCAGTTGGTTTGTCTTTTCCTTAGAATCTACTGGAGCTTCCCATTCTACAATATCTGTGAGCCCCATGCTGCGTCTTTCTGGTTTCGGCATATTCCACCAAACCCAGTTTTTTAAATTTATAGTGATATCTGTAATAGAGGCCGTGTGCAGCCAATTTGATTTTTTGCATTTCAGCACGCTTGGAACTTTGATGTCGCGTTTCACCGCAACTACGAAAATACGGGGTCGAGATTGCGGTACCCACTTACAGGCGTTCAGATGAATTGCGCCTGCGCGGTAGCCCATACGTACTAATTCCTTGTGAAGCGCCAGATAATTCTCGCCGTTTGAAGAAGAAATTAGGCCTTCCACATTTTCGGCAACCAGAATATCTGGCGAGTAGCCCATGGTCGCCATTAAATGAAGCCATTGCCAAACAAGGCCGCTGCGCTTTGCGTGGATTCCCTCGCCGTATCCTGCCAAGGATAAATCCTGACAGGGAAAGCTGGCCCAAGATAAATCAGCGATCGGCAACTCATTTCCGCACAAATCGTTTATATCCGCTAAATGAAAATGATCCTCACCATGGTTGTGTGTATAGACCTGCGCTTTTTGCTCGCTGATATCGTTGGCCCAGATGACCTTGAAATACGTGCTAAGCGAATGTGTTACAAGGCCGCTGCCTGCAAAGAAATCCAATGCAGCGTATCTTTGCATATCGTTTTGAATCTGCACGGCAGCACCTCCTTTTCGCATAATTATTTAGGATATTATAGCATAAGAAGCGGAAACCGGCTATATTTTTTTCGCACAGGCGACAAATATTGTCATCCCATCCCCTAAGATGCTGCGCTTCGGAGATATTTAACTCAATTTGAATACTCTAGCCGTTCATTCAATAGGGCGAGCGTTCAAATTCTCAAGCCCGCTTAAATATCCCGATGATATGACGGCGGTACGCATTTGCCTTTTTTAAGGACAATATGTATTATATAGCTGCCTGATCACAAGGTACGGCCACGCAGGTTCGTCTATCCCGCGGATAATCTGCCGGTATTCGCACTCTTTGACAGCCTGCCGTAGATCGGCTTCCTTAACAAGCAGCCCATTGTACGTTCCCTTGTATTTTCGCTGCTTTTCCATACAGTCAAGCATATCTTTGAGCATACCGTCAACCGCACCGCCCGAAGCGGCACGTGCTTTGGTCTGATATACCATGCTGTTAATCATCCGCTTGATTTCGCTGTTCACCTTTCCATCGGAAACAGGAGATTTCTCTCTGTGCCTTATGGGCAATTGCCGATATGCCAGTTCGTCCTTTATGACGCCGAATTCAAACTTACCAATGGCAATCCATTCGGTCAGAAGCCTCTCCCATCTGCTTACAAAGTCTTGCTGTGACGTCGATATCATGACACCGGTCAGTTTTTGAAAGGCTACATAGATGAGGTCGATGCTCCGCTCAACCTCCCCACAGATCGCCTCGAGGCAAAGCTGCCACGCGTGATTTGAAAAGGAAGGTACCGCAAAGTAGTTCTCCTCCTCAAAGTCCTCGTCGGGAATAATCTCGCCAAAAAATGCATATGCGGTTTTTATCCTCATCAAGGCGTTTCCACTCACCGTCGGATTGGTGTTATGACAATAGACAGAGCGTAATGCCTCAATTCGTTTCACACAGCTTGCAATCTCTTTAATTTCTTCTTCACGCAGCAGAAGGCACTCGCGGAAAATGTCCAAAAAGCCCTCCCTGATTACCGTGCCCTCTTTTCTTTGAGACCACTGTCTGGGCATACAATCTTTAAAAAGCCCATATGCGTTTGTCACGGCGCACCAGAACAGCTCTTCATATCCGCCATTTGCCAGATGGATCTTAGGGGCGTAATAAGCAGCCAAATAGAAAGAAGATTTGATTTCTTGGCCGATATACGCATTAATCTTCTCAATTTTCTTATTGCTGAAAACAACACAAGTTTGGATGTTATCTGACATACCTGTCACCCAACTTTCTTGCATATCCGCGATAAGCCGCCAAGCCCATATAACCCAAGCCCAACTGAAAATCAGAATAAGACTGGCCCCTACGCAAAGTAGTCGGAGTAACGAAGTTGTTTTTGAAGAAATAGATATCTCTATTGTTGCGATTATATTTCCGATTGATCTCAGAAATTTCAACATAATTGCCGCTTTTTTCGTCGTCGGGCATCCGGCTATTGAATTTTCCGCCAAAGACTCTTGGCACTCCGTCATCTTCACAAATCATATGCCGCACACGCACTCTGTCAAGTCCGCGAAAACCCTGATCCTCGGTGGCGTTCCGTATAATTGTTATTGCCTCCCCCATCATTGGGTAATCCTTGAGCTGGCAGCACGCAAGCGCCTTAAAATAAAAGAATATCAATGTATCCGCGTTGCAAACATCGCAAATATCACACAGCCGCCGGACTTCCCGCCACTGCTCGTCGTTCATATAGGTCCACTGCTCTGATGTGCCAAACAGTTCCTGCTTGTTGTAGGCAATCCACTTCAGCCGGAGAACCATCCTCAGGCAGCGAAAATCCCGTACGGCCTCAAGTTTGTCGCCGAATACCTCCTGACATATCCGCCCGCAAAGCGCCGCCTCCTCATCTGTATAAAACGAATCTCTTTTATACTCGGACAGGCCTGTCCTACGCAGCTCTTTATATGCTTTTAAATAATATCCGCTCGGATTATTCTGGCCGATCAGCCCTTCGATATATTCTTCGCTTAAAGCCTCGTCGATTTGCTCAAGCAGCTTATTAACGGGCGTCGTAAAATAAGTGTCCTTTGCAATATCCGCGTATTCGCATTGAATGGAATCGATGAAATCAGGCGCTGTTCTTTCAATCTCAGCTTTTTTGTCCATCGATTTTTGATCGCTGGGCAATCTGGAATAGGCCCACGCCATAAACCATAAAATCGCATTTACCACGTAGGGATCCCCCGGCGTCATCCGCCTTGCGATACTTAGCTGATTCATCATCACTTCATATTCTCGGGCATCCAGCTGTGCGGCAGTGCAATACTCCAGCAAGCGGGTCTTGCAGGAGGCCTTTTCCACAATCAGGTTTTTAATTGAGCGGGAGTAGGGCCTTTTTCCCTCCACAATAATAGCCTCATTACACAGCGTAATGGCCTCGTTTAACCGGCGGGATAGTTCTTCCGTCGAGATTGCCTTGAGCTCTTTCTTTTCAATGCAATATTCTCTGATGTAAGAGACCTCCTGCACTACAAGCTCGGGCAACATATATTCCTTTTTGCGATAGCTGGCCAGCGCCTCGATAATTTCGGGATAATCATCTAGCTGTAATCGAGTGGAGGCGTCTCTGAAATCCTTAGAATTTGAGCCAATCCGCGCAAGCAGATCGACGACCAATCGCAGTTCTGCATTGTTGGCATCATAACTATAGTTGGTTTTCATATTTTTGATGATATTGACGATCGCTTGAATTTCACCCGCCCTGTCAATGTCGAAGGCCTTGAGATAAATATTTGCTTCATACCGCGTTCTAAAGCGAATGGAATAATCCCCCAGGTCGCTTTCGTCATATTCTAAATAGGCCACGAGCGAAATCGCATCCTTAATACGGGCGTCATACAGGCCCGTTAGGCGCATCACCATATCAAAAGGGACGCCTAAGCCATATTTGCTGCAAATAGCCGTTGTTTTGAGCATGTTTTCTATTCGTTTGATAATTTTCTCTTCAGGCTTTTCTGATGATTGCTCGGATATATTCTTATCGGCGTCCACTAAAATACCTCTTGCGTGAATTTCATCCCGCACCAGATCAAACGCCTTTTCAAAGCTGGTTTTGTATATTGCCTCACTGTTGTAAGCGCCCTTCTTCTCGTCAAAGGTTCCGGACAACAAAGCGGTTTTCAGGCTTCTACTCACGTAATCGCGCATGCTTTTTTCAATATTAGGGCGTGTATCGCGAAATAGCTTATGCAGAATAATCATAAAGCTTTTGCGCATTTCCTCCGATGCACGCAGCAATTCGATGGTTTTATCAATTTCTTCTGCGTCCCAGCGAGCCTTGCGCTTGAGAAGCGTTTTAAGCCTCGCCAGTTCGCTGCGCTCCTGTCCCTGGGGGACCTCTTTGCTCAGGGGAAGAGGCGCGGTCACGAACTGAAAATCGCTGTTTTTTTGCTCGTCGATATTTTCATAAGCGGTACAAACAAACTGAACATTACGAAACCATGTGTTTTTCAGGGTGCTATAAACGCTTCGGAACTTAGCGACATCGCTTTCAAACATCGATAAATCCCACACAATCAGTGTGCATCTCGCCTTCATTTCTTCGCTCTCAAGAAGGCGAAGAATATCTTCTAGAATATTTAAGTTTTCCGAATCGGCTTCAAGGGTTTTAAGCGTGCGACCATTGATATAAATGACGGGATATTGCTTTTGGGTATAAATTCGGTACGCCAGATTTGCGACGGCAACAGATTTTCCGCTGCCCGATTCTCCCTTGAGGCATATGGGGGCGTTTTCTTTCCCGATGGCGCTGGGGTTTGCCAGTCCGGCCAGTGTTTTGGCGAACAGCTCTTCCTCATAGATGCGCAGCAAATTAAAGCCCTCTTTATAGCCGTACCACTCGGGCGAGGAGGCGCTCTGCTCCAGAAACATAGAAAAATATGACTCAACGTATTGCGGGGGAACATACACTTTGTTGAGCTCATCCTCATTTAACAGGGTCGCAAAGGTGCTCAGTTTTACAGTATCCGTTTTCTCGATAAAGCGCGGTTCGCCGTTAATAAATATTTTTATTTTACTATCGTCATACTGGATGTAGTCCGCATCGGCGTCATCCCCATCTTCGTCGTCCAATTCAACGTCAAGCAGCTCGCCCATTTCCTCGCTGTAGACGCACAGGGCGTCGGGGCAAGAACGATATTCGCTGATGTCCGTACCCAATTCCAGCAGCGTCTCTGCCAGCGCGGAATCAACGCCAAAGAACACAGCCTCATTTTCTCTTTTGACGCAGTCGCTAAGTAATTCAGACATTTTATCAAAGGAAAAAAGATCATCCTTACTGTATCCGACTGCAACCCAACGTCCGCCATATTTTAACGTGCGGTTCCAAATACTACTGGCAACGTCCAACGCCAGCTTTTGCGCATTTCTATCGCTTAAAGGACTACTGCGCTCACTACTTTTAAAGAGCCGGATTACTTTCAGATTTCTGCTGTCCGGCTTATAAAAATCATCGGAAGAAATATCATTAATCTCTCTAACCTCCCGATAGGATGGTAAACTCTTTGTAATGTGGATAAGCAGCTCACTATTGCAGCTAGAGGTTAAAATCAAATTCCATTTCAATTTGAGTATGCGCAAATTCTTCGGGGCAGACAAGTCGAAATGATCCCCAATAAATAAGATGTGGGGAGTTGACGGTGTGTTTAGCTCTATGTCCCGAACAAGCTGTATTGCGGTCATTGTTTTACATCTCTCTTTCTGCATCTGTCATTTTTATATCTGCTGCCGATTTATTCTCCTATCATCCTTAGACCGTATTCTCGATTCCGGTTTTTCTGCAGCACAGGGTATCCGCAGTCCGCTTCTTCAAAGGAGAGTCGCCTTAAAACGAGCGGTCTACGAACTAAAAAGCAATAGACGTCAGTCTGTCTTTCGAGGAAAATCGCAACAACCTCCTTTTTATCCAAACAGCGCCTGTAATTTCTTTATATCATAGCACAATATGCATAAAATGGAAAGCTATTGCTGCAAAGCTGCATGATAAGTCATTGCGCATTACAGAAGAAGCGACCGGCTGCAATCCCCCTCTTCGGATCTGGTTTAATTATTACGCCGTGATTTCTAATTTTGCCAATGTCGACTTAATTCGTTTGTGCCAATGAGCCCATGTGTCGAGGCAGCAAAGTCGGAGTATGAGCGCTCCCGCACGGAACAACCCGTACAAAAGTGAGATATCAGCCCGTATATTCTTGTAAAGCGCGTCCCACCTGTACGCACAAACACCTCTTTCTTCGCGACAGCAGGAAAAGAATAAGGCTTGCGAGTCATCTCGCAAGCCGCTCTCAAATTTGCGTCAGCAGTGCCCGGCAGCCCTCATCAATATCACGCAGGGTCGTGTCAAAGTCGCGGGTGTACCACGGGTCGACCACGCTGCGCGGATGATCAGTATAGTCGAGCAGCAGCCGCATTTTATTCGCATAGTCACCGCCACAGATACGGTGCATACCCCGCAGATTTTCTTGGTCCATTCCGATCAACAGATCGTATTTATCATAGTCACTGTTCATAAGCTGCCTTGCTGCATGACCGTCGCAAGCGATGCCATGCTCGGCCAATTTCCGCTTGGCCGGCGGGTAGACGGGATTCCCGATTTCCTCGCGGCTGGTGGCAGCGGAGGCTATTTCAATTTCGTCAGAGCGTCCTGCTTTTTGCAGCATATCACGCATCCAGTACTCGGCCATCGGGCTGCGGCAGATGTTGCCGTGGCAGATAAATAAAATTTTTGTCATCATTTTATCCCCGGAGGTTTTTGTTTCAGTATAACATGGCGCTGCAAATCCGTCGAGCGGAATATCGGTGGCAAGCACGCACGGCGCCGGTCCAAAAGCCTCACGCCATCGTCATGCCGTCGAGATACTCCGCTTCGGAAATATTGAAGTCAATCTGAATGCCATAATCCCGACTGACGGTAACCGCTTTAATAAGATAAGAGGCGATCATTTTCTTTTCCTCAACCGATGTGCCCTCGTAAAGCTTGGCCCACGAGAGCAGCTTTTGCCGCTCCTCCTTGATTTTATCGGTCATCAAATTGGTTTCGGTGATCTTTGTTTGCAGATCCTGAATCTGCGCGGCCAGATTATCAACGCTTTGTTGAACTGCATCCATACGCTTCTTAACCTGTTTCGGGGTAAAGGCGCAGTTTCCCTCAATGGAATCCAGCATCAGATTCTCCCACTTGGAAAGCTCTTTGCTGCCTTTTGTATATTCCGCCTTTACTGTCTTAAGCTGTTTCTGATAAGCGGTCGTAGATGAATGCACCTGACGTTCGATCAGATCGCTTTCCTTAAGGCGTCTCATCCTCCTTACGGCCAAGCCGGTCAAACATGAAGACTAAAAGAATATCAAATTTACCCAGAGTCGCATCCTTTTGAATTTCTTGTACGACGTCGCGATCTTTTGCCGAAATCTTAAAGCCGGAAACGCCTTTTTCACTGAACTCCTTTACAATCTCCCAGTCGTCCTTCGATTCGACGAACTCATGACAGTATTGGCGCTGTAGTTCCCAAAACTACTCAAAATTGCAACCAGCTTGCTTTTCAAAACTAAATTTGAAAAGCAAGCTGGTTCATTACAGGGATCCCCTCAAAAGCTGGCCGATTATCGCTTTCAAAGCCGGGGAGAATTTTTCCATTAAGACTACCAACGGCGTTATTGCGGCAGCAAATTTAATAATGTCCTTAAACGGTATAACGAGTCTTTTAAAATTATCCTTCCAAATTGCGCTATATTTTTTTCGCGCATAATAACCTATACCAATAAATATAATCAGAAACAGAACGCCAATGACATGAAATATCACATAGTTATCGAGATTATTAAAAGGATAAATACCAACAATACCTCCCAAATAGATGCAGGTCACTGTCATCACAATAGAAAACACAAGCGCTCCCATTATTGTACGAAATATGTCCATTAGAAATGTACCCACTCGTCTAGAATATTCCTGCCTGTTATCCGTCAAAAATCCACGGCCAACGGCACCGAGAAAAAACAATATAACCGCCGCAGAAAGGCTATATCCAGAGGGAGTTTTCCCAAAAAGGAGCGCTAACAGATATACAAAGTACAATACTAAACCTGCTGCATAAGCGCACCACGTGGCCGCCTTCAAAAAATTCTTGCAATTTTCTTTACACTGAGTCGGAAACATATTCTTCTTCGTCTTCAGCGCAATTTTCTTTCCCATTAATAAATCCACCCATCTGTTTTATAACTGAAAATTTAGGAAACTATAAAAAAGTGACTAAACCTTTCAGTTTAGCCACTTTTTTGGTGGAGACGAAGAGGATCGAACTCTCGACCTTACGGATGCGAACCGTACGCTCTCCCAGCTGAGCTACGCCCCCAAATTAACGCTGCTATAACCGATGCAGCGAAAATTATTATAACACTCGATTTGCCATTTGGCAAGAGCTATGCAGAAAAAAACCTAAAAAAATTGGTTTAACGGTCATGGGTGTCTAAAGCGTCACTTCCGCGTCTAAAAGTGACAAAAGCGCCAGCGGCGTATCGATGAGCGCGTCGGGGCGAGCGGCTTCGAGCACCGCTTTATCGCGCAGGCCCCAGCTGCAAGCGACCGAAAAGACCCCCGCGTTTCTGGCGGTCAGAACATCCACGTCCGAGTCGCCCATGTAAATGGTACGCTCGCGCACTGAGCCCAGTTGTTCCATCGCTCGGAGCACCCCGCTCGGATCCGGCTTTTTGGGCGTATTCTCATCAGCCCCAACCGAAATCGGAATACAGTCGCCAAAATAATCTTCGATCAGCGGCGTGACGGCATCTTGAAACTTATTCGATACCACCGCCATTTTAATGCTGCGCCGGCACAGCTCGGTCAGCAGCTCGGGGATCCCCAAATACGGCTGCGTTTTGTTGTTCATATTTTTGGCGTAAATATTAATGAACGCCTTATAAACGGCGTTGTAGTCCACCTGATCGGCGCTTGGCGGCAATGCCAGACGAACCAGCGTATCCACGCCATTACCGACATAGCCCTTGACCTCCTGCGTGGAATGTTTCGGAAAACCACACCGGGACAGCGCTTCGTTCACGCTGTCGGTCAAATCGTCAATCGAATTGAGAAGCGTTCCATCCAAGTCAAAAATTACGGTGTCAAATTTGGTTAACATTCACTACCACCTCACGCAATTTGTCACCACAATTCTACAGCGGATATGTGTTTCTGTCAACCTCTGCCGAGCCGCGTTTTTCTTGACTTTGCCGCCGTATTTGTATTATGATAAGGCTATATCTTCACGAAAAAGCGACAGAATGCGATAATTGGAGGGAGCACTATGGAATT